>JABABG010000116.1 GCA_014238315.1 Alphaproteobacteria bacterium
CTTACGCGAGTAGAGAATTTTATGAGAATTTCTTCAAGCTTTTTTTCGTCAAAGTCTGGCCACGGGCAATCTGTAAAAGCCATTTCTGTGTATGCGCTCTGCCATAGCATGAAGTTGCTGATTCTCTTTTCGCCGCCGGTGCGCACTAGCAAGTCTGGGTCTGGGAAGCTTGCCGTATCGAGTTGGCTTGCGAGTTGGCACTCGTCTATGTTTTCTATTTTTTCTTCTCCCGCCAAGCATTTTTCGACGAGCTTTTTAGCCGCCCGCACTATCTCTGCGCGTCCTCCGTAGTTCAGCGCGAGCCCCAGATTCAGCCCGACATTATCTATCGAGGCTTGCTCGACCTCATCGAGCTTTTTTACGAGCGATGCTGGCAATCCTTGTTTGTCGCCGAAGACATTCAACCGCACGCGCTCTCCAGCTAGGAAGCTCTCTCGATTGTTATCGAGGTATTCCTCCAACAATCGCATCAGTCCGCTTACCTCGTGTTTCGGTCGTCGCCAGTTTTCGCTGGAGAATGCGAATAGCGTCAAGTATGGGATTCCTACATCGAGCGCGTAGTCGAGTATTTTTTTTGCAACCTTGGCTCCAGCACGATGCCCGAAGATTCTCGACCTTCCTCGCGCTTTTGCCCAGCGACCGTTGCCATCCATTATGACTGCCAGATGCTGCAAGGGGGGGGGCAGTTGCGCGCCGTTGCTGGTGGCTTTTTTAATGCTCGTGATCGAATTATTTTTAAACGAATTACCCTTAAGAAAACTATCTTTAAGCGCATTGTCTCTGAGGATTTTTGCAACAGCGACCGAGCCCTTACCCGCCACCTCAGAGACAACCTCCGCAGTATGACTGGCGGAGGCGGAAATGGCACTTCGTGGGTCAGAGCCTTTCATGGTGTAGCTATTTCTTGTTCTTTGTTGCGCAAGGCTTCGTCTATCTTTCCGACATATTGGTCGGTAATTTTCTGCACCATTTCGCTAAAATGTTGAGCCTCGTCTTGCGAGGCTACTTTTTCCTTCTCTTGCTTGCGTATAGCATCGATAGCATCGCGGCGCACATTTCGCACTGCGATTCGCGCTTCTTCTGCGTATCGCGCTGCGATTTTTGTAAGGTCTTGCCTGCGCTCGGCGCTAGGGCTTGGCAGGTGCAATCGTATCACGGAGCCTTCTGTTTGCGGGGTCAGCCCTAGGTCGGATTCGATGATCGCCTTTTCGACGGCAGGCACGATGCTAGCGTCCCACACATTTATGCTGAGCGTTCGCGCATCGACGACGTTTAGACTTGCCAGCTGGTCGATGGGCTGGCTTGCCTCGCCGTACGCGCGTACGTTCAAAGGAGCGAGCAAAGAAATAGAGGCGCGTCCGCTACGCAATCCCCCAAGCTCGCGCGCGAGCACCTCTAACGCGCCATCCATGCGCTTTGCGTATTCTTTAGTTTCGAAGGTCTTTTCGTCCATAGGCAAATCTTGGCGAGCGTTTTTACAACCGCCGTCCTCCTTTATCAGTCGCCGTTAATCTTTTCACCCAACGAGAAGCGATGGAAGCCCTTGATGCGAATAGCAGAGCCAGCCAGCTTGCTCGCTTCTTCCAGCATCGATTTTATAGATTTAGTTTCATCGAGCGCGTATTTCTGCTCTTGTAGCACCACGCTGGTGAAAAACTTTCCCATCCGCCCAGCGACTATCTTTTCGATCGGCGCATTTTCAGGGCTGTTGGCGCGCGCTTGCTCTTCGAGGATTTCTTTCTCTTGCGCGATTACTTCGTCGGACAAGTCTTCTTTGGCGATGACGCTAGGATTCGCGGCGGCAATATGCAGAGCTAGAGACTTACCGAGCTTGCCCAATATGCCATCATCGGCGTCTCCCTCGAGTGCTACTAGCACGCCTATTTTTCCCATAGGCACTTCCTCATCCTCGCCCTCGATACGCGTGTGCATATACGAGGCGACTAGTCCTTTTTCGACCGCTAGATGCGCGCAACGGCGCAGACGCATATTCTCGCCGATCGTGCTTATCAGAGCCTGCAGAGCCTTATCGATATTATCCAGGTTTTCATTATCGCCATCGCCATTTGTAGCAGTCTCTGCATTCATAGGCAATTCGAGCAGGTCCTCCGCGCTCGTAGCAACGTTTTCGAGCGCGCGTTTAGCTACCTTGCGCAAGAATTTTTGAAAAGATTCGTTTCGCGCGACAAAGTCGGTTTCTGCGTTCAACTCTATTAGAACTGCCTGCTTTTTCTCTTTGACGGCGAGCGCTACCAAGCCTTGTTCTGTCGCCCGCGAGGATTTGGCTTGCGCTCCTGCCAAGCCTTTTTTCCGCAACCAAGCTTTAGCATCTGCCATTTCACCGCCGCTTTCTTGCAAGGCTCTCTTGCAATCCATCATACCGGCGCTGGTGTCTTCGCGTAGTTGCTTCACTAGACTAGCGCTTACTTCGCTCATTTCTCCCCCTTGAATAAGGCTGTGATCTTCCCGCGAGTCGAGGTCTTTGCTTGGGGTTTTGCCTCGGATTCCATCTCGGATTTTGCATCTTTTGCTTTCACAGATTTTTCAGAATCGTCTCTTCCAGCCTCTTTTTGCGCCTTTTGTGCGCTCTGCTTGTCTTTGTCTTTATTTTTACCGCTATTGCCTTTTGCGCCTTCCGAGCTGGTTTTTTGAGCGAGCTCTGCATCTAGAGCTGGCTCTTTATCTGGCTTTTGTCCCGCTCGCGCCAAGGATTTTTCCAAGCCGTTGATCACAGCTTGCGCTACCAAGTTGAGATAGAATTTCAACGCCCTAGTAGCGTCGTCGTTTCCTGGCACTGGATAGGTTATGCCATCGGGATTAGAGTTGCTGTCGAGAACCGCGACGATGGGTATGTTGAGGTTTTGCGCTTCCTTGATGGCGGTGGATTCTTTGTTGGTATCGATTACGAGCATGAGGTCTGGCAGATTGTTCATCTCGCGTATTCCGCCCAAGGCTTTTTCGAGCTTGTCGCGTCTTCGAGTTAGGCTGAGCTTTTCACGCTTTGTCAGTCCTTGCAACTCTTCGTCTTTTTCGAGCTTCTCGTCTAGCATCTTTAGAGAATCTATGGACTTTGATACGGTCTGCCAGTTTGTGAGGGTTCCGCCCAACCACCTTCGGTTGATGTAGAACTGCCCGCAGGCTTGAGCCGCTTCTGCAACGATGGTTTGCGCTTGGCGTTTTGTGCCGACTATCAGTATCTTCCCGCCCTGCGAGGCTGCCTCGTGCATCGCTACGAGGGCTTGGCGTAGCAATTGCGAGCTTTGCTCTAGATCGATGATGTGCACCCCGTTTCGTTGTCCGAATATCCACGGCAACATTTTCGGGTTGCATCGTCTAGTTGTGTGACCGAAGTGCATTCCAGCCTCGACCATTTGGCGCATAGTGAAAGGCGCGTAGTCCATCGACATCCTCTTCCGGTTAGACCGCCACAAGAAAGGTCGCGGTTGGCGCAAAAAGCGGCAAACGCGACACCGGTTGTTTAGTTCTTGTGTGTGTTATTTCTTCCGTCATTGTTAGACGAGCTGACCTACAAAAGCAAGTCATTTTGCAAAAGCAAGTCATTTTGCAAAAGCAAGCCATTTTGCAAAAGCAAGTCATTTTGCAAAAGTAGATTACGCGACAAGCCAAGCGACAAGCCAGACAGCAAACTATGTAGCATTGCCAGCCCTTGCCTTACTCTTGCCTTATTCTTGCCGCTATTCTTGCCGCTAGTCTTGCCGCTAGTCTTGCCGCTATTCTTGCCCTTATTCTTGCCGCTAGCCCTTGCCAACTTTTCTGTCATCGCCAGCTCTGCCTCTGGTAGCTTTCGCGTATCGATGCGCTTTCGTTAGTCTCGGTTGCGGTATGGTTTGCGAGGTCTGGATTTCCTTCTATCGTCTGGCATATCGTCGTGGTATTGCTGGGGGGGATGATCGTTTTCGTAGCGCGGGTGGCTGTCTCTTTGGCCATCCCTAGAGCTATCTCTGGGGTTACCTCTGTGGTTACCCCTTGGGTTGCCTCTTGGGTTACCTCTTGGGTTATCCTCTGCCATATCCGACCCTTGCGCTTGTCCATCTTCCTCATCGAGCGTTGCCCGAATGGACAAACCGACTCTGCCCTGCTCGTCGATGCGCAGACACTTGACCTGCACCTCGTCCCCGACACTGAGTACATCGGAGACCCTGCCGATTCTGTGATTGGCTATCTCCGAGATATGAACCAACCCGTCTTTTCCACCGAGGAAGTTGACGAACGCGCCGAAGTCCATCAAGCGCACGACCTTTCCCTTATATATTTTGCCGATTTGCGCCGATGCGGTTATGGCTTCGATTTTTTCGATCGCTGCCTCGATAGCCTTTTCTTCGACCGCGGCGATTCTGACTGTGCCATCGTCTTCTATATCGATACGCGCGCCGGTAGTCTCGCACAGCTCGCGGATGACCTTGCCGCCCGCTCCGATTACCTCGCGTATTTTATCCTTCGGCACCTTGAGCGTGCGCATACGCGGAGCATGTTCGGAGATTTCGCTACGCGGCTTGTCTACGCAACGCGCCATGGTCTCCAAGATATGCTTTCTTCCGCGTTCGGCTTGCGCGAGTGCCTCTCGCATGATTTCGATAGTTATCTGCTCTATTTTTATATCCATCTGCAAGGCGGTGATTCCGTTTTCGCTACCCGCGACTTTGAAGTCCATATCGCCGAGATGGTCTTCGTCTCCGAGTATATCGGATAGTATAGCGAAGCGTTCTCCCTCTTTGATCAAGCCCATAGCAATACCAGCGCAAGACGAGCGCATGGGCACGCCTGCGTCCATCAGTGCCATGGACGAGGCGCAAATTGTAGCCATCGACGAGGAGCCATTGGATTCGGTTATCTCCGAGACTACGCGCACGGTGTATGGGAATTCCTCGATGGACGGCATTAGCGGATGCAATGCACGCCAGGCGAGTTTGCCGTGTCCGATCTCTCTGCGCCCTGGAGGTCTCATCATACTAGCCTCACCGACCGAATAGGGAGGGAAGTTGTAATGCAACATGAAGCTTTCGCGGTACTCTCCAGCCAAGGCATCGACTATCTGCGAGTCTTGCGGGGTGCCGAGGGTTGCTACGGCAAGGGCTTGGGTTTCTCCGCGAGTAAACAACGCCGAGCCGTGCGTGCGCTTCAAGTATCCAGCTCTGCAGTCGAGCGCGCGAATGTCATCGAGCTTTCGCGTATCGATGCGCACGCTTTTTTCTAGTATTTTTTTACGCACGAGCTCTTTTTCGATTGCTTTCAAGCAGTCTGCTACTCCCGTCTCGTCTTCGAGACTAGCGTATTCGCTGGCAATTTTTTCACGCAACTCGTCCAACGCGCCTACGCGCTCTGCTTTTTTGACCTTATCGTAGCAAGCCTCGATATCGGCTCCATAAGCACTTTTCATCTTAGCTTCGAGTCCCTCTAGCGCCGGGTTTGGCGCTGGCAGTACGAAGGCTGGCTTGCCAGCTTTCTCGCGCAGCTCTTCGATAGCATCGAGGACTGGGGCGAAAGCCTCTTGTCCGCAGGCTAGAGCTGCGAGCATATCATCTTCGCTGAGCTCTTTTGCTTCCGATTCGACCATCAGTATCCCGTTTTTTGTTCCCGCGAGCACGAGGTCTAGCTGGCTTTCGCCCATTTCCGCGATAGTTGGGTTTAGAACGGGTTTCCCATCGCGCCACCCTACGCGCGCGCCCGCGATTGCGGATGCGATTGGCACACCGGAGATTTGTAGAGCCGCGCTCGCTCCGATCAGCGAGGGGATGTCTGGGTCGTTTTCGAGGTCGTGCTCGAGGACTGTGCATACGACTTGCGTCTCGCAACGATAGGCTTTATCGAAGAGCGGTCGCAAGGGTCTATCGATCAGCCGAGAGGTTAGTATTTCTTTTTCGCCGGGTCTTCCTTCTCTTCGGAAGAAACCGCCTGGGATTTTGCCTGCTGCGAAAGTCTTTTCTTGATAGTTGACTGTGAGCGGCAGGAATCCCATTCCTTCGCGTGCCTTGCGAGCGTATGTTGCCGTGCATAGAACGCGAGTTGCGCCGTAGGTCGCTATAACTGCGCCGTCTGCCAGCCTCGCGACAACGCCTGTCTCTAGCATTAGGGGACGTTCAGCCCATGAAATTTCTACCGAATGTTCTTCAAACATATATATTGTCCTTCGTTGTGAGTTGTTGATTCTTGTACTTCAGTTTAGTTGTCTTGTTGTCTTGTTGTCTTGTTGTTTGTTTATCGAGTTTGTTTCTTTATTGGGCTGGCTGTTGAACTGGCTTGGTTATTTTTACTGCTGCTTTATTTTACTGCCGCCTCATTTCTTGTGCCTTATGCATTTTTCAGCTCGCTTGCGCACCACTTTTAGCACTTAGACTTTTTAGCACTTAGATTTGCAACACTTATGCTTGCAATACCAAGACAAGTCCCCTTGCTGTCACTTTGCGCTTCTCTACGAGGATTTTTTTGCTTTTATTTTTTTGCTATCGCACTGTCCTCTACTGCCATAGCCTCTACCGCCCTGCCCATATCGCACTAGCCCATATCGCACTAGCCCATATCGCACTAGCCCATATCGCACTAGCCCATATCGCACTAGCCCATATCGCACTGTCCTTTACCGCCCTAGCC
>JABABG010000066.1 GCA_014238315.1 Alphaproteobacteria bacterium
TTGTGCAGCATATCGTATCGTCTGGGGGTAAACGTTTGCGCGCTCGTCTGGTTATCGCCTCGGCAAGATTGCTCGGTTATCGAGGAGGCTATGGTGACGGCGGCGGCGCGCTAGATACTTCTGGCTCTGGCTGTAGCTCTGGTTCTGGTGGCGATATAGTGCTCGGTGCTGTAATCGAAGCTATACATTGCGCGAGCCTGCTACACGACGATGTCGTAGATGGTTCGAAAATGCGCAGAGGCTTACCGGTCGCCAACTTCTTGTGGGGCGCGCAAGCCTCTGTGCTTGTCGGAGACTTCCTTTTCGCTCGTGCTTTTGCCCTGATGTGTGGTGAGAAAAACCTTGAGATACTACAACTGCTATCGCGAACAGCCGTGCGGCTAACGCAAGGCGAGGTGCGACAACTCTACAGCGCTAGGGCTTTGGCTATGCCAGAGGACGAGTGTCTCGATATTATTAAGGACAAAACTGCAACTTTATTTGGCGCGGCGACTACGAGTGGCGCGTTGCTCGCGCGGGGTTCTGAAAAGCAGCGGCAGGCATTGGCGAGTTTTGGCGAGAATTTCGGAATCGGCTATCAGCTCGCTGACGATATGCTCGATTATGTCGCGCAACGAAGTTCGCTTGGCAAGCAGCGTGGCGACGACTTACGCGATGGGAAAATAACCTATCCGTTAATTCTAGGCGTAGCTAGAGCAAACAAAAAAGAGCGCAAGAGAATCAAGCAACTCTTTGCAAATAAGGCTTGTCGGGGGGCGCAGGTAGAGGAGGTTTTAGGGATAATGCAACGCTACGATTGCCTCGAAGATTGCTCGACGTTGGCAAGGGAGTACTTGTTGCAGGGTGCTGCGGCGATAGAGGGGGTGGGTGATGCTAGGCTGCGAGTGATAATGCAACAAGCCTGCATTGCCAGCATAAACAGAATCTCCTAACCTGCTTGTATCGTTTTAGCCGGTTTCCTGTGCATCGTTATTATTTTTTACCCCGCGACCGCTAGAGCGGGCGCGGGGTAAAAAATAGCAAAGGGGCGCAAGGGCGGTCGTGCGTCAACAAATTTTATCCTTGCAAGATACAGGTAAGTATCGTAGTAAAACCGCTTAGCTACAAAAATTTACGCACAAGCAGAATCGCAATCTCGATAAAAAAGATAGCGATACCGCATCCGTGGGCTTGAATGTATCTACTTGCTAATCTTTGGGTGCCCCGTTGAACTCCCTGCCTCGAAACTTGCTAGGTATCGCCTCTCTCGAAGTCAGAGATATAAACGCCATTCTCGATCGCACCGCAGAGCACATAAAAGCAGGTAGCCACATCAGAGGCTATAAGAATAGGGGTAGGGATGCTGCTCACTTAGCCGAGCGCACGAACATAGAGCCGCTAAGCAACCTATCGGTAATAAATCTGTTTATGGAAAACTCGACACGCACCAGAGTGTCGTTCGAGCTAGCAGCCAAGAGGCTCGGTGCCGAGGTAACGAGCATCGCCGTCGCTCATTCCTCTATTCGTAAAGGCGAAACCTTGATCGACACCGCCCAGACGCTACGAGCCATGGAGGTAGACCTGCTAGTAGTTAGACACCCGCACGCCGGCGCAGTGCAGCTATTATCAGAAAAACTAGACTGCCATGTCATAAACGCCGGTGACGGATTCCACGAACATCCAACCCAAGCACTCTCGGACGCTGCGACCATACAGCAGCGCAAAGGTAAAATCGAAGGCTTGAAAGTCGCCATCTGTGGCGATATAAGGCATTCGCGGGTAGCTAGGTCTAACATCTTGCTGTTGCAGAAAATGAAAGCGCAAGTGCGGGTGGTAGCTCCGCCAACCCTGTTGCCAGACCGAGCGCAAATATACGATGATGTCGAAGAGTTTACCGACATGCGCGAAGGACTAACCGATTGCGATATCGTCATGATGCTACGCTTGCAAACCGAACGCATGCAGGGAATCTTCGTGCCCTCGATAAGAGAGTATTTCCACTTCTATGGGCTAGATCGAGAAAAACTAGCCTACGCTAAACAAGACGCGCTGGTAATGCACCCAGGTCCGATGAATAGAGGCGTCGAGATAGACTCTAACCTCGCAGACGATCTCGCGCTAAACCTCGTCCACGACCAAGTCAGAACTGGAGTAGCCGTGCGCATGAGCTGCTTAGAGCTATTATGGCAAGGCTCGTCCAGCCTGGAAAAGTCAAATAGCCTGGAAAAGTCAAGTAGCCTAGAGCAGTCAAATAGAAATAAGGTGATTTCCTTCCCTAACCAGACAAGCTCAGACAAGGTCGGGAGGAATGGCTGAATGTCTGCGGAACAGACATTGATCGAAAATGCGCGTCTGATCGACCCCGCAACCGATAGCGAGCAACATGGCTCTCTGCTCATCGAAAATGGGCTTATCGCCGCAATCGGTACTGGCGCGAGCGAGCGAGCAAACGGGGATGCTCTGCGCATCGACGCTAAAGGACTAGCCCTAGCCCCAGGTATCGTTGATATGCGCGTGCAACTACGCGAGCCAGGCGAAGAGCATAAGGAGACTATACGAAGTGGTGTCGCCGCCGCAATCGCAGGTGGCGTTACCTCCATGGTATGCCTGCCCTCGACCGCGCCCGTCATCGATGATGTCTCGGTCGTCCAGTTCGTCGCTAGACGCGGGCGTGAGGAGAAAGGCACAAAGGTATATTGCTACGCAGCCGCAACCCAAGGCTTAAACGGCGAGCGAATCTCAGAGATGGGCTTGCTGAAAGAAAGCGGTGCGCTCGGCTTTACGGATGCCGAGAAGGCTATCCAAGACTCTCGCGTTATGACGCGCGTGTTGCGCTACGCGCGCGGGCTAGACGCGTTGGTCGTCCAACACCCTGAGGATGCCTCGCTTGCAGAGGGTGGCGATATGAACCAAGGTAATCTCGCAGATCGCTTGGGGCTCGTCGGCATTCCCGCCGAGGCGGAGGCTATCATCGTCGACCGTGACATTCGTCTGCTACGAGGCACCGGTGGGCGTTGCCATTTCGCCCATCTAACAACTAGCGCCGCCATCCAGGCAGTACGAGCGGCAAAGCAAGACGGGCTGAATGTCTCTTGCGATACCGCTCCGCACTACTTCTGCCTGAACGAAGAGGCTCTGACCGACTATCGCACCTTCGCAAAAGTAACCCCGCCACTGCGTAGCGAGGAAGATCGCCAAGCCGTCATCAAGGGCTTGCTCGACAATACCATCGATTGCATAGCCAGCGACCATTCGCCGCAAGACCAAGACTCTAAAAGACTCCCGCTACCACTGGCGGATTGTGGGATGATAGGCTTGGAGACCATCTTCGCGCTCAGCGTAACATACTTGCAGGATTTATCCCTGCCGCAAATCTTCCGCAAACTCTCTAGCAATCCCGCCAAAATATTGCGCATCGAGGGCGGGCTGCTGCAGGTTGGTAAGCCAGCCGACCTATTGCTATGCGACCCGCAAAAAACTTGGAAGATACAAGAAGAGCGCATGCGTAGTAAGTCTAAAAATACTCCCTTCCAAGAACTAGAGGTTAAGGGGTTGGTGATGAAAACCTTCGTCGACGGAAGGCTCGTCTTCGACCGCGAACAAGAGGAAGCTAGTGAAAGCAAGCGCGAGCAAGTGAAGGCAAGCGCGAGCAAGTGAAAGCAAGCGCGAGCAAGTGAAAGCAAGCGCGAGCAAGTGAAAGCAAGCGCGAGCAAGTGAGAGGTAGAGCGAGCAAGTGAGAGGTAGAGCGAGCAAGTGAGAGGTAGAGCGAGCAAGTGAGAGGTAGAGCAGTATGAGCATCCTAGCTATTTGCTTTCTCGTCGCCATGTTTGTATGCGCCTATACCTGCGGGCTGTTTCCATCAGGTCCTCTGCTCGCACAAGGACGCGTAAGTAGCCTTTTGGGTAACCACCGTGGTAATCGCAATGGTAATCGCAATGGTAATCGCAATGGTAATGTTGGGGCGAGCAAAAAACTGACCGAGGTCGGCTCCGGTGGTACCGGCGCTACGAATGTCTTGCGCTCGGTCGGGCTACTGGCTGCCGCGATAGTCCTGATTCTCGACATTGGCAAGGCAGTGCTCGCATTGCTGTTGGTCGAGAAGCTAGCCAAGTATATGCTCGATGGGGGTTGGTTGGCTCTGGATGCTCTAGCGGTTAGTAATGGTAATGGCGGCGGTAATGGCGGCGGCGATTATTTTATTTCGCTTTGTCTGGCGGTCGCGGTAGTCGGGTGTTTGTGCGGTCATTGTTTTCCGATTTGGAGCAGAAATTTGCGTGGCGGTAAGGGGGTTGCTAGTGCGGCAGGGTTGTTGCTCGTTTTGCTTCCGAGTTTATTGTTGACGGCTTCTTTGCTGTGGCTAGGTGTGTTCTGGTTTTTCGGATATTCTTCTCTCGCCTCCTTGAGTGCCGGGCTGTTCGTCCTTTTGGCTACTGTCTTTTGGCTAAGCGAGCCTCTCGGCTGGGGTTTAACCTGGGGACTAACCTTGGGCGTCGGGATCGTTATCTTTCGCCATAGAGAAAACATCTCGCGTTTGTGGCGAGGCGAGGAGAAGCGACTCTACGATAGGAAAAAACTCGATAGAAAAAAACTCGATAGAAAAAAACTCGATAGAAAAAAACGCGATAGAAATAAAAGCGGTAGAAAGAAAAACAGCAAATTGGATACTAGCTAGGGTGCTGGTGTAGGGTGCTGGCTAGAAACCGAGCGGAACTAAACTCCGCAGCCGATATACAAAGGCAACAAAGCTCCCTCGCCACTGGCATACTTCACTTCTTCGCTCATCCCTCGTTGCGAATTTTTGTGCTCAGTACGATGATTAGTTCGACGATTAGTCTGCTCTCCCCGCCTTTCTACCCCCGCCCCAGCCACCGCCTCAGCGAGCCGCTCGGCTAAAGGTCGGGAAAAGTCCTCGGCTCTGCTATCGCCGCCCTTTATCCGCAAGTTGTTAAATCTTTCGTTAAATTTTTCGTTAAATTTTTTGTCCAATTTCTTCTCTAGCCTCGCATCGCGGAGCATCCTCAAGGCATCCTCTGCCATAGCACCGCATAAAAATAACTTCTCCCCTGTAACTAGTAGCCGTTCGACCATCCGCGCTAGCTCGTCGTCGTCGAGCGCGCTCGGTTTGCCTAAAGCCTTGCCTTGCCGAAAAGCCTGCGCATACCAAGTGTCGTGAAAACTATCGACTAAAGCTAAAGCTAACGCGCCTCGCGTCTCGCTATCCCTCGCCTCCAGCGCCAGTAGTGCCGCCTCAAAGCTCGTCAAACTGTAGGTCGCAAGGCTGATGGGGGTGAGGGAGGGAGGAGTGGTCGGGGGCGAGGAGGGTGGCCAAGAGGGTAGCAAAGAGGGTAGCAAAGAGGGCTGCAAAGAGGGTTGGGCGAGGTAAGATAAGCGCAATCCCTTCGCTACCGCCAAACTAGCCCGCAACCCCGTATAGCTGCCAGGACCGCGCACAAAGCAGAGCGCGCGTAAATCAGTATAACTAACCGAACAACGCCGCAAAGTAGCGTCTATCAACTGTGGCAAAATCTCCGCCTTGGCACTGAGCTCGTGCGCCAGAGTTTGCCTGCTCGCGCGTAAAACCGCAGCGCGTCCGCGTAATCGCCATAAACATACAGTGCCTCGGCGCGAGCTGAAGTCGAAAGCCAATATATGCTCGCGGCTATCGCAAGGATTATTACCGCAAGGATTATTACCTAAAGAGCTATCGTAGGGTTTGGGCGCAAAA
>JABABG010000117.1 GCA_014238315.1 Alphaproteobacteria bacterium
ATTACCCAACGGCAATCTGCATGCTAATTAGCAATAGACGCCAGCCAGCGCAACCAAAATCCAGCAAAACGAGCGAAAAAAATCACAGCTAGCAGAGACTCATAATCCCTTGACAGACGCAAAAACTACTCTACAATTACCAGCATTGTGAATAGCTCGCGAAAACATAAGGGAAACAGCAAGCATAAGTAGTATATGACAGCAGGTTGGCAACAACTCGGCTCTACTATATCCCCCGTAGAACTCCAAGACACACGCCTCTACCTACAATACGCGTTGCAATGGGTAGAGCGCGCAGCCCTATGCGCCAGCCCTGAACTAACGGACGACAACCCGCAACCGCTGCTCACCTGGAGACCGGCCGAGAATGGCTTCTTCTCACAGCCCTTCGCAGACGGCAAACGAGTGGGCTTACTGCTAGAGGACGGAGAGGCAACCCTATCCTTCGGCGCATCCAACGAGAAGCAAACTAGCCTGCAAACCTTCGCGCTCAACGGACATACAGACGCAGAGGCGCGCCTATGGGTGCGCGAACAGATCGAAGATAGCGCAACCGATACGACCGAATACAACGACCCCTCCAGCCTGCCGCAACACCCGCTAGCCGAGGGCGCACGCTACAAACTATCCGAGCATCGCGAGAGCATCGGCGAGATAGCACGCTGGCTCTCCAACGCACACCTGCTCCTATCGGCGTTAAAACAAAAAGACGAGCACATCCACTGCTCGCTAGAACACTTCTCTATCTACCTCTACAAAATCGGCAAGGACGCGAAACCTGGCTTAAACTTAGGCTTGAGTCTTGGCGACCTCCACTACCCCCAACCCTATTTTTACGTACTATCCGAACCGCCTTGGCAGAACGCGCCGAGCTTTTCTAACGAGCTCTGCTCCTTTCATAAAAAAGACTTCAGCGGCTTCGTCCTAGTAAGCGAGAAGGTAGTGCACCTACAAGAGCAGGAAAAAGCGAGCGCGGAATTCTTGCAAGAGGCGAGCAAACTGCAACCCAGCAAACTTGACTAACGACTAATAGATAGACACTTTTTTATTCTTAATTTATATAGACTATCAGCACAGACTCTTGGATAGAATCTTGGATAGAATCTTGGATAGACTCTATCACCACCCATCTCCCATCTCCCTGCACGAGAACACAACTAACCTCTCGCACGGTTGCCTACCATCCTTCATGGCAAAAACAAATGCTACCGCGAGTTTTATTATAGACTGGATTACTAACTTTTAGCGCACGTCGTACTAATTGCCCCAACCGCTTGTCTAAGCCGCTTGTCTAAGCCGCTTGTCTAAGCCGCTTGCTTGTCCGCAGCAGCGGAACGCCCTTTGAGCCGCCAGACATAACTTATAACCTCGGCTACCGCTTGATAGTGCTCTGGCAACACTTCCTCGCCAATATCACAGGCTGCGTATAGGGTGCGCGCGAGCGGCGGGTTGGCGACCAGCGGCACATTAGTCTCGCGAGCGATGCGCATGATCTCCTCCGCCAAATAATCCACCCCCTTGGCGAGCACTTTCGGCGCTTCCATATTCTCGTCGTCGTACGAGATTGCTACGGCATAATGGGTCGGGTTAGTGATAACGACATCGGCACTAGGCACGGCTTGCGAGATACGCATTCGCGCGCGCTCGCTACGGATTTTTCTAATCCGCGCTTTGATCTGCGGGTCTCCTTCTATCTGTTTGAACTCGTCGAGCACCTCTTGTCTAGTCATGCGCAACCTTTTCCTGTGCCTAGCGCGTTGAAAGAAGACATCGGTAATGGCGATTACGAGCAAGACAGCGAGGATCGAGACCATCATACCGAGTAGCAAACCTCTAGTTATGGGCAGAATAGAGGTAATGCTCGTCAGCATATAGTCTTCGATATTTGGCAATTGAGCGACGAGGAAGATGCCACCAACAGAACCGACGAGCACCAGCTTTATGATGCCTTTTGCGAACTCTACTATGCTCTCGACGGAAAACAGCCTTTTGAACCCTGCGAGCGGCGATATCTTATTCAGCTTGGGCTGCAGTTTTTTAGGCGAGAACAACGGTCCTACCTGTAGCACAGACGCGGCGATAGCGATTACGAAAATCGCCAAGGCTGGCAATAATAGCACGACCCCGAGCTCTCTTACCAACTGCCCAAGCAACGCGCCGAGTTCTTGTTGTTCGACCCCTAGCTGCCCTGCTTTTTCCATTATGCTGGCGATTCTTACGCTTATTCCTTTTGCGACTTTGATACCTATAGAGGCGATTACGATCGTTGCCACTGTGAGTAGCAGAAAGTGGTTGACCTCTCGTGACAGTGGAACTTGTCCTTCGCCTCTTGCCTCTCGTAATCGTTTCGGAGTCGGTTCTTCTGTCTTTTGCGCGTCGTCTGCCATACTAGTACTACGAGTTTAATAAGTTATTTAGTTTCTCGTTTAATTTGCTTAGCAATATTCTAAAACTACACTAGAAACGGAGTAATCATCTGCTGAAAATGCTCTAGGAACATCCTAACCATGACGGTAAGACTAACGGCTAGCAACAAGAATCCTAACAAAAGTTGTAACGGCAAGACAACGAAAAAAACCTGCATTTGCGGCATCAACCTAGCCAAAACCCCCATCAAAGCGTAGAACAACACTGATATTATGAAAAAAGGCGCAGCGATTTGAAATCCTAAAACGAAGCTCTTAGTGAAGACATCCAATACTAGTTGGGAGAAATCTCCGGCTGGAAAAGGCAAGTCGCCCGGCACGAAAAGGCGGTAGCTGTCGGCAAGAGCAAAGAAAATTATATGGTGGAGGTCTGTTACAAAGAGCGCGGTTGTCCCTAAAAGCCCCAAAAAGATAGCAGGTAGCACACTTTGTTGCGCCTGCAGAGGATTGAACAGAGCCGCGTTCGACATCCCGATCAGCAAGGCAAAGAAAGAACCCACATAGACAAAAACGGAAGAAGCAAACCTCGCGACTGTGCCTATCAACACACCGATCAGAGCTTCGTTTATAACGATCTCAAATAGACGCTCTAACCTCGCGGGTTGAGCGGGCAACTCCTCTCCTACGATCGGCAGCAAGATCAGCACAAGAAAAAAAGATAGGGCGAAGCGGATTCGTGGTAGCACAAAAATCTGCCCGATGTGCGGAAAAAGCGTAATCATTATCGAGATACGCACGAACAATAGGAAGAAACGCCAGGTTTCTTGGGGCAGTAGCTCAGCTAGCATGGCTGTGTTTCTAGCTCTTTCAAATGAACCGATTGCGATTTAACCGCGAATTAATCGATTACGAGCTAACCGATAGCGATGATGCGGTCGGCTATGGTTTGCATGAAGTCGAATATCCGCCGTATCATAAATGGCATCAGCACGAGTAACGAGAGGAACACTGCGATAATTTTTGGAACAAAGGTCAGAGTGACCTCTTGGATTTGCGTCAGCGCTTGGAACAAAGCGACCAACAACCCCACCACCAAGCTTACCAATAGGATGGGCAAGCTAATCTCTAGTAGCAGGAAGATGCTTTCTCGTGCAAATAGTAGTAGGTCTGCTTCTGTCATTCTCGCGCATTGTCAAAAAGTTGTGCTACTGCGACTTAGTTTTGGCTTTATCTTTGTCTAATTCTTTGTTTTCGAGTGATTTCTGCGCTTGCTTTTGTTCTTTGTCACTAGGTTTTTTGGGGATAAATAGTATTTGCCCTGGTCGTATTAGGTCGGGGTTTTCTATTTGCGCTTTGTTAGCCTCGTATAAGAATGTGTGCAGAGTTCCAGTTCCGAAGATATGCCTAGCTATATGCCATAGACTAGCCCCCGTGCTTACGACGAAGTATTCGTCTTCGCCCTCGCGCACGAGTGGCGTCCAAGTTATGGGTAGAGCTTTTCGTTGAACGACTCTATTGTTTTCGACGAGGTCTATGCGTAGCACTTGTCCAGACAACCCTTTTTCTGATGGCGGCAAGTTAGTTGATATTTGCCAATCGGTTGGCACAGCACCTTCGCCTTGGTATCGGCGTCGAGCAACTAGTTTATTGTTTCGGTATACCAACATTTCGACTTCTTTTCCGCGCAGCCTTCCAGAGAGCAGTAGCCTGCCATCTTCTGCGTAGTCGATCGTATCGACGATAAAGTCTGTTCCGGTTGCGGTTTTATCTCCTGAGAATCGTTGCGATAGTATTCGCGTTGCCTCGCCGCCGTCGTTGGGCAGCACTGCCATCATAGGACGTTCTTCTCCTTGCGAGAATTTTGGGATCACCACCAAGAGAGTCTCGATTCCATATACTATTTCTCGTTCGCCGATTTGTGTTTCAAGGCGTAGAATATATTGACCTGCTTTGAATATCTGTTGGGATAGGAACAACCACTCTCCGCGGTCATCGACCAGCATCGCCCCAAGCACCTCGCCGTCGAGCAACAAGACGAGTCTCGATAGCGGCGGCGCGTAACCTCCGACCATTATTTGTCCGTCTTCGTTGACGCGAGCTAGGTCGAAACCCAATTCTTTTCCGCGCGCTGGACGCTGTTCTAGCCCTGCGCGTTCGACCGATGCCACGACATCTTTTTTCCAGATAATTACTTGAGGTTGTTCGATATTTTTTTCTTTCCTATTATGCTCCGCGAGCAGCTGCATCAAAGCGACCGCGCAAAAAAGCAACAATAACCCAGAGCTGATACCGATCAGGTATGAGCGTTGCGAGCGCAAGAAGATACGCAACCGCAAAAGACCGCAGTAACGGCGGAATGCCTTATAAGAGGTATCGAACATATTTCCACCCTACCACAAAAGCGACTGGAGTTAAATAGCTACAAGCATCTCCACAATAACCAGAGACATTAGTGCTAGTAGCCAGCTTCTATAAAAATCCGACTGTTAACAATACCCATAGCAATACACATAGCACGCCCCCTCCCCCTCGCCATAGCTCGCGCTTGAAGAACTTCATACATCCTCCAGCCTCTGCAAAGTCTATGCAACGAATGTCGCGTGAGAACCAGAACCATAAAAGTAACAATATGGAGCATAAAACCACCGTAATACTAAAAGCAGGCTGCCTCCCCGCCCCCAGCCCGGCGGCGATGTATATAGAGACGCCACCCACGGCAAGAAAAATACAGTATAAAAAACGCAATATATTTTTAGCAGAGCCTCTCTGCAAAAGAAAGGTCAAGGACTTTGTTTTTGTGCGCTTGTCATCTTCTAAATCTTGAAATGCGTATATGGTGTCATAGACGACCGTCCAACAAACACCGGCGGCAAAGAGCAGCCCTGCGCCAAACGTTAGCTCTACGCTCAGAGCCGCAAAACCGCACAAAACTCCCCAGTTGAAAACGCAACCCAAGACGACTTGCGGGAAGTAGGTAACTCGCTTTGCGAGAGGATAAAGCATAGCGAAAGGAACGACAGCGACCACTAGAATAGGCAGTAAAGAATTTGGCGCGAGTGCTGCTATCGAGAACAAAACCAACGCGCCAGCGAAAAGCATCACCGAGATAAACCCAACCGCCTGCTTCACTGACAAAACACCAGAAGCCAAAGGCCTCGTGCGCGTTCGCCTACTCTGGGCGTCTATCTTTCGGTCGAGCAAATCGTTCCAAGCGCACCCGCAAGCACGCATGCAAATCGCACCTAGCGCGAACAGCAACATCAGCAACAATAGCCGTGTGATAGCGAGCGTGCTGCTAGTAGCAGGACTGCTCGCCGCACCGTCTATAGCCGCCAAGAGTAGCCCCCACCAACAGGGTATGAGCAAATAGCCGACACCACTCAAGCTATGGAAGCGACCTAACTTTAGGTAGGCGGAGAAACTCTCTCTGCTTGGACGGGGAAAACCCATAGTAATTACAACCTCTCGTATTTTTGTATTATCCATCCCCGCCTACCTAGTATAGCTTACTGGCGATGATGGTATTTTCAAGATATGCTTATAGCTAAAAAAATATGATTAGAGATATGCTACAAAGTATGATGCAAAAAATATGATAGAAGGGATAAGGACATTAAGGACATTAAGGACATTAACGGTTCATTTGCGCCATCAAGTAACATGACGAAATCTAGCACGATTAAAGCTCGCACCACTAGATTGTGGCAACCTGGTCTTTTAGAGCGAGAGCGTAGTATTACCTTGTCGGCGGATGCGACCCGCCACGCCCGTAGCGTTTTACGCCTTCAGGTTGGAGATCGACTACTACTTTTCAACGAGCAGCATGGCGAATGGCTAGCCGAGATTAAACATTGGGGACATACCTCTGGCGAGGCGATATGCCAAGAGTGTATGCGCGTAGCTAGCGAGGGAGCCAGCGAAAAGCTCGGGCCAAGCCTATACTTCTCGCCTATTCGCGCGCATAGGCTGACGTTGCTTTTGACAGCATCGGTTGAACTAGGTGCCTCGAGACTCCTTCCCTATCGCAGTACCTATAGCACAGCGCGTTTCTCGCACGAGCGCGCACAGCGTGTAGTCATCTCCGCGGTTGAGCAAAGTCGGCGTCTCTGTTGCCCTATCCTTGGTGACGAGCAAAGTTTGCAGGCAAAAATTTTTGAGCAAGAAAAGGTATTGTTATTTTGCGCCGAGAGCGGTGCTAGGCATAGCCTGCAACAAGCTTTTGCTCTGTGCGCCAAGGAATGTAATAGTATTGAGCAGAATGTCGCGATTTTGATAGGACCTGAAGGAGGCTTTTCGCCGCAAGAGCATGCTATGCTACGGGCTTGCCCGTGCGTTGTGCCAGTTTCTCTCGGCAAGCGAGTTTTGCGTTGCGAGACTGCTGCCTTGGCTGTACTAGCCTGCTGGCAGCTGTTTTCTGGCAATCCCTTTGCTAGCTCTTTGACAAGCGATAGTAGGGTAGATTACGAAGCATTTAGCAAACCCAGCTTGGTTTAGCACAATCAACAAATTCGAGAGGAAGTATGTCTGATAATAGCAATATAGAAATTCCAGATCGCGACTACCTAACCTCTTGGTTTTCTCAAGGCTCGACTTCGAACCTGCGCATAGGTGCCGAGCATGAGAAGCTCCTCTACCGCAAGGGCGATCTACAGCCGCCTAGCTACGAAGCCATCCGCGATCTACTAACAGACTTGCTAGACGACTTGCGAGAGTCCACGGTCGGGGAGATGCAAACAGAAGATGGCTTACCGATTGGCATCAGCTTGCCAAGATTACACAACGCGATCTCGCTAGAGCCTGCTGGTCAACTAGAGTTTGCTGGTGCGCCTTTGCAATCAGTTCACGACATCTGCAAAGAGCTAAAAGAACATCTATCTGTGCTGCGCCCCTTGCTGGAACGACACTCTCTGGGAATGTGCGCGATAGGCGCGCGTGCTCGTGAGAACGAATCCGACCTGCCGTTGATGCCAAAGCAACGCTACCACATCATGCGTAGCTATATGTCTAGACAAGGTAAGCTAGGAGTTCCCATGATGGGACGAACGGCGACGGTGCAGGCAAATGTAGATTTTAGCGATGAAGCAGACATGGTTGCAAAGATGCGAATTGCGACTGCTCTGCAACCGATGGTAACGGCACTTTTCGCTCATTCCCCCTACTCGGAGGGCAAGGCTAACGGTTATCTCTCGAACCGAGCCCGCTACTGGCTTGATACCGACCCGCAACGTTGCGGGCTACCTTTGTTCGTCTTTGCGGAAGACTTTGGCTTTGCGAGCTGGCGTGACTATGCTTTACAGATTCCAGTCTATTGTATTGTTCGCGATGGCAAGTATGTAGACACCTCGCGCTACAGCTTTGCCGACTACCTTGATGGTGATTCTGGTCTTGAGTTACGCGAAGCATACGGCAGAGCGCGCCTAGAAGATTGGGAGGGGCATCTTCGTATGATCTTCCCCGAGGCGCGACTAAAGCGTGTCATAGAGATGCGTGGAGCCGATAGCGGAGATTCTGCGATGCTATGCGCGCTACCTGCTTTATGGTCTGGTTTGCTCTACGATGCACAAGCGCAAGAACAGAGCTTGCGGCTTGCAAATGAGCTGGCGGCGGAAACTCGTCAAGAAGAGACGCTCACAGCGGCACATCGTTCAGTGCCTCGTTTGGGATTGCAAGCTCGCTGTGCTGGACGAACGGTAAACGACATAGCTAAGGATATGCTTGTCATCGCGCGCTCGGGGCTCAGACAGCGTTGCGAGCAACTCGCTATTGCTGACGAGCTACAATTCCTGGAACCGCTAGAGCAGGTCGTATCGGAGCAACGCACGCCAGCCGAACGTTTGCTGGCTATATTCCCGCAACCACAAAATATGGAAGATTGGCAGAAACTATACGACCATTGCGCTTACTAGTGCGGCATGGCATGCTAGCTAATGGTTTTTAGTTCGGCGTTTCCGAGTGCTGGGCTTGCTCTACTAGGCTTGCTCTAATGAGTTTGCACCAACCTCAGATGTGATACTATCAGCACGCTGCTCGAAAGCCTCTACCATTTGTTCTGCGGCTTGGCAGAAGATTTTCTCGAAAACAAACTTTAGCGGCAGAGCGCGTAGCTGAAAATCTATGAAGAAGTCTACGAGCGTTTTACCGTCCTCTGTATTTTTTTCTCGATCCGTTATGCGCCAACGGCCCTCAAAATATGAGAATAGGTCGCTATCGGCTTGCATTTCGACGATACCCTTTTGCCTATCGAATTGCACTTGGCTTGAGAAGGATCTATTGAGCAAGCCGTATCCGACAGAAAGATCACCTACTAGGGAGTTCTCCTTACGCATACGCACCTCAGCGTTGAGACACCAAGGCAGAAACTGCGGG
>JABABG010000094.1 GCA_014238315.1 Alphaproteobacteria bacterium
AGCAGACTATCTAGCAGACTATCTAGCATACTAGGACAACAAGCTACTCAGCCCGCCAAGTTTCACCTATCACCTATCACGAAGGTATACCTATAGAATTTTAGTCGAGTTTAGTCAAGCTAGGTTTTTTATTTGCATTTTTATTCCTAAGCGCCTCGAAGAAAGCGAGTAGTATTTTTTGCGCCTCGCTTTCTTTGATCCCGCCATATACTTCGACCTCGTGTATATTTCTAGCGTTGTGTATGAGAGCAGGTCCGTTTACGACGGCGCCTGCTTTCTCGTCGAAGGCTGCGAAGTATAGCCTACGCAAACGAGCCTGAACGATGGCACCCGCGCACATCGCGCATGGCTCTAGCGTTACGAACATGTCGCAGTCGTTGAGCCTCCAGTTTTTTTTTTGTCGAGCGGCTTGTTCGATTGCGAGCATTTCAGCGTGGGCGAGCGGGTTATTGTCGCGCTCGATTCGATTTTGCGTATTTGCGAGTATTTCACCAGAGGAGTTAGCGATCAGTGCGGCGACCGGTACTTCGCCATTTTGCGCAGCCATCCTCGCGCTTTGCAGAGCTATGCCCATGAAGTCTACCCCGTGCATTCGCGTCTATGTGGTTGTATTTATTCTTGCGCTTATGATTTTATGCTCGCGCTTTTATTTTCCACACGAGCATCAGCGCACCTATTGCCAAGCCTGAGACGAAGCCTGCGACATGGGCGAGCCAAGCGATATGCACTCCGATAGCGACTGGAGATATTAGCCCGACTATTATGTTTAGCACGACCCAGACAGTAGCGAACTTCCAAGCACGGTCTCGCATCGCGAAGGGACCTGGCAAATTTACGCGGCGCAAGACTATTGGATAGGCGCAGAGCGCTCCCATCAAGCCGGATATTCCCCCCGATGCGCCGATTCTCCGCGCTTGGTCTAGAGGGTCGATGATATATTCAGCCAAGGCTCCGCCCATTGCGGCGATGAAGAAAATGATCAGGAACATTATCGGTCTGACGAGCTTTACCAGCGGGATACCGAAGGCGACCAACATTCCCAAGTTTACCAGCAGATGCGTTAGGTTCGCGTGCAGCAAGACATGCAGGAATATGGACGGCAAGCCCTGCCAGGCATTGAGTCGGGCGGGTACGAATGCGAAATGGAATATAAAGAGCTCTCTGATGAGCGGTGCTCCGAGCTCGACCATCCCGTAGCATACGAGTATCAGCGAGAACAGCCCCCATAATGTTAGCACTGCGGTGTCTGGCTTTTGTTGCGAGTATGGATAATTTTGCTGCATGGCATCTTTCCGCTTCGAGTTTTTTTGCATTAGTTATGGTTTTATAGTCTAGCTATATTAGTAGCTACTTATAGCTTATTACCCTTCGGCTTATTACCCTTCGGCTTATTACTCTTCAGCTTATTACCCTTCGTTTAGCTCGCTCTTCGGTTGCGGAGTATCTATCTGCACGAGTTTTTCTGCGAAGACTTTAGCATCAAAAGGCATTAGGTCGGTTATTTTTTCTCCGTTTGAAACGAAGTAAATGGGCAAGCTATTTTCTTGCGCGAGAGCCACGAGCCCGCCCGCCCTCGCACTACTATCGAGCTTTGTTACGATCAACCCCGCGACCTTCACATGCTCGCCGAACCTCCGCACTTGCGTCTTTAGGTTTTGCCCGAGTGTTGCGTCTAGGACGAGCCAGAATTGTATATCTATTTTTTCTCCTTCGACTTTGTTTTCAGCACCCGGCTGACCTTGCTGCTGGTTTTTTTCTATCGGAGAGTTTTTTTGTTTTTCGAGAGCCCTCTCCATTTTTGCGAGCTGCTGCATCAAGTTAGCATCGCTGTCGAGCCTTCCAGCCGTGTCGATGATCAGCTTCTTCACTTGGTTTTCTCGCGCCCTAGCAAGAGCTCTAAAGGCAAGAGCCGCAGGGTCGCTAGCTGGCTCGGCGGTTATTATTTGCACATCGGCTTTCTGTGCCCAAATGGAGATTTGCTCTGTGGCGGCGGCTCTGAATGTATCGCAAGCTGCGATCATGGTTTTCTCGCCGCGCCTTTGAAAGCGCGCAGCGAGCTTGCCCGCGCTCGATGTTTTCCCCGCTCCATTGAGCCCCAACAAAACAATTACGAGCAACCCGTCGTGTAAGGCTATCTTCCCTTCGTGTGCTTTTTGGTCTACTTGGCAACCTATTAGCCGTTTAGTTATCAACTCACGCAAGTATTGCTGTAGCTCGGATACGCTACTCGGGTCGTTGAATTTTCTGTGAGCTAGTTTGTCTACGATCTCTTTGGCGCATCGATAGCCGAGGTCCGCTTCGATCAAGGCTTCTTCGATAGCCTTCAGCACTTGTTGAGATAGCACCGCCCCGCCAAGATTGCGAGCCAAACTGCTTTTTGCAAAGTCGCCTTTAAACAAGCCACTTTGCAAACGTCTCGCGCTTTTACCCAATATTAACATTATTTTATAAGATTGCTTAAGTTGGTATTATTAATGCTACATTGTTATTTCAATTTATAACAATTTATACTAATCACACAATCTACTCGCACATTACTATTAGTATAAAATGCCATGCTAGCATAGTGTAATATTAATATAGTCTAATACTAAATAGTCTAATGCTAATAGCGTAATACTATGGCGTAATACTATGGCGTAATACATTGTGCGAGCAAAGACCTGCCGCCACACTGCATCTCACTAGGCAACACACGCCCTCGCACAAGCCGCCCCCTTTCCATCAGAGGTTTTTGATTAGGAGCAGGCATTACCCTAGTCCGTATATTGTGCCTCGATTTAGCGATGGCACTACCATCTTCTGCTATTTTTTCGATGAGAAAATGGTCGTGTGTCGCATGCTGTTTCTGCAAGAATTTAGCTTGCGCTTTATCCGCGAGCAAGCGTAGTCGATTAGCACGCTGCCTCACGACCCCACGCTCTACCTGCGGCATTCGAGCCGCTGGAGTTTGTCGCATTGGCGAGAAAGGAAAAATATGTAGGAGGCTCAAGCCCGCCTCATCGATCATCTTGCATGTATTGTGGAACATCTGCTCGCTTTCGGTTGGGAATCCCGCGATGAGGTCTGCGCCGAGCGCGAGGTCCTTCCTTTTCTCGCTGAGCTCGTTGCATAGTCGAATGGCTTGCGAGCGCGAGTGCCTGCGCCGCATTCTTTTTAGAATTAGGTCGTCTCCCGCTTGTAGGGATAGGTGTATGTGCGGCATCAATCTAGTTTCTGTCGCCAGTAGCTCTTTAAACTTATCGTCGAGTGCTGCCCCATCGATCGATGAGACTCGTAGACGCGGCAGGTTTTTGACCTTGCGCAATACCGCCTCGATCAAGCATCCGAGCTTTGGCTGTCCCTCAAGGTCGGCTCCCCAAGACGCGATATCGATTCCACTCAGCACGACCTCGAGCACGCCATTATCTACGGCTCGTTTAACGCTTCGCCAAGTCGCATCGATGCTCAGCGATCTACTTTTTCCTCTAGCGTATGGTATTATGCAGAACGTGCAGCGATGGTCGCAACCTTGCTGTACGGGCAGGATGAATCTAGTGTTGGAACCACGTTTGATACTCGGTGCGCGTAACTCTGTCGTCGCGTCATTACGAGCATCATCTCCGCAATCTTGACCTCCGCAATTCTGACCAGCGTCTATCGTAGCATCGATGCTTTTGTTCGAGTAGCTCGTCTGCAATAGTTTTTTATCGTTGCCGATAACTTTAGCTATGCTCGGCATATTTCTATAGAACTGCTGGTTAGTTTGCGCGGCACAGCCGGTTAGGATGATCTGCGTTCGCGGCTGCCTGCGATGTATCTGCCTTATTTTCTGGTGGAGTCGTCGCTCAGCCTCGTTTGTCACCGAGCAACTATTAATGACGATGGTTTCTTTTTCTGGCTTAGCGAGCCTTAGCAGCTCCTCGATTTGCTCGGACTCGGCGTGGTTCAGTCGGCAGCCGAAAGATATAACTTTTCGCGCTACTGTTTTTTTTCTTTGCGCCGTTGTGGTCTGTTGTTGCGTCATTTTATTTTTAGCTCATGAATTTTTTTACAGATCGATATTTCCGTAGAATGAATAATCAGTGGCACCGCTCATCAGTATTACTTCATCCCTTTCGCGCCACTCGATGTTGAGCCACCCGCCCTGCATTTTCACACTAACATTTTTTTGTAGCAATCCCTTTTTTATGCCAGCGACCACTGTTGCGCAAGCGGCACTTCCGCATGCCTGAGTATTGCCCGCCCCCCTCTCCCAAACGAAGAGGGTTACTTTATCTATAGCCTCTATCCGCGCGAATGATATATTGGCGCGTTGTTTAAATATCTGGTGAGTTTCTAATTTTTCTCCGAGTGTATTTATATCGCGCAGCAGCTTTTCGTCATCGCTATCGACGAAGAATATGGCGTGCGGATTCCCGACGCTCACCCCGAATGGGTTTTTGTACTCGCCTATCGCGATCGGTATATTTGCGCTATCGCAGTCTTTTGCGAGCGCGAGGTCGTTAGGTTTAAATTTAGGCTTTCCCATTTCGACTTGAAAATTTTGCTCGGTTATTTTTTGAACGGATAGCACCAACCCTTCGACCTCGAGCAATATGGCTCCACTATGGTTTATTAAATTTTCGTCATTATCGCACAAGTATCGCGCGATGCACCTTGTACCGTTTCCGCAGGCTTGGGCCTTCGACGCATCAGGGTTAAATATTAAGAACGATATGTACGGCTTTGGCTTTACACCAACCTTTGCATCGATGAGTATAAGCACTTGGTCGCATCCTACTCCGTACCTACGATCTGCTATTTTCTTTATGGTTTTTTTATCTAGCGATTTTATACTAATGTTTTTTTCTAATTTTGAATTACTTCTTGCATCGATGAGAACGAAGTCGTTTCCCAAACCTTGCATTTTGACGAATGGGATATTTGTATTTATATTTTTTCTCATTTTATGAAATTATATTGTACTCTTTGAATAAGCGCATAGCTTGATTAATTTGACTCATTCTTTCGTTATCGCCATTTATCGCGTCTGGATGGAATACGGATGCGAGGTCTCTGAATCTTTGTCGCACGAGTTTTTCTGTTGGTCTTCTTCCAGCGCGAATGCCGAGAATGTAGCACGCGTCTTCGAGCGTCCTGCAATTTGAGTTGAGGGGGACGAAAGCCAACCTTTCGATTCCGCGTTCTAACTCTTGCATGCGCGAGTCGTTTTTATTTTGTAAGTTTTGTTTTTGTTTTTGTTGAGACGCGCTTTCGATCGATAGTTGCCACTCTTGTCTTTCTAACGCGATGGCGAGCGCGAGCGCGCGTCTTATTATTGAAGGGCTATCCTTACCTTCGAGCTCTGTTGGCAATCTTAGTTGCAACCTTGGTTTCCTATGTATAGTTTGTCCTTTTTGCGCACCGCTTTTCAAGACAACGATGTCTCTTTCTTGGCGGGTCGGCTCGCCTGGGTCTTCGAATTTTTCGATTATGTTGAGAGGTAGCAAGATATATACTGCTCGCAATAGAGCCGCGACACTAACTTTGCGCCGTTCTGCTAGTGCGCATATCTCGTCTCGAAATTCTTTAGAACAAGAAATGCTTATGGGCTGTCCCATTTTTATTAACTATATTAATTATTGTGTTAATTATTAATTAATATTTTTTATTCGCTTTGCACTCTGCTTCGAGTTGTTAATTGAGCGTAATCTTTCAGCGTAAGCAAGCGCGTTGAAAAATGTATTGGGGCTAAATATCTCTGGCAGCAGGATAGTTTCTTCTTCAGGCACAAAGATTATTGTGAAAGGGATGCCCGCTCGATTATGCCGCCTCAAAAACTCTTCGATGCGTTTGTCTTGAGCAGTCCAATCTGCGCGCATTTGCACGACCTCCATATTTTTCATTTCTTCGCGCACGCTAGCGGATTGAAATACGAGCTTTTCATTGAGCTTGCAACTTATGCACCAATCCGCGGTTACGTCTACGAGCACGATATTATTTTCATCGACTAGATTTTGTATTTTGTCTGGATTGAATTTCTCCCATTCATTTATTGTATTATATTCTTCTAAATTTGGTTTCTCCGTATTTACGAATGCTTGCGATAAAATTAACGCGAGCAACAGAGGCGTGGCGAAGAGCGTCGCCAAGACGATCTTATTTTTGCCTCTTTTGTTTTTATAGATTATTTTGCTTCTCGCGATTGCGATGGCAGTAGCGATGCTAGCGGCGATTCCAGCGGTGAGCAATATAGCTGCGAGCCTCGATACTTGTTTTGCAAAGATTGCAAGCAACCATACCGCTATGAGTAGGACCATTGCGCCGATTATTTTTCTGACTATTTCTGTCCAAGGTCCTGGTCTCGGCAGTATCTTGGCGCATCGAGCGGGGAATGCGGCACCTAGCAACATCGGGCTAGCCATCCCTAACCCCATCGCGGCGAACATTATTATTATCACGCTAGGTTTTTGCGCGAGAGCTAGGCTCATCGCGCTTCCGAATATAGGAGCTGCGCAAGGGGTGGCGAGCCAAGTTATAACTACGCCAGTTATAAAATCTGCGCGTAGAGATTGCCTCCCCGCCTCTCTTTTTTGCGAGTATGGGGCGAAGGGTATATTTATAATTCCTAACCCGTCTGCCGCCAGTACTATTAAGATAGATGCGATTGCTGCGTTGAAGAACGGTGACTGGAATTGAAATCCCCACCCTAGCTCTCGCCCGCTACTACTAACGACCACGATGAACAGCGCGAGTATCAAGAAGGCTGAGATCATTCCCGCTGCATTAGCTACGAGTGCTCTTCGTATATTTTTTATATTTTCATCGCTAGAGGTTTTGGCGATGTAGGCTATTTTTATTGCGAGCACTGGGAACACGCAAGGCATGGCGTTTAGTATCAATCCGCCGAGCAAAGAGATTATTAGCAACCATAGCATTGGTCTACTCTTTAGTATATTTTGCAGACTTTCGTTTTGCAAAAAAGTATTTTTATAGGGAGCGAGCTCTGCTGTAGTTCTCCATTCAATCGGATGGTTATATTTATTATAATCTTCTTCGAGCAATGTTACGCGTAGGTTATATTTTTGCTCTGCTTTTTTGAATTGCCCTAGTGCTTTAAATTTAATAACTCCTCGTTTATTTTTTATACTCTCGACATTAAATATATATCCGTTTTCGTGGCTTTCTTCGATAATTAATCGAGGTTTTTTAATTTTTTTATTTTCTGGCAAGGTTAT
The DNA here is from genome assembly GCA_014238315.1 of Alphaproteobacteria bacterium. GTDB lineage: Bacteria > Pseudomonadota > Alphaproteobacteria > JABAAW01 > JABAAW01 > JABAAW01. The sequence goes on from JABABG010000094.1 coordinate 7,200, forward strand.
GTTTCCTACGAGCACGACCTCTAAGGTTTTTTCTGCTAGGTCTTGCACTAGGTCTTGCTCCAGGTTTTGCCCTAGTGCTTGCACGGGTTCTCCCTGCGTTTTTCCAGCGATTGGCAGGTATTGTATTTCGACCGAGCTATCTTGCTTGGAGTAGGTGCGAGGTACGAGCTTGAGGGCTTCTATTATTTTTTCATTATCCTTTGCGCCTGCTATTTCTGCGATGAGGTTTTTTTCGATAGGCAAGCATACTTCACTGCACACGAGGAAACTTACTTGAGCGGAGTTCCCTATTTTTTCTTGCGCGCGATTTATAAACGGTAGAGCTATTTCTCCTTCGTAGCCATAGCTTTCCAAGCCTAGCAACTCGAAGCTATTTGGCACTGGCCATATTATTTTGCTACTTTGGTTTTTCCACTCTATTTTTGTCGGTAGCGAGTTGATGCTATTTTTGCGCCAGTAGGCTTTCCAGCCCTTTTGCAGGTCGAATAGCAACGCCCCATTTTTTTTATCGGTTAGGACGAGCTTAACATTTCCGTAATCGAATCTCGTAGCTTGACTGTCGCTTTGCGCTTTAGAGCTATTGCCACCTGCGAGGGCTATGGCGCATAACAACGCGATGCCTGCCACTATTTTCACGACGAGGCGTACCGAGTTTCTTTTTGCTATATGGATTATTTTTTTTACCTCGTTATTTTGCAATTTTTCCACTTCATTTGCTCGCGCCTATTTTTTAGTTTATTTTTACCGCTTGCTTATCGCTTGTTTATTCTTGCAAAAAGGTTTGGAATAGTCCACCATCAAAGAGGCTTTTGTGGTTTTTGCCTATAGCTATGCTGGTGCTATAATTTCTATTGCTATCAGCGTGTTGTTAGTGTTTAGTCTTTTGCGAGTTGTTTTTTTGCCACGAGGTAGCCGATTATGGATGAGAAGTTTGCGAAGAAGGTAGGTAGCAGGGGGGCTGGAAAGAGGGGCGGGGATGGCGATAAGGGTAGCGTTCAAGGTGAAGTTAAGGGCGAAGTTAAGGGTGTGACTGGCGCGCGCGCGGGTTTGCCGAGGTCTCTTGTTGGCTCTGTTCGCAAGAATTCTGGCAAGAATTCTGGCAAGGTTTTCACTAAGGACTCTGACAAGGTTTCTGCTAAAACTTCTAAAACTTCTAAAACTTCCTCTTCGCGCGCGAGCACGAATCTGAGTAAGGTAGCAAAAAACAAATTACCGAAGGCTGCGTCTCCGCTACTAGCAGGGACGCGGAGTGGCGTAAAATCGTCTGGCAAAAAATCTCTTAGTGTAAAATCATTCGGAATCTCACCCTCCTCGCTCGTAGGCAAGACGCAAGCAAGAAAGATACAAGAGGGCAAGATACAAGAGAGCAAGATACAAGAGGGCAAGATACAAGAGAGCAAGATACAAGAGAGCAAGATACAAGGGACGAGGCTCTCTCGCTCTGTAGCGAGCAGTGTTTTTTCGAAGGTTGGCACCAGTACCGGCAGTGGCTATTGGCAGGGTCAAATGCTACTCGCCAGCCCGGCGATAGGCGACACTCGTTTTGAGCGTAGCATCGTCTTCTTGTGCCATCAAGGTAAGGATGGAGCTCTGGGCTTGGTAGTCAACAAAGTAGCAGAGAAGATACAATTCACGGATGTTCTGGACCACTTGAGCATACCCTTCTCGTCTGATTTTGAGAGCATATCCGTGCACGTCGGCGGTCCGGTCGAGAGTAGCCGTGGCTTTGTTTTGCACTCGCCAGAGAAGAAGTTTAGCGGCACGATAGAGCTGGGCGAGCTAGCGATGACGGCATCCGCGGATATTTTGAAGCATATTGCGCTCGGCAAGGGACCGAAGGACTATGTTTTCCTGCTTGGCTACGCTGGTTGGGGCACTGGTCAATTGGATAAAGAGATAGCTAGCAACGCTTGGCTACACTTACCCTTTGATAGCGACCTTATTTTTGGCGAGGACGATGGTGACAAATGGTCGCGCGCGATGGAGCAGCTGGGCATTTCGCCGCATCTGCTGTCTGGAGTTTCTGGCAACGCTTGATTCCTCTAACGCTACTTCCTTTTAACGCTGATTCCTTTAACGCTACTTCCTTTTAACTCTTGCTTTTCCGCCAGCCTCTGCGCTTGCTTGTTTTCCTATAGATTCTATATTTAGCACTGGGTGTTAGTCGCTGGGTGTTAGCCG
>JABABG010000033.1 GCA_014238315.1 Alphaproteobacteria bacterium
AAAACTCTTGGACAAGTCGGAGCGGCAGGATTTGAACCTGCGACCCCTCGGCCCCCAGCCGAGTGCTCTACCGAACTGAGCCACGCTCCGTGAAAAAAACGGACATTCAAGGCAAAAAATTCTTTTGCGAACGCGCGAGAGTCTTGTCGCCTTGGCGAGTTATTTCTCTAACCTCATAGACCCTTTGCACATCGCCATCGGGACGAAACCTGAACCTGCCAGCAGCACCGGTGAATCCTTCCTTGCGCTCGAGTGCCTCGCGACTAACAAAACCAACGCGCGCACCTAGGCGAGCGGCTGTAAGGGTCGCATCGTAGGATAGGGCGGCGAGGATATGCAACGATGGACTACTCTTTACATAAGCATGGAAGCGGCGCGTGAAATCGGCAAGGCTCGCTCGCGCGGGGAAAACATAACGGCTACCTTGTAGCTGCGGCTCGCGCCAAAGCTTACCCATCTGTCCCCAAGTCGATAGCCCATAAATGTTCACATTGTAGGAATCTATGTCGTAGAGCGCGAGGTAGGAGGAGACGACTTGCAAGGATTCTCGGTCCGATTGAGGGAGTAGCAAAACATCAAATGGAGGACGACCGTAAGTGTCTTGCTTTTCTAGAATCTTCAGCTCTGTGTCTATATCCTGCGCTGCCAAGGATAGCTCCTCTACAGACGCTCGTTTGCGGCGCAATCTTTTACGATACTTCGAGAGAGCAAGCTGGCGGTAGTCGTAGTCGGATATATGCCGTATCTCGCCATCGACTACATCGTAGCTAATCTTCTTGTCGAGGAAATCTACTCGCTCTGCGGTCAACCCGCGCGAGCGTAAATAGGCGTTGCCTTCAGCTACGACAAGCCGTCCATAGTCGTCCGCCATGGCGATAATCGCAACGCGCCCACCGAGCTTAGCCCAGTCGTTAGAGGCAGAGCCGACATGCCTCTTGCGCGAGACATCTTCGCTAAAGGCTTTAGTCGGACGCGCCAAGCCATCCGCCAAGGCTATCGCCGTCTGCTCGCCAACAGAGAGACCGAAGCGATAGGTGAAGTTCCCGCGCACATCCCTGTCGTTAGAAAAAGATATCATCGGACGCCGAGACTTATTCGCAACAACCGATACAGGGTGGCTGTGCGAGGCAAAAACTGGACCTATGATAACGTCCGCTCCAGAGCTAAAAAGGCGCGCGGCAGCCCGTTGTGCGTGCGAGGCGGTAACCCCCGAATCGCGCACCAATAAATTAACGGAAGAAAAATTACTATCCTGCGTCAGAGCGAAGCGTGCCGCTTGCTCCATCCTACTCGCCAGGGCTGGAAAACGTTTCTTCGGCAATAAAAGACCTATTTCCAGACGACCATCGCGGTTATAGGAGACTTTCTTACGCTTGCGCAAAATCTCCCGCCGAGCTGCTGCCTTGCGCTGCGCATAAGAAGAGAGTTGCTCGTCCCCTAACCGCGAACCCCTTGCGTCTGACGATGCTTGCTTGCCTCCCTTTGGGAAGAAATCGCTGAGTGGTGGCTCGGCTGGCGCAGACGAGTTGGGCGAGAGCATGACTAAATCTCCCTCACCTTTCTGTTGCGCCTTGAGCTTGCTCGCTAGTAAAGTCTGGTCGCCAGAACGACCAGCGCAACCGACGATGAGGCTCGATAGCAAAAAAATCGTGCTCAATAAAAATCCAACGCGCATCAACCTTCTCTTACTCGTTAGTGTTAGTAAAAAATACCTACAATACCTACTTACAGGATTCACCTACAAGATTCACTTGCAGTATTCACTTGCAGTATTCACTTGCAGACACTCTAGCATGCTTGCTGTATGTTTTTACAGAGTGCCTCGTTAGATACTAAGTCTAGATGCCCGATTATATGTCCCAGCTTGCAAGCGAAGGGCGATGGCACTCTAGCATAGAGCCAAGAAATAGCCGAGTTTCATAAGTATAAGCGACTAATCGAAAAATGCGCCACTCGAAACAAAATGAAAAACGAGCTAGCCCCGACGAAAAATCGGCGCGAACTAGCGAAGCAGAGGCTAGTGAGAGTAGTGTAAAAATGCTCGCGCTGGAGAGAATCTCGCCAGCCGCTGGACTATATGTAGTCGCGACGCCGATTGGCAATATGATGGACATAACATTGCGAGCCATCAGCCTGCTATCTTCTTGCGATATGATTTATTGCGAAGATACTAGGAAAACTCGCGGCTTGCTAGCCAGATTCTCTGTGCCCCGCGCCCGCCAGCGCACGCTGCGTTATGACGACCAAGCAGACGAAAAACTGCGCGAGAAGATATGCCAGCGTATCACAGAAGGACAAAGCATCGCTCTACTATCCGACAGCGGAACCCCGACGATAGCAGACCCAGGCTTCAAGCTCGTGCGAACTTGCAGAGAGCGAGGGTTGCCCATCTTCCCGCTACCAGGTCCGTCCGCCCTTAGCGCGGCTATCTCCGTTTGCGGATTGCCGAGCGACCGCGTGCTATTCTTGAGCTTCCTGCCTCGTAAGCAAACTCAAAAACTACGCTTTTTACAAGCCTTGCGGGAATGCGAGGCAACCCTAGTATTCTTCGAAAGCCCACACCGCCTGCAAGCAACGCTAGCAATGCTCGAGCAATGCTTCGCGCAACGGCAAGTCTGCTTGCTGAGAGAGATGACAAAAGTCTTCGAGACGCATCACTTTGCTAAGATCGAAGAAATAGTAGCCGAGCTCGCAGAGAAAAAACCGCGTGGTGAGTATACGATAGTCATAGCTCCGCTTAAAAAACAAAAAAGCGGGATGAAAAAATGAACAAAAAGCAGAAACTACGCAGAGTACGCAAAGGACACTACGGCGAGGTTATCGCAGCAATTCTACTGATATGCAAAGGATATAGAGTAATACACCGACGTTTGCGCTCACCGTTGGGAGAGGTGGACTTGCTCGCACAGCACGGTAAAACTCTGGTCGTGGTAGAGGTGAAGTGGCGCGCAGAGCTCGAAGTTGCTATCTACGCGGTATCGAAAAAACAGCAGGTAAGGCTACAACGCGCTGGTGAGGCTCTTTTCCAACAACATGCATTCGAGAGGGAAATCGATACTCTACGCTTCGATGTAATCTGCATCGCGCCATTCAAAATAAAGCATATACAAAACGCCTTCTGAACAGAGGCGTACAAACCGCTAACCCTTTTTAGCTCGTAGCATACCTAGCCATAAAAATGGCTTGCGAAGTAGAGCCCGCTCGCATATAAAACATCTATGTAAGTTATGTTTTATATGAAATCAAAAGTTATTCTCGAAAGTTACCCAGATGCCAAAACTAAAGAACAAGAGCTCCGCTAAAAAACGTTTCTCTATAAGCGCGAGCGGTAAGGTACGCTTCAATAGCGCGTGCCTGCGGCATAATACATCGAAAAGACCACAGGATATGAAACGCGCAAACCGAGGCAAGCAAGTGCTCGCGAGTAGCGACGCTAAAGTCGTGCTACGGAACTTCCTACCCATGCGGTGAGAGAAGTAAAGCAAAAGGGTAAAGTAAAGTGTCTAGAGTCAAACGCGGAACAACGGCGAAAGCAAGCCATAAGCGAATCCTGAAACGCGCGAAAGGATACTTCGGAAGGCGTAAAAACACCATCCGAGTTGCACGCCAAGCTGTCGAGCGCGCCGAACAATATCGGTACCGTGATCGAAGGAGAAAAAAACGCGATTTTCGAAGATTGTGGATACAAAAACTCAACGCCGCTGTGCGCATGGGTGGAATGAAATACGCTCAGTTCATCTACGCGCTCGGCTTGCTGGACATACGCGTTAATCGAAAAATCTTGGCAACTCTGGCAATCGAAGAGCCCAAACGTTTCGAAGAAATAGTGACAAAAGCGCGTGAGAAATTGCAAGCAGGACGAGACTCCTAACATAATAGGGGCTTGTAGAAAAAACCTGCCCCAACCGACAAGCGAGGCGCGGAAGTTCTCTCTAGCCGCATGAACTCCAGCAAAAATAATCTGCCAAAAATAATATACCAAGAGAACGAGGATGGAAGCCGAACTAACAGCCGAGCTTAAGCGCATCGAAGAGGACTTTCGCAAAAAATTGCTCGAGAGCGAAAAATACGACATCGCTGAAAAAGCTAGCTTAGCCCAAGCGTCGTTGGAAGAAACGCGCACAAGTTTCTTCGGAAAAAAATCTCCCCTACAACAAGCCTTGCACAAAATCGGCAATGCACAACCCCAAGAACGAGCCAAGCACGGAGCGGCTATCAATCTGCTGAAGAAAAAAATGCTGCTCGAGTTCGAGGGAACTCGCGGCAAAATCGAAAAACAAATACGCGAGCAAAAGCTACAAAAAGAAAAAATAGATACCTCGATGCCAGAGCGTACGCATAAAATAGGCGCGCTGCATCCGACCGCACAGGTTATCGAAGAAGCCATCGCTATATTCGCAGAAATGGGGTTCGTATGCGCAGAGGGACCAGACGTCGAGGACGACTTCCATAACTTCGTAGCCCTCAACTTTCCGCCAGACCATCCGGCAAGACAAATGCACGACACATTCTACCTGCAGGCGGAAAAAAAAGACGAAGCGGCGGGACAACTATTAGAAAAATGGTTGCTAAGAACGCATACATCGCCCGTGCAGGTGCGCACAATGTTAGAGGGAAGGCTGCCGATACGCGTCATCGCACCGGGGCGTTGCTATCGCAGCGATAGCGACCAGACGCACACGCCCATGTTCCACCAAATCGAGGGCTTGGTCATCGACCAGAGCACGCATTTCGGACATCTGAAAACATGCCTCAGCGACTTCGTACGCGCCTTTTTCGAGAACGATGATGTGCCGATAAGATTCCGTCCTAGCTACTTCCCCTTCACAGAGCCCAGCGCCGAGATGGACATCGCTTGCAGGCGCGAGGGGGGAAGAATAGATATACTGACGAGCAAGGACGACAAGAAACTCGAATGGATGGAGATATTAGGATGCGGCATGGTGCACCCCAATGTGCTCAGAGCTTGCAAGCTAGACCCCGAAAAGTACCAAGGTTTCGCATTCGGAATGGGAGTCGAGAGGATCGCAATGTTGAAATACGCCATCGCCGACCTGCGAACATTTTTCGATGGCGATGGTGCGTGGTTGCAACATTACGGCTTCTCGCCGCTTGACGCTCCTGCTTTGGCGCGAGGGTTGCGCGCGCAAAATTTCTGAGCATAGATATAGCTCGCGAGCTAACTAAAAATTCATAAGTCTATTTTGGTTATAGAAAATGCGGTTCACTCGTAGCTGGCTAGCGGAGCATCTTGAGCATAAAGAAAGCGACAAGAATCTTTGCGAGCGCTTGACCGCAATCGGTCTGGAGGTAGAAGACTTTCTCGACCCCGCCGATAGCCTCGCGGGCTTCCGCGTAGCGCGAGTGCTGGAGTGCAAAAGGCATCCGCACGCAGAGAAGCTAAAGCTATGCCTAGTGCGTTTCGACGAAAAAAGCGAACCACTACAAGTCGTGTGCGGAGCCCATAATGTGCGAAAAGATTTCCTCGGAGTATTCGCACCCATCGCTAGCGTAATACCAGCCACCCAAGCAGTCCTGAAGGCTGCAAAGATACAAGGCGAAGCATCGCAAGGGATGCTACTTTCTGAATACGAGCTGGGCATATCGGACGACCACGAGGGGATAATAGAGCTAGGCGAAGAGGAACAAAATTGGCGCATAGGCGATGACTTCGCGCAGGCAGCAGGATTGATAGACCCTATATTTACCATCGCCATAACTCCTAATCGTGCCGATTGTTTGGGGGTGAGGGGAATCGCGCGCGACCTCGCGGCAGCGGGCATAGGCTCGCTAAAACCCCTACGGCAACCGAAGCTAAAAGAAACATCCGCCCCACCTATCGCCTCGCCTATCCCTTCACCTATAACTTGGCGCATAGATTTAGAGCGCGAACTAGCAAGCCATTGCCCATTCGTATGCGGACGTTACTTCCGAGATTTAAAAAACTTACAGGCACCGAAGTATGCGCGCGCGCGCCTGAAAGCAATCGGCATAAAATCGATATCCGCATTAGTCGATATGACGAACTATATGACCATCGACCTCGCACGACCGTTGCACGTCTTCGATGCAAAAAAAATTAACGGAACAGAGCTAACCATCCGCAAGGCAAAGAAAAACGAGAGCTTACTCGCTCTCGATAATAAAAGATACGAGCTACCAAAACATGCGACTGTCATCGCCGATCAAAAAGAGGTGGTGGGCATAGGCGGCATCATCGGCGGGCTCGATAGCGGATGCGATGAGAACACCAACGAAGTGTTCCTAGAATGCGCGTTGTTCGATGCTCGCGCGACGGCGAAAACTGGACGCGAGCTAAATATAAACTCTGACGCGCGCTTCCGTTTCGAGAGAGGACTCGATAGCACAAACGCGCAGAATTACTGTGACATAGCGAGCAGCTTGTTACTAGAGTGGTGCGGTGGGCAGGCGAGCCAAATCGTTATGGCAGGCGCAATGCCAGAAGCCTCGAAGAAAATCACGCTAGCAAGTACAAAGGTTAAAAAACTCGGCGGAATCGAGTTACCGCAAAAACGGGTAGAGCAAATCCTAACAACCCTAGGGTTTGTAAAGGAGAGAAGCAACGCTCAAGAGACCACCTTCTCCACTCCATCGTGGCGCGAGGATGTAACAACCCCAGAATGCTTGGTCGAAGAAGTCCTGCGGATAGAGGGATACGACATGGTGCCCTACGCGCCATTCTTACGACAAACGCCCCTAACCCAACGCGCAATATCCGCAAGCCAAAAACGCGATTGCCTCGTGCGCCGCAGGCTTGCAATGGCGGGGCTCGACGAAGTCATAACTTGGTCGTTCATCGATTCGCGCATCAAAAGCATCTTCGCGCTCGACGAAGGACTTCGCCTGCAGAACCCCATCAGCGCCTACCTCGATTCCATGCGACCATCACTACTGCCCAACCTAATGGCAACCGTAGCCCAGAATATCGCGCAGGATAAACTACACGCTGCGAGAAAATCGCCCGCGCTCTTTGAGCTAGGACCTAGATTTATAAAAACCGAGCAGCGCGTAGAGCAAGAGCAAGTCGCGGCAGGAATAAGGACTAGCCCCATTCGACAAAGGCACTGGCAAAGCGAGCAGCGCGATGTCAATGCCTTCGATGCAAAAGCCGACTTACGCGCTGTGCTCAACGCTTGCGGACTAGATAGCGCACGACTCGATTCGCAACTATCGCAAGTAGCCCCAGAAGGCTACCACCCGACTCGCTACGGCATCTTTTGCTTGGGAAGAACAACCATAGGGCAATTCGGAGAAATCCACCCCGAGCTATGCGAACACTTCGACTTGAGCACGCGCATAGTCGCATTCGAGGTATTCCTCGACCGCTTGCCAAGACCCAAAAACCGCATCGCTGCAAAGCCATGGCAGAGGCAAAAACAACAATCGATATACCGAGACTTCGCATTTTGGATAACAAAAGAACGCAGCGCAGCAGAGGTAAAGCAAGCCGTGCTTCGACAAACACGCAATCGCGTAAACAGCCTAAACTTCTTCGACCAATACCAACCAGACACGCAAAAAGAACGTTCGCTCGCATTCGAGGTAGAGATACTACCCGCCAACGACCGCCCGCGTGATGAGGAAGAAGTGCGAGCAATCTCACAAGAGATCGTCTCTTGCCTCGAATCCTTAGGCTGCAGAATGCGCGAAGGATAGAAAATGGTAGAGCTGGGATAAGAGAGCAAGCGAATGCGCCTAATCTTCGCGCAACCCTTAATGGGAAAAAGTAAAAAAAACTCTACAAGAGCCCTAAGGCATTCTCGTCGAGTAGCCATGCTCGTATATGGGCGAGTCGGCGCAACGCACGGTACCTTGCTATGCGGGGCGCAGCGAATTCCTTGCTCATTCGGCTCGGCTGGCATCGGTTATAAAAAAAGAGAAGGAGACGGAATAACCCCCATTGGAACATTCCCTCTACGCGCAGCCATACTGACCACTAGCAGGTATGCTAACCTTCTCTACGCTCCTATCTCGCGCTTGGCGGTGCTACGGACTAACGCGCGAGCAGCTTGGTGCGACGATGCTCGCCACCCGCGAAAATATAACCGACCAATCGCACTGCCAAGCTGTTTGTCGCACGAAACGCTACATCGTAAAGACAATCTATACGACCTGCTACTTGTACTCGGGTTCAACGATGCACCAGCACGCGCGCGACGCGGTAGCGCGATATTCCTACACGCCGCACGGACGACAAAACAACCATACGCAACGACCGAGGGCTGCATCGCTGTCAAACCCCAAGCCTTGCGCGCGATGCTAGCAAAGCTCGACCGCAATTGCGTAATCCGTATAATGCGAGCAGGAAGCCCGTAAAAAACAGCTTCATAAAAAAAATAAAAAGCCGAGGCAAAAAAATCTATGTTGCAATTCTCTATCTCTTGCTACCATTGAGGAATTCTAATCTCTATGCGAACACCCAACCTCCAAGCTGAGAACTAGTCATTGTCTAAACACGAGCATAAAAGGCAGATAAAGCCGCAGATAAAACCTTGGCTAAAGCGCGTACCGAACTGCATTACGCTAGCTCGAGGCATGCTCATATTCCCAATCACCTTTTTAGTATTAGGCACGCCACTAGAGGCATTTTGCGGCTGGTTTTTGTTCTTCGTAGCCTGCGTTGGAGACCACCTAGACGGGTACCTAGCAAGACGTTGGCAGGCAATTTCTATGTTCGGAACAGCCTTCGACCCGATACTGGATAAAATACTGGTGCTCGCGTTATTTCTAGCGGTCTTGGCACGAGGGGGAGTCGATATCTCGTTGCTACCGCAAAAAGGCGGACACGGAATGTCTGTAATAGCTTTTTTATGCGCAAGCCTGATCGTGACCCGCGAAATAATCGTATCGGGATTGCGAGAGTTCATAGCGCAAAAACTAAAAAGGTCGCTACCAGTAACCAAACTCGCGAAATATAAAACCGTCCTGCAAATGATGGGTGTCGGCGGTCAGTCGCTATCCATAGGCGCGCTAGACGGACAGAGGATCGTGTGGTTTTCGATGCTAGCCGACGCGGTACTACTGATAGCCTGTATCATAACTGTCTACACTGGATGGACGTACGGGCTACAGGCGTTTTCTGCGGCAGAAGAAAATGGAAATTAAAAATGAAATTCGTCGGGCTCGCTGGTTGGAGCGGTAGCGGCAAAACGAGGCTACTCTGTGCGTTGATCGAAAACATCTCGGCACGAGGTCTCAAGGTTTCAAGCATCAAGCACGCGCATCACAGCTTTGATATCGACAAGCAAGGCAAAGATTCATACCTTCACCGCAAGGCAGGTGCGCAAGAGGTTATGATCGCATCGGAGAAACGCTGGGCGCTAATGCACGAGCGCGTTGATGACGAACCCTTGCCGTCGCCTATAACATTGGTGAGACGAATGCAGCGGGTCGATGTGCTGTTGGTCGAAGGGTTTAAAAAGTTCCCTATCGACAAGCTGGAAGTCTATCGGCACTCTTCACAAGACGAGTCGGAGGCTACTTCTAAAAAACCGCTATTGGCAAACCAAGACCCACGCATACGCGCAATCGTCAGCGATATTCCGCTAGAGGTATCGAGCGATAGAGGAAACCCGCTACCAGTTTTCAACGCCAATGATATCTCCTCTATCGCAAATTTCATACTCGATCAGCCTTTCTTTGCTCCACCTATGGGGGATATTGCAGAGGCGCAAAACTATTAACATGCAACTATTGACATGCAACTAACGAACGATAACGGCGAGGATGGTCAAGAGAAGCTACTCCCCCTAAGGCTCGCGCTCGCGCGGGTAGATAGGATGGCAACTAGGATGGCAACGGCGATGGGACGAGGGCTGATGTGCGAAAAAATACCGCTCGCACAATCTAGAGGGCGGGTTCTTGCGCAAAATATCCGCGCAACCCGCGATGTTCCTAATTTCGCCAACTCCGCCGTCGATGGATTCGCGTTCGCGTTCAAAAGCCTGCAAAAAGATAAACCGACCAAACTGAATATAGTAGACGAAGTTCTGACAGGGCAGAGTCCTACGAAAACGCTCGCAATCGGACAAGCAAGCCAGATATATACTGGTGCCCCCATGCCACGCGGAGCAGATACGATCGTGATGGAAGAGGACGCAAAGCTATATCAGAACACCATAACGATTCCGAACGGTCTAATAAAAGGAGCAAACAAGCGCGCCAGCGGAGACGACATTCGCAAAAATACGCTGCTGATGAAAAAAGGCAAACGCCTCAGCATAGTCGATTGCGCGATATTAGCATCGCTCGGATTGGAGGACATCGAGGTTTTTCCTCGCTTGCGGGTAGCGTTATTTTCTAGCGGCGCAGAGCTGACAAGGGCTGGGGGGGAACTTAAGCCAGCGCAAATATTCGATAGCAATGCAACGATGCTACGCAACTGGCTACAGGCACTAGGATGCGAAGTCTTCGATGGGGGTATCTTGCCAGACGACCAAAATAGCGTAGCGAGCGCGTTCGAGAAAATCGCCATAGGCGAGCATTCCGAGAGAGAGCCTCGATGCGACCTGATACTCGCAAGCGGCGGAATGTCTAGAAGTCGCCTCGACTGCATCGCGAGGTATTTATATCGGCAAAAACCAGAAGATGGAGCTTTCGATTTCTGGCGGGTCGCTATGAAACCGGGGAGACCGGTCGGCATCGGGAGGATAAAAAACATCCCGTTCGCAGGGCTGCCGGGCAACCCTGTCGCCAGCTTCCTAACCTTCGCGCTTATAGTGCAACCCCTAATCCAAAGGCTCAACGGACAAAGGGTCGAAAAACTCAAAAGATTTACGGCAAGGCTCGGCTTTAGGGGGAAAAAGAAGAAGGGCAGAGTGGAGTTCGTGCGCGTCAAAATAACGAAACCAACTTATGAATTGGAAAATAAACTCGGATTGCCTATATTGAAGAAAAACGGCAAGAGCGGCGCAGCGGTACTAAGCTCGGTGATGGACGCAGATGGATTCGCAGAGCTAGACGAAACAACGACAAGCTACGAAGTCGGGGAGCTCGTAGCCTTCATCCCTATGCGCGAGATATTTCCTAGTTGCTAGAGGGTCGAAGCACGATGCCGCTCGCGTAGTGCTGATGCAGGCAAAAACGGATAGAACAGCAGCAAAGAGAAGCCAATGAAAATTCTATACTTCGCATGGTTTGGCGAAAAAATAGGAAAACGCCAAGAAGAAATCGAAACGAATAGCTCCATCGATAACGTCGATAAGTTAATCGAACTGCTACGCAAGAAAGGCACGCAATACGAAGAGGTATTCGCCGAGGCGAGTCTGGTGAAAGTCGCGGTCAATAAAAGGATAGCCGATCGACAAAAGAAACTCGCGCCGCAGGACGAAGTAGCTTTCTTTCCACCCATAACTGGAGGCTGAAACAGCATGGACGTGCTACTGCACGAAACTGCTTTCTGCCCATACGATGCGCTTCGCCAATTCGCAGAAAGGCATAACGCAAAAAAGGCGCATTGCGGAGCCCTAGCGAGCTTTTGTGGAATAGCAAAAAGAACAAGGACGATGGAAAGGGGGAAAAACATCGAGCTACAATCCCTGCTACTCGATTGCTATCCAGCGATGGCAAAAATATGCATGCGAGATATCATCGAAGAAGCACAAGAACGATGGCAGCTAGACGCTACGACAATACAGCATCGTATCGGCGCAATACCCTTCGGGGAGACAATCGTGCTAGTCGCGGTATTAAGCGAAAGGCGCAACCACGCGTTCGAGGCTTGTCGGTACATCACCGACATGGTCAAAGTAAGACCACCGCTGTGGAAGTGCGAGCACGACACAGAGGGCAAAAAACGATGGCTTACAACAACCGAACAAGACTTGCGAAGAGCTGAAAAATGGAGTGAAACTAAAATTATAGATCCCCAACAAAACGCTCGCAAGAACACCCAACGGCGAGAATAATGCGACAATGCGCCCGCACATAAACATATATAGCAAAGCCGATTTCGCCGCCATGCGCCGCGCAGGAAGACTGGCTGCCATGACGCTCGACTTCATAACGCCCAATGTGAAGGTAGGCTGCAACACAGCAGAAATAGACCGTCTGTGCGAAGAATATATACGACAGAACAAGGCAGTACCGGCACCGTTAAACTATCGCGGTTTTCCTAAGGCTACGTGCATTAGTGTAAACCATGTCGTATGCCACGGCATCCCGGACGAGACGAAAATTCTACACGAGGGAGACATCGCCAATATCGACATAACCGTGATAGTCGATGGCTGGCACGGAGACGCGAGTAGGATGTACTGGGTAGGGGAAAAAGTACCCATCGTAGCTCAACGCATAACTCGTATAACATACGAGGCTCTGATGGAGGGAATAAGGGTAGCAAAACCAGGTAATACGCTCGGAGACATTGGTGCTGCCATCCAATCGGTAGCAGAAAAGCAACGAGCGCAAGTCGTACGAGATTTTTGCGGACACGGAATCGGACGTAGCTTCCACGAAGCCCCGAATGTACTACACTACGGGAAAAAGGGCGAGGGACTGCCTTTGCAAGTCGGAATGATCTTCACCATCGAGCCAATGATAAATAGTGGCAAAGCGGAAGTGAAAATTTTACCAGACGGGTGGACTGCTGTTACGCGTGATCGAAAACTATCAGCGCAATTCGAACATACGATCGGGATAGTCGAGGGCGGCTGTGAGATATTTACAACCTCGCCCAAAGGTTGGCACCAACCGCCATACCCAAACGAGCGATAAAACATAGTGACAAAAAAAGACTCATCGTTAACAGACACAGCAGGACACAGGAAACGCCTGCGCCAAAGGTTCCTACATAACTGCGGCGAAAATATGCAAGACTACGAGCTACTAGAGTTGTTGCTAACCTTCGCTGTGCCAAGGCAAGACCTAAAACCACTCGCCAAAAGAATGATCACGCGCTTCGGAAGCTTCGCAGACGTCGTGTGCGCGGAACAGCAAGAACTCAAAGATGTCGAAGGAATAGCAGAAAGCTCGCTCGCCCTTATAAAGCTTACCGCAGCGGCAGCTGAAAGAATGCTCATCGAGGAAGTGCAAACCGATGTGATATCGTCTTGGCAACAAATCATAAACCTATGCCGCGCGAGGTCTGCTCGCGTGCAGGTAGAGCAGTTCAGGGTGCTATTCCTCGATAAAAAAAGCAGGATAATTAAAGACGAGATTATCCAGCAAGGCACCATCGATACGACCGCGGTATATCCTAGAGAAATAATCAAACGCGCGCTCAACTATGGCGCGAGCGGAATGGTACTAGCGCATAACCATCCGAGTGGCGACATAACTCCTTCGCTCGACGATATCGAGCTAACACGAACGCTAAAGCGAATCGCCGAAGAGCTTGGCATGACGCTTCACGACCACATAATAGTCTCACGAGAGGGGCATACGAGCTTCAAGTCGCGCGGCTTGCTATAAAAATATAAACAAAATAGGAAGACTGCATGCCCATAAAAATCGCCATAAACGGATTCGGACGCATCGGACGTTTAGTCTTGCGCGCGTGGCTCGAGGATAAATGCGCAGAGTTCAAAAAAAACATCTCGATTGTCGCGATAAACGACGGTAGCTCTAACCCCACTACTTGCGCCGCGGATGTCGGGCATTTGTTGCGCTACGACTCGCTACACGGGATATTACAGAGTCCTTGCGAAACCGTAGGACAAGACATATTGCGCTGCGGTGGACAGGAAATTATCTGCCTACGCGAAAGAGAGGCTGCAAACTTAGACTGGGCAAAACTAGGGGTCAAAATAGTGCTGGAATGTAGCGGTGCTTATAAAACGCGCGAACGCGCGAAATTGCACCTCGCAAGGGGTGCCGAAAAAGTCCTTATCTCAGCGCCTGCTAAGAACCCCGACGCGTCGATCGTCGTAGGCGTCAACCACAACCGGCTAAAGCCAGAGCATCGCATCGTATCGGCTTTGTCCTGCACTACGAACTGCCTAGCGCCGATCGCAGCGGTGCTACAAGAGCTTTGCGGGATCGAGCGTGGATTCGCTACAACCTGCCACGCATACACATCAGACCAAAATTTATTAGATAAATTTCACAAAGACCCGCGCCGTGCTCGTGCCGCCAACGTATCGATAATACCAACCTCAACTGGAGCGGCTAGCGCGATAGCTCTGGCAATTCC
The DNA here is from genome assembly GCA_014238315.1 of Alphaproteobacteria bacterium. Lineage (GTDB taxonomy): Bacteria > Pseudomonadota > Alphaproteobacteria > JABAAW01 > JABAAW01 > JABAAW01. Next base: position 14,153 of record JABABG010000033.1, read on the forward strand.
AGAGCTAAAGGGAAAAATAATCGGTAGCTCGCTGAGAGTTCCGGTCGCGACCGTCTCGGCACTCGTATTCGATTGCGTTACGGAAAGAGCCTGCTCGATCGAGGAAATAAATCAAGCGATGCGCGAGAAGGCTCGAACGAGCATGCGAGGCATTCTCGCCATATCAGAAGAACCTCTCGTATCAGTGGACTTCCTCCACCGTAGCGAAAGCGCGATATACGACCTGCTTGAGACAAAAGAGCTCGACCAGAACGCATTCCAAACAACCGCGTGGTACGATAACGAGTGGGGATTCGTGCATCGAATGCTAGAGCTCGCGCAAAAAATGGCGGCGAGCACATAAGCCACCGCATAAATAACCCTGCGATAAGAGTCCGTTCTAGAAGCTAGTTTTGCTCGACTAGTATTGGCTACCAGAGTTAGCTACTGAGGGCGAGCCCTCCTACTAGTAAATACTTGATGTCGACGTACTCTAATATGCCGTATTTTGACCCCTCGCGCCCATAGCCAGAATGCTTAACCCCGCCAAACGGAGCGCAAGCGTTCGATGAAACTCCAGAATTCGCTATCACCATGCCGTAGTCTAACCTCTCGGCGAACTGGAAGATTCTACCAACATCGCGACTATAAAAATAAGCCGCGAGACCGTAAGGCGTAGAGTTCGCTCGCCGCAACGCATCCTCATCGCTGCTGAACCTCACCAGAGGTGCGATAGGTCCGAAGGTCTCTTCTTGCAGAATTTGCATCGAGTCTTCTACTTCGCCCAACAGAGTAGGTTGGAAAAAATTATCTCCCGCCTTGTCGCGCGAGCCGCCACACAAGATTTTTGCCCCCTTGTCCCGCGCATCGCCAACATGGCGTTCAGACTTCTCAACTGCAGCCTTGTCGATCAAGGGACCTAACTGTATGTTAGGCAAAAGGCCATTGCCAACCTTTAGCTCTGATATTTTCTCGGCAAAACGTTCTGCAAAAGAGTCGTAGAGAGATTCGTGGATATAAAAGCGATTAGCGCAAACGCAGGTTTGCCCGCTATTGCGAAACTTCGAGAGCATTGCTCCAGCGACAGCCTTGTCTAGCTCGGCATCCTCGCAAACGATAAAAGGCGCGTGCCCGCCTAGCTCTAACGACAGCTTTTTGACGGTCTCGGCGGATTGTGAAATTAGAAGCTTGCCAACCTCCGTAGAGCCAGTGAAGGAGACCTTGCGCACCACGTCGCTTGCCATCAAAGCCTTGCCGATAGTCTGCGCATCGCCGGTGACTACATTGAAGACTCCGCGCGGAAGACCAGCCTCCTCACCCAAACGCGCCAAGGCCAGCGCGCATAGAGGAGTTTGCTCCGCTGGCTTGACGACAGCCGTACAACCCGCTGCCAGAGCCGCGCCAAGCTTGCGAGTGATCATCGCGTAGGGAAAATTCCACGGCGTGATCAAAGCACAAACTCCAACAGCCTGCTTCATTACCAACAAACGAGCGTCCTTAGTATGACTAGGTATTATATCGCCGTACAAGCGAGCTCCTTCCTCGGCAAACCAGAACAAAAAAGACTGAGCGTAAGAGACTTCACCTCGCGCCTCTTCTAGAGGTTTACCTTGCTCGCGCGTTAGAAGCTGGGCGAGGCTTTCCTTATGATCGCCTAGCAACTCACCAAAACGGCGCAAGAAAAGCCCTCGTTCGGAAGCCGTGCGAGAGCACCAATCCGATAACGCTCGCGAGGCAGCAGAAATCGCAACCTGCGTCTCGGTGGCTCCCAAGTTCGGAACCTCAGCCAAAACATCGCCAGTCGCTGGGTCAAGGCTCGAAAAACGCAGACCCTTAGCTGATTCAACCCAAGCACCGTCGATATAGCAACGATGCGGGGGAGCGAATTCTAACGATTTGTCCATCGATGTTAATCCTCCTTAAAAGAGGTATTATAAACCATTAGTACTTATTTTTCTTTGCATAAAAATCCTTAAAGCTCTTGAGCAACCAGAAAAGTACCGCAGTCCCAAGTAGCAAATAGTGCTACTATCCTCAATGTATCTAGGCAACAGCAACCATCTCAACCGAGCCTAGAACGAGTAGCCTATCTCTTCACGATAAGCTTTGCATATCCTTTTTGCATATCCTTGCCAGACAACAGCACTCTGCTATACTGACGCCATGCTGGCTTGTAAGAAACCACACGGATACTCGATAATTATGGCAAGCCTAGTCGTGATGATCATCGCTAGTGCTTGCGACAGCCAGTATGTGCGCCGCGCGACAAAGGAAGAAAACCTAACCGCCGAAGACAAACGCGATAGACGCGGGGGAAAGATAGGCAGGGAAGGAAACCCCGATGATAAAGAGCGAGTCCTATTCTCATTCGGCAAAAAAAAGAAGAGTAGCAACGAGCAAAGCTCGCCTAGCGTAGCTAGTAGTAATACCAACATATACCTATGGCAAAGTGCGCTAGAAACTATCGATTTCATGCCTTTAATCTCTTCCGACTTCGCGGGCGGGATCATCTTGACGGATTGGTATACGCCGCCGAAAAATCCAGGGCGAAGGTACAAACTTACCGTGCGCATTGTCGGGCAAGTTTTTCGTAGCGATGCTCTATCGGTGAAGGTTTTCTCGCAACGTTTGCGAGGAAACGCGTGGCGCGACGAAAAGCCAGACGAAGGTACTGCCAAAACCATCGAAGACACGATGCTGACGCGCGCGCGCGACTTGATCGCCAATGCTAAACTCTAGCGACAGTAAAAACGAAATAGATCGTAGCAGCAGAGAACCAAACCCGCGCTATGAACATGGTGTGGTCGAAAAACGATGGCAGAGGCTCTGGAGCGAGGTGAAAAAAGAGCCGCGAGACCTCGATGAAAAGGCGGCGAGAAACAAGAAGTATATCCTTGAGATGTTTCCCTACCCATCTGGCAAAATCCACATGGGGCATGTGCGCAACTACACTCTCGGCGATGTCTTGGCGCGCTTTCATCGCGCTAAGGGATACCATGTTCTACACCCTATGGGCTGGGATGCTTTCGGACTGCCAGCGGAAAACGCCGCTTTCGAGCATAAAGAGCATCCACAAACTTGGACTAAAAACAATATCGACGCGATGCGGCAGCAACTAAAATCGATGGGACTCGACATCGATTGGCAGAGCGAAATAGCAACCTGCAACCCGAAATACTACAAGCACGAACAAGAAATGTTCCTCAAACTACTTGCTAAAAACCTCGCGTATCGAAAGGAGGCGTGGGTAAATTGGGACCCTAGCGAAAACTCAGTGCTGGCAGACGAGCAGGTCATCGACGGTAAGGGATGGCGGTCGGGCGCGGTCGTCGAAAAGAGGAAGCTCGCGCAGTGGTTCTTCAAAATTACCCATTACGCGCCGCAGCTG
>JABABG010000062.1 GCA_014238315.1 Alphaproteobacteria bacterium
CCGGTGAACTTGATGTTTATCAGCAGTATCAGGGATGCAACGATATAGATGTAGTAGCGGCGAGTTTTTGTTCTTTGAGCTTTTTGTGATGTTCGAGAAGATGTTTGCGATGTTGTTTTGCCTTGGGACACGAATAACAACATCAGCATGAACGAGCTCAGCATCGTTGATACGAGCATACCATCGACGTGATGATGGAATAACGTCCATATTGCGATGGGGTTTGCCGCGAGCAAGGCGGCTAATAACAAACGCCAAGTTCTATTTATGCCTTTGAGCGTTGCGATGAATCGCCAAGAGCATATAAAGGCTGTGAGGATAGAGGGAGCAGTAAAGGCGAAGCTCGCCTCGATGCTATTAGTCCATAGTATCAAGGAGGATGACAATAGCCAATGCGCGGCAGGGTAGGCATAGGTGAACCACTGCAGTGGCTCGTAGAATGGATTGACCCCATCCAACAACGCTTGCACGGCTACATAATGATAGGTGCGGGAATCCCAAGATAAATCCAGCAATTGACTAGTTGCCAAGGCAATGAGGGCGAATACGCCCAAGAGCAATAGTAGATGGGCTACTATTTTTTGCCACCCTTCCTCTCGATGTAGCACTACGACCGAGGCAACCCATAACAACAAGCCAGTTGGCAAGACCCACTTCCCTAAGCCGATGTTTGCAATCAGGCTGAGAGCGGCGAGCATATAGATTACGGGCAGGAATAGCAGTGCTACGGAGAGCAACAGATCGTCTTCGATTATCTTCTCCAACTTGGCGAAGAACGCGTCTGTGGTGGGGCTTACGATAGCGATAATCCTTCTGGTACTCAGCTTAGCAGGCTTCGCTACCTGATTAACTACCTTCTTGCCTATCCGTAACAAGTGTTCTTTCAAAGAATTTTTTATAACCATGGATTTTTCAGAGAGATTTTCTTAATAGTCGCTCGAATTTTTACGAAAAAATTTTCCAAGCTAGTTATCTACTTACGATAGCTCTATGGTCTGCATAGCGTCAAGCCATGGTGTACTTTTTGCTGTTGCGCGTTTTCTGGACATTCTTCGAGCTCGGGTAGCCTGACCCCAGTCAAGCCGCTAGCATAGTATCTGAAAAAAGCAATCCGTTGATATTCGTGCTGCAGGTCTTTATCTTTAGTGACGTACCACCCCCCTTGTTTTTGCAAGCTAGTAACCTTGCCTTTAACTATGATGGCTTCTTTAGCGAAATGTAGAAAGATAGAAGGCGGTTGTAGCAAACAAATAGAGATGAAGACCGCCATTATTTTGGGAGCCTTGGGTATTGGAAAAAATTTTCTTTTAGCTTTTCCCTCTTGTGCCAAGAAGAACACGAGGATCATTATAGGTATCCACCAATTTTGCGGTGTGAGGCGAGAATAGAATCCTGCCTCGGTTATAAATATGGATGCGAAGACGCCGCTTATAATGATCCAAGCGGCTTTGTTGCGGATAAATAAAACGAGCGTTAGGCATAAGAGCATCGCCCCGCTAAAGATAGAGCCGAATCCAGATAAAAAAGAAAAAGGTATGATAGAAGAAAAGGGCGGAAGCGGTGCTGGATCTCTACTGTTTTTTTTGTTTTTAGAAAATAGCGATATCCACCATTTTTCGTAGTAAGACCTATCGTGAAATTCTGGTTCTAATAATATTTGAACAACATTACTCACTTTATTACCCTGTTCGTCGTATCTATTGACCGAATGAAAAGGGTTCTTCTTATGGATGGTATTAGTTGCGTAGGGAAAGAAGCCGAAGAATATAACGGCTAGCATCGACGCTATAGTGCCTATCCCGACTAATTGCCGCAGTCGTCCTCGCGTCTGCTTGCTATTACCATTTACGGCTATGCCATAAGCCAGAGCTGTGAGACCTAGTATTGCTCCGAAGACCAAGCCGGTGAACTTGATGTTTATCAGCAGTATCAGAGATATAGCGATGTGGATGTAGTAGCGGCGAGTTTTTGTTCTTTGAGCTTTTTGTAAAGTTTGCGGTGTTTTTTTGCCTTGAGATACAAATAACAACATCAGCATGAACGAGCTCAACATCGTTGATACGAGCATACCATCGACGTGGTGGGTGATTAGCGTCCATATTGCGATGGGGTTTGCTGCGAGCAAGACAGCTAATAACAAACGCCAAGTTCTATTTATCCCTTTGAACGATGCGATGAATCGCCAAGAGCATATAAAGGCTACGAGGATAGCAGGGGCGGTCAAAGCGGAGCTCGCCTCGATGCTATTGGTCCATAGAACCATGGAGGAGGACAGTAGCCAATATGCGGTAGGATAGGCAAGGGGGGACCAGTTTAGTGGCTCGTAGAATGGATTAACCCCGTCCAACAACATTTGCACGGCTGCATAATGATAGGTGCGAGAATCCCAATGTATATCCAACATTTGGCTAGCTACCAAGGCAAAGAGGGCAAATACGCCCAAGAACAATAGTAGATGGGCTACTATTTTTTGCCACCTTTCCTCTCGATGCAACGAGATAACCGAGGCAGCCCATAACAACAAGCCAGTTGGCAAGACCCACTTACCTAAGCCGATATTTGTAATCAGGCTGAGGGCGGCGAGCATATATATTACGGGCAGGAATAGCAGTGCTACGGAGAGCAATAGGTCATCTCCGATTATCTTCTCCAACTTGGCAAAGAATGCGTCTGCGAAGGGACTTACGATAGCGACAATCCTTCTGGCACTCAGCTTATCAGGTTTCACTACCTGATTAGCTACCTTCTTGCCTGCTTGTAGCAACGAGCTTACAAAGCTACGCGAGGAAACATTTTGTCGCCGCTGTCCCATGCGGGAGTTTTTCATAACCTTCTCTCATAGTCTTTGTTATAACGATGGGTTTTTCTATGTTAGCCCTATGTTGATTTTATTGTTATTGTCGTTGTTATACTATTTTTTCATTGGAGAGGTGCCGGAGTGGTCGAACGGGGCGGTCTCGAAAACCGTTGTGCGCGCGAGCGCACCGAGGGTTCGAATCCCTCCCTCTCCGTGCAAGGCAGAGGTTTTTTACTTTACCAGACCATGCTTTTTTTTATACCATGCTTGATATTTTTCTTTGTAAAACTTCTTCTTTGCGAGATTGTCTGTAAAGGTTGTAGCGGTTGCAGCTCTGCAAACTCTCTATTTGAAAAAGCTAAAATACTTTAGTCTTTATAAAAGCCGCCCATCTTTAGACCAAAATTAAGAATGAAAGAGCTACGCCCTCGCCTAACTTCGCTATTTATTTTGTTGAGACCTCTGGAATGGAGCAAGAACGCCTTTGTTTTGCTGCCAGCTATTTTCTACGACATTCCGAGTATTTTGCGAGACCTTAGTTTATTATCGAGCGTTTTGCTAACCACTGTTTTATTTTGCCTTTTATCTTCGAGCATATATGTATTCAACGACATCTACGATCTATCGCAAGACCGCCTGCACCCAATCAAATCGCAAAAGCGCCCTCTTGCTGCTGGTCGTCTTTCGCTTTCGACAGCGTGGTTCGTTTTTGCGTTGCTGTCTGCGGTGAGTCTTTTATCTAGTTTGTTTTTTTTAGGCTCGGTGTTTCTGTATTTTTGCATTTATTGGCTATTGATGATTGTCTACAGCATTAAGCTGAAGCATTTGGTTATAGTCGATCTTTTTGTTATTTCACTGGGTTTCTGCCTTCGAGTTTATGCTGGTAGCTCGGCTTTATCGATCACGCCTACGATTTGGATGCTTTCTACTACCTTATGTTTAGCGTTATTTTTAGCCGCCTCGAAACGTCGGCAAGAGAGCCTTATGAACGAGTCTTTATCGCGTAAAGTTTTGCGCAATTATTCCGTATCTTTGATAGAGCGTTATATGACGATTTCTGCGATCTGTGCGCTGATGTTTTATAGTCTATTTGCAGCGGGGTTTCGTGCGCAACTAGGCTTGACTATTCCTTTTGTTTTGTTTGGCTTTTTCCGTTACTTATACCTTCTTGATAATAATATGGATAAGGATTCTCCGACCGATTTTTTATTTTCTGATAGGATATTGCTACTTTGCGTATCTTCTTGGGTAGTCGCTTGTTTGGCTTTATTGTGGCTGTGACCACTGACTTTTATTGATTCTTATTTTTTGGGTCTATATCTATAACTATGCTCTTTTGGATGTTTGATACTTTTTTGCGCGAGGTGCTGTAGCCTTGGCTCATTCGAAGGTGTTTTCTGATTTATCCTCGTTGGGGGATTCGGAGGGCTATGATCTTGATGAGACTGTTTCGCTAGCATTCTCGGAGTTATCCTCTGGTCGCGCTATCATTGTTTCTGACGATGAGAGTCGAGAGAACGAGGGCGACCTTATTATGGCAGCCGAGCATGCGAGCGAATCGTGGGTTGCTTTTTTCATCCGCCATACGAGCGGCATTTTGACGACCTCGCTTTCTGCCGAGCACGCTAGTTTGCTGAACTTTCCGCCGATGGTATCGGAGAACGAGGCGCCACTAGGCACCGCATTTACCGTTTCGGTTGATCTGCGAGATGGTTTGACGACCGGGATTTCAGCCAAGGAACGCTCTGCTACAATACGCGCGATTGCGTCCTCTTCCTCTCGCGCGGAGGATTTTGTTCGCCCTGGGCATGTGTTTCCCTTGATTGCGAAGAGTGGCGGAGTTTTAGAGCGTTGCGGTCATACCGAGGCAGCCTACGACTTGGCGCGACTAGCGAACTTACGCCCTGCGGGTTTGCTTGCCGAGATAGTAAACGATGACGGCACGGTTGCACGCAACTTGCAACTTGCGGCATTTGCGAGGAAGCATAACCTACACCGTCTCTTGATTAAAACTCTAGTCGAGTGGCGCAACAAGCATGGACTCTAGGCTCTAGGCTTTAAACTTTGAGTTTGGGTTTTGAATTTTGGACTTTTTACCCTCAGTTTTGTTCTCTCTTACCTAGCCCAAACAGTCGCGAAAGGCTTGCGCGATAGACCTTAGCAAACCTGCATAGGAATCCACGTCTTTTTGCAAGACCTCGCCACCTTTTGCGCTGAGCGGGTTAATTTCGATAACTTTAGTTTTTTCTACCTGAGTTTTTTCTACCTGAGTTTTTGCTACCTGCCCCTGATCTGCGACCAACCTATCGCGTACTGCCTGCGGTGCTTGCGCCTGCACAAAGACACAACGGTACTTCCCCTCGCGTAGTTTTTTCCGCACATCCAAGGAATGACGCATTCCGTCTCTCGTTGCGTTATGTCCAGCCCCGTAGAGATTTTCTTGTCTCTTAATTTTATAACGCTCGACAAAGTATGAGGTCGCGTCGTGCAACACGAGAAATCTACCTTCTAGACCGCTCATGCTTTCGGCAATTTCTTGGTCGAGTTTTTGCAGGTTGTCAGCGATGCGCTCGGCATTTTGCAGGTATGTTTTGCGATTTGCCCGATCCAACTCTCCGAGCACCTTGGCGAGATGCAATACGATAACACGGGCGTTCTGCGGGTCTAGCCACAAATGGGGATCGATGGCTCCTTCTGTAGCCCTCAGTTCCTCTTCCTCATGCTCGGAATGTTCTTGCTTTTCTCCCTCGTGTTTTTCATGTTCGTGTTCGCTATGTTGGTTTTTTCCATCGTATTGAATTTTTTTTACGCCTTGCAACCTTGTCAATCGAACGACACGGCGTTTTTCCGTCTGCTTGATATTTTTCTCGAAGGATGCGAAGGAAGAGCCGACTAGGATTAGCAACTGCGCTTGGTTTAGCAACCTCGCTTGCGATGGCGTCAACCTTGCGCCGTGCGGCATGCTTTTCGGAGAAAGTAGCAAACGAGGTTTTTGCACGCCTTTTGTCAGCTCTACTAATAGCGCGTGAATTGGCGCGATGCTTGATACGATGGTGAGCTTTTCTGTGCTGCTTTGCGCGGACGCGCTTTGTGCGAGCGCGGGCACGAACGAATAGGCTATTAGCGAGAAGGCTATTGCGAACATTAAGTGTTTTTTCATTTTTCTATCTCGGCTTTTTGTCGTTATTGACTAGAATAGTTATACGAGGGTACGCTTTTACAATAATATTGTGAAGATAACTAACTATAATACCCCTCCCCTTAGCCGAGAGTTGCCTACATTTCCCGCTCCCCCTCCCACAGCGAAATTTTACTTAGTGCGGATAATTTTTCCCTCGCACGCGGTGGCAAGACTATTTTAGAGGATGTTTCTCTATGTCTACGCCGCCAAGAGATAGTCACCCTATTAGGTCCGAACGGCGGAGGCAAAACGACTTTGCTACAGGGGTTGCTCGGTCTTCATTGGGATAGTCGCGCGAGCATTTATCGAATGCGCGGTCTTCGTATAGGCTATGTTCCGCAAAAACTTAATCCGAACTCTCTGCTACCCTTGAGCTTGCGCCGCTTTGCTATGCTCTGCGGTTCGACCTCGCGCGAACTAGTCGAAAAACGCTTAGAGGAACTAGGCATAGCGGAGCTATCGAACCGCCCTCTTTACACGCTCTCTGGTGGCGAGTTGCAAAAGGCGATGCTAGCGCGAGCAACCTCGAAACAGGCGGACTGCCTCATTCTAGACGAGCCTCTTTCTGGCGTTGACGAGTCTGGTCAGCAAAAGATATACGCGTGGTTAAAACGTTATAGCCGTACGCATAGCTGCTCGATTTTGATTGCGTCTCACGACTTGCATTTAGTTATGGGAGCGACCGACCGCGTAGTCTGCCTTGATCGACGCATTCGCTGCGAGGGCAAGGCGCACGCTGTTGTTCGCACGACTGCTTTTGCGAATTTATTCGGCAAGACTCGCTACGCTCTTTACGCGCACGACCATAGCGGCTCGAACTAGTTTAGATGTTTATAGACGCATTTTTGTTGAACTCGCTATTTGCGGCACTGATGCTTGCCTGCATTTCTGGTCCTTTAGGCTGCGTTACGGTCTGGAAGGGGATGGCGCGCTTTGGCGAGACTTTTGCGCACGTTGCGCTTTTTGGAGCGGTTATTGCGACACTCGGAGGCATTTTGCCTGGCTACGGAATGATATTTGTAGCGTTGCTTCTTGCGCTATTTTTACCTTTTTTGACGACTAGGACTAGGCTTTCGACAGATAGCCTCTTAGGCATCCTCGCACCTAGTAGCGTTGCGCTAGCACTGATTCTTGTCCAGCAGACGAGCATTTCGATAGACTTCGAGGCTTTGCTTTTTGGCGAGCTACTTGCGACGACGAACGAGGACTTACTGCTTATTGCCATCGGCATAGTTTTGATAGGCGTATTGCTATTCTATTTATGGTCTGCGGTTATTTTGGATGTTTTGAGCCGCGACCTTGCGCTCAGCGAGGGATTACCTGCGCGGCTCTACGATGTTCTGATGACGGCGGGACTAGGTCTTTTCATCGCATTGGGAGTAAAGATTGCGGGTTTGCTGCTGATCAATGCTTTTTTAGTGGTTCCCGCGAGCTGTTTAGTTATTTTGTCGCGCCACACTCGCCTTGCGCAGAGCCCTGAGCGTATGGCGATAGGAGCTGTTTTATTGAACTGCGCTTGTGTGTTTTTGGGTCTTTTTCTCGCGTTATTGATAGACTTGCCTGCTGGTGCAAGCATTTGCGTTGTTCTTTTTCTCGCCTTCTGCACTATTTCTGCTTTTTTCCGTTAGTCTTTGCTTAGGTTTCCCATTAATTTTATTATTTTTTTACGAATTCCTAGCCGCATTGCTTGTTAGCGGATTTTTAGCTAGACTGCAGCCTTTAGTTATAGGTATTGGCAACTTAGGAGCGATAGATGCTATCTGCGCAAGCGAGAGAAATCCGGACAGCAAGGGGAATCTTGACAGGAGAAGCGGGATGGAGAAGCAGGATGGGGAGGCGGGATGAGGAAAATAGGGTAATGGAAAATAGGGCTGGGGAAAGCGTAATAGGTGAGAGTATCGGGCGGGTTGCAAGATTTTCTGTAGCAAGATTTTATGCAAATAGCCTAACTACTAAACTAGATAGCAAACTGCATAGCGAACGTCTTTATGGTCGCCTTGCTTTATTTTCATTCAGGAATTTTTACTTATCTATTAGCTATTTTATTTTTGCCTGCGCACTAGGAACTAGTTTTGAGCTCGCTTGACCTTTCCTCCGCCTGCACTTCTCGTTTTGAGGTAAGGCTCGCCTCCAGCGATAAGGACATTTTAGAGGCACAAAAACTGCGCTACCGCGTTTTCTACGAGGAGCTAAACGCGCAACCTTCGGCGCAATCTGCACACTATAAGCGCGAGGTAGATTCCTACGACTGGCAAGCAGAGCATCTTTTGATCATCGACAAGTCAAGCAAAACATTAGTCGCCTGCTATCGCCTTATGCGTCGGGAGAATCTGCATTCTGGTACGCGTTTTTACAGCGAGGGCGAATTTGACCTCGCTAATTTTTTATCGCATCCGCTTGCGAGTAGCTGCGTTGAGCTATCGCGCGCTTGCGTTGAGAAGTGCTTCCGCGCCTCATTAATTCCTAATATCTTTCTGCGCGCGATCGGTCGTTATATCGAGCACCATAAGATAGGTTTGTTATTTGGCTGTGGCTCTCTGCCTGGCACTGACCCTAAATTTTTAGCGATGCCGCTTTCGTGGATGTACCACCACCACCTTGCGCCAGAGCCGTTGCGCGTCAGCCCTCTACCGCACCTTTTTGAGCGCATGGATCTGGTTCCGAAGAACGAGTTAGACTACAAGCAAGCGGTTTCTGCCATGCCTCCCTTGATCAAGGGTTACTTACGCATGGGTTGCTTTGTTGGTGATGGGGCTGTTATCGACCAACAGTTTCAAACGACGGACACCTTCATCGCCTTTACGAATGACAGCTCGTTGGACGAACATCGCTACTTCCAACGTTATGCGAACAATGGAGACACGGGCTAGCAAAACCGCTAAATTTTGTGAGACACCTTCACTACAAGTCTTTGCTAGAATTTCGCGGTTGCTGGATCACTGTAGGGGGAGTTTTTAGCCAGCTTTTGGACAATGGTTTTCAATAAAAAAAAAGTTTGCAATAAAAAAGACAACACTAAGTGTAACCATAGGGACGACCTCCCCAAGCATCTACAAAAGGATAGAGATTCGCTATCTTTGCTCTATCGGCGCGCGCGTTTCCGCGTTTCTTGGTTTATGGTGGGTTATAAGCTACTCGTTGCGGCACTTTTCTTCCTACTGAATTGCCTAGCTTATTTTCCATTTTGGCTTTTGCGGATTGAGTTTCCTTTGAGGCTTAAGAGTTTTTTCCATAGTAGTTTATTACGGATTTGTGGAATTACCTATCGAGTGCATGGCTCTCCCCTAAAGCGAGGTAGCGTTTTATATGTCTGCAACCATGCTTCTTATTTGGACATTTCTGCTTTGATGTCGCTTGCGGCACCTCGTTTTCTTGCCCGCGAGGATATTTTGCGCCTTCCGCTTGCGGGATGGCTGATGCGAGGCTATGGCACGATAGGCATCAAACGCATTCGCGAACAGGCGTCCGAGCAGGTAAGTATGCTGCGTAGCTTATTTTCGCATAACGAGCCGCTACTAGTCTTTGCGGAGGGAACGACTGGCGATGGGCGCGAGGTTCTACCTATGAAGTCGAGCCTTTTCGCAGCCTTTGACAAGCCATCCAGAGATATTGAGACGGGGAGTATTGATGAGGATATTTATGTGCAACCGATCAGCCTTCGCTACAGCTTGCTCGATGGAGTGCCTATGGGAACTTGTTGGGAGCCTTTCTGTGCGTGGTATGGCAATATGTATTTTATCCCGCACGCGCTTGAGTTGCTTTCGCTACACCGCATCACGATGGATGTATATATCCACCCTGCTCGCAAGGCTTCGCAAATTGCGAGCGACCGCAAGGGCATCGCACGTTTTTGCGAGAAGACCGTGCGCGATGGACTTTCGCTATTGCGCTATAAAAACTGAAGAACACCAAGCGAGGCGTGAGTAACGAAGGCGTGAATAACTATGGGTGAGTAGCGTGGCGAAAACAATGCGGTTGTTACAGCCTACCCAGAGCCTATGTCTATTAATCCACCTACGGCGTGGCGATTTTTACCTATCTCCCATCACCCATCAGCCAAGGCGGTTTTTTTGCGAGCACGCGCTCATAGATTGGGCATTTCTTTATATGCGCACCTTGCAGATGCCCTATAGCCATCAGGAACTCTCCGACTATCTCGAAACCAACAAATTTAAAGTTTTGTCGGAACAACCCGACCCACTCTTCTCTACTTCTGGCTCTAGTATTTTTACCTTTTTGCTCTAGCAACCTATGCTTTTCGAGCCAGGCTGCAAAAGAGCCGTAGGACTTTTTTATTTCGCATATTTTTTGTGCGTTGAAGATAGCCGCTCTTATTTTCAGTCGATTCCGTATGATAGCGCTATCTTGCAGCAGGCGAGCCACATCCTGCTCTTTGAAATTTGCTACTTTTTGGCAAGAGAAATTTTCGTATGCATTACGCAGAGCCTCTCGTTTTTTCATCACTGTGAGCCACGACAGACCGGCTTGGTTAATCTCTAACATTAGACATTCGAACAGTTTGTTGTCTTGTTGGACGGGGAACCCGTGCTCTTCGTCGTGGTGCGCTTGCAAAATGGGATGCGCGCTTGCAGCCGAGCAATAACTCATAGTTCTTTATAGCTTGTATATTGCGAGCTGTAGGAGGGTTGTGATGATCGTGGCAGCGAAAGTTACGATTACAAATTTTCGGTAGAGGAAGGTTTTTTGGGGTGCGGCGGAAGACAAGGCTCTATTCTTGGCGATGCTATTGGCGATATTTTTGTCTGCTTTGCTATCGATTGTTCCCTGCCCTCGTGCTTCGTCTTCGACGCCAAAAGGCAAGGCTACAAACCATGCGATCCACCATACCATGGCGTATCCGAAAACCCACTCGAAGATTATTTTAGCCATCGAGTTTTCGAGTTTTTACGCCTTTTGTCACAGAGGATTCGAACTCGACTAGCGTTCCGTTTAGAGCTTTTGGATGTAGGAAGAAGATAGGATTTCCGTGCGCTCCTATTGCGGTATTTTTATTTGCGAACTGGACTTGTTGCTCTACTAGGCGCGAATGTAGGCTATCAAGGTTTTGCGCTTCGAGGCAGATATGGTGTATTGCGCCGCGCGGATTTTTTTCGAGGAACGACACGAGGGGAGAATTTTCACCCAACGGCTCTAGCAACTCGATTCGAGTATTTTCTAGGTCGAAGAAGACTACACACACGCCGTGCTCAGGCATGCTTTGTTGCTTTGAGGGAGTTATGTTTAGGACGCTTTGCCACCGCTCGATGGCTTGTTTCAGTACGGGGACGGCGATTGCGATATGCCCTAATCTAAAATTATGTTGAGGGTTATCTGGCGAAGATTCAGGCATTTCCGCCTCCAAATTATTTTAATTTTCTCTTTCTAGCTAGAGCGTTGCGGGTAGCTAAAATCCATGCTATACGCGCGAAGATGCAAAGTTAAGCGCAAAGTTTTATTATAAGGATTGACTTTGTGGTGCGAACTTCTGCCAGCTGTTTCTGCATAGACTTTATATGTAGAGATTTTTTACGACCAGATGAGGCTAAATATGAATAACCCCCCGCGTTCTGCCTTTGCGATTTTTGTGCTATCTGTTGTGTTTTTTGCTGTATTTGCTAGCTTTTTGCTTTCGTCCACGGCTTCTGCACACCATGTTTTTGGCTTTGAGGTGTCGCCAACCTTTGAGATACTGCATAGTTTTCTCGAACCTTTCTTTTTTGCCTGTAGCGGAGCCAGCTTAGCGTGGTTTTTACGCAATAGAACTAGGGATAATGCTAACAAGAGGAACTTCCAACAAAGCAAGCGCGCAAACTCTAAAATAATCTCTGCGCCTTTTGTAGCCTTTTTCGCCTCAACGCTCTTTGCCTTGCTGTTGGCAATAGCCTCACTGCTAGAGGTTGCGGAGGCTGTAGGAACTGCAGTGGGGGGAGCTATAGTAGGAGGAACTGGAGCGGAAAACGCGTTATTTTTACTATACGATGTTGCGGCTTTTGCGGTTATTTTTACGCTATTTTCGCGGCTATTGGGTTTGCGTCTACCCTTGCGTCTACCCTTGCGTCTACCCTTGCGTCTACCCTTGCGTCTACCCTTGCCCCTATCTACGCCCCTATCCACACTCTTTCGCAAAAAGCGTTAGAACAGTTACATAAACACTCCCCTCCCCCGACAAACCACATAACCAGATACTTTAGAGGGGCTACTTCAAAGCTACTATAAGCCGATGGATTTATCGAAGATTAGCTCAGGACAAAACCCACCCGAAGACCTCAATGTTATCATTGAGGTTCCCATGCGGTCCTCGTCGGTTAAGTATGAGATGGATAAGGAATCTGGGGCTTTGTATGTTGATCGCTTTTTATCGACAGCGATGTTTTACCCTGCGAACTATGGGTTTATCCCGCACACGCTGTCTGGCGATGGCGATCCGTGCGATGCTTTAGTTTTGGGTCAGCTTTCGGTTATCAGCGGTTGTGTTTTGCGCTCGCGCCCGATCGGAGTATTGCGCATGGAGGACGAAAGCGGTGAGGACGAGAAGATACTCTGCGTCCCGCACGACAAACTACAAGGCTACTATAAGGATTGTAAGAGCTACGAACAGCTACCGACTAGCGTGCTAGAGCGGATAGTACATTTTTTTGAGAGCTACAAGGATTTAGAGCAAGGCAAATGGGTTAAGGTTAGCGGTTGGGAATCGGTTGCCAGCGCACATAAACTAATTGACGAAGCGCTGGCGCGCGCGAAGTAGCAGCTAGCGAGGGCTTCGGTTGCGGAAGTTTAGATGGCGGGTCATTCAAAGTTTAAAAACATAATGTTTCGCAAGGGCGCGCAGGACAAGAAGCGCGCGCGAGTTTTTGCGAAGTTTTCGCGCGAAATATCCGTTGCGGTCAAGCTTGGCGGTAGCGATGTGTCGAGCAACCCTCGCTTACGCACGGCAATTTTAGCAGCGCGCGGCGAGAATATGCCGAACGACAACATCACGCGCACGATATCGAAGGCGGCTGGCGAGGACAGCTCTAGCAACTACGAGGAGATTCGCTACGAGGGCTACGGAGTTGGCGGCGTTGCTGTTATCGTTGAGGCTCTTACGGACAATCGCAACCGCACGAGCTCGCAGTTGCGAGCGTTATTTTCGAAGTTCGGCGGCAGTTTGAGCGAACAAGGAGCGGTTCTTTTTTTGTTCAAGCATTGCGGCGAGATTCGCTACCCGCCTGAGGTGGCGAGCGAAGAAACGATGTTTGAGGCTGCGCTAGAGTTTGGCGCGGACAACATAGTTTCGGACGAGACGGGTCATAGTGTATTTTGTGCGCCAGACTCTTTGAACGAACTCGCCTTGCACCTGCAGTCGCGCTTTGGCGAGGCGATAACCTCGCGCCTGACTTGGCAAGCGCAAACGACGACCGAGATAGGCGAGAAATCTGCGGAGACCTTGCTCAAGATGCTCGATGCGATAGAGGACAACGATGACGTACAACGCGTCTATGCGAACTTTGAAATCGGCGACGAGCTCCTCGCTCGACTATCTTCCTAGAACCCAAGCCGAGGCTTTAGGCTAGTCGCGAAACTAAGGGTTGCTGTTTTTTGCAAGCTGTTTTTGCACCCGTTGCCTATGTTCGAGTTGCCTATTTTCGCAAGAGATATTTAAAGAGATGTTTAAAGAGATGTTTAAACGGACTATAATTCCACGACCATGTCGACTTTAAGGATTCTTGGCATCGACCCTGGACTAGTTGCGACAGGCTGGGGAGCCATTGAGCGTACTGGCAATAGTCTCGTCTTTGTCGCTTGCGGCACGATTAGGGTTAGCTGCCATCGCCCGCTAGCACATCGTTTATCCGCGCTCCTACATTCGCTACAAGAGGTTGTATCGAACTGCGAGCCAGACCACCTTGCCATCGAGGAGGTTTTTTTGGGTAAGAACCCGAAGACCACGCTTACACTGGGGCAAGCTCGCGCGATTGCGCTGCTGGCGGTG
The DNA here is from genome assembly GCA_014238315.1 of Alphaproteobacteria bacterium. Taxonomy (GTDB): domain Bacteria; phylum Pseudomonadota; class Alphaproteobacteria; order JABAAW01; family JABAAW01; genus JABAAW01. The sequence goes on from JABABG010000062.1 coordinate 13,951, forward strand.
GGTGAGCGTCCTTACGCGGAATACGCACCACGGCGGATAAAACAAGTTGTGAGCGCTTCTGGTAGTGCCGACAAACAGCAGCTACGAGATATGCTAAGACGCCTGCTACCCGACAGCCCGCTTGCGCGTACTAATGGCGAGCAAGAATCTCCCGACGAACACGCGAGCGATGCGCTAGCGGTCGCCCTATGCCACGCCTTCAGCCCGGCGAGCAAAGACTTGGCGAGTCGCGAAATTAAGGATTAAAGCGATGCAAAAAGAACTAGTAAAAAGAGTACAGCAAACATCGATAGCGAGCATCAGCAACTAGCATGGGCTACGAGCGTCGAATAGCTGGAGCTACTAACCGATGATAGCTCTACTAGAAGGAATCGTGGAAGAGATTTCACCAGAAAACTCGCCGCCCGCGGCTGTTTTGCTGTGCAACGGAGTAGGCTATCACCTACTCTGCTCAAAACGCACCTGCTCGCACCTGAAGGTAGGCGAGCGATTGCGGCTTTTCGTATCGAGCCAAACGCGCGATGGCGAGCTGCGTCTCTATGGATTTTTTGAACGCGCTGAGCGCGATTGCTTCGACTTGCTAATAGGCGTTCAGGGGGTGGGCGGCAAACTTGCGCTCGTAGTTTTGTCGCATTTTGACAGCGCGAACTTGGCGCGCGCAATTTTGTCTGGCGACCAAAAATCTCTACAAGGCGTCTCGGGTTTAGGCACACGCACAGCACAAAGACTGGTAGTCGAGCTTGAGGGTAAGATGAGCAAACCCTCGATCATCGCCAGCCTAGAGGCTACTGCTTGGCGAGCAGACGAGACTGGCGAAGCCTCTACGGCTAGCGACCCGCTCTGGCGCGATCTGGCGGACGCGTTAGGCGCGCTAGGTTTCGAACGCTCAGAGATAACTCGTACGCTTGAGACCTTGCGGCGCATCGAGCGCCCTGATAGCTTAGATTCTGCGCTACGCCAAGCTCTGAAGATTCTCCGCCCAGCGATAAGCGGCGGCTAGAGGCAAAGGGTGTAAGGGTGCGAGACGGAGATGCTATAGAACGAATGTTTGCGCGAGAACGAACACCCGTGCAACCACCAGAAGCCAGCCACGGCTTACGAGCCACTGCGGAGGTAGCCCATGGAAAATGCGAACGATAGGCTCGTTTCTCCGAAAGATTCGGGTAGGGTTGTGCACAGGGCTTTGCCGAAAACATCCGATGGCAAAAACCGCGATGCAATGACCTCTGGTAAAAAGACCTCTGATAAAAAAAACCCTGGTAAAAAGACCTCCAGTCAGACTTTGCATAAACCGCCCCCCCCCAACACCACAGCCCAGTCGGCAGATGAGGCTAGTCGAGCCAATCCATCGAGCGAACGCCCGCATCGTTTATCCGACTTCATCGGTCAAACTTCGTTGCGTAACAACCTTTCGGTTTTTTTAGAGTCTGCGAAGATTCGCTCGACTTGTTTAGACCACCTTCTCCTATGCGGTCCGCCTGGCTTGGGCAAGACTACTTTAGCGCGAGTTATCGCCCACGAGATGAACGCGCCTTTCCGCGCAAGCTCTGGTCCCGTTATCACGAAGGCTGGCGAGCTTGCCGCCTTACTTACAGATTGCGAGCATGGCGAGGTTTTTTTCATCGATGAGATTCACCGCCTGCCCCATGCAGTCGAGGAGGTATTATATAGCGCTATGGAGGATTGCCAGCTCGACATTATGATAGGTGTCGGGGCTAGCGCGCGCGCTGTGCGTTTGGCGTTAAAACCCTTCACATTGATAGGTGCTACCACTCGCCCTGGCTTGATATCGCGCCCTTTGCGCGAGCGTTTCGGCATTCCGCTAGAGTTCAACTTTTACGCAGCCGCAGAGCTTGCCGAGATTCTTATGCGTGCCTCTAGGCGCGCTGGCTTTGCCAGCGGTTTTGCGAAGCTAGAACTAGATGAGGATGGCGCACTCACGATAGCCGAGCGCAGTCGAGCCACCCCCCGCATAGCCTTACGTTTGTTGAGACGCATTGTCGATTTTGCGACCGTTTCGCATAGATTGTTAATAGACGCTACTTGCGCGCGGGACGCCCTAGAGCAGTTAGGGGTAGACGATAACGGACTGGACCAACTCGACCGCCGCTACCTCAGCCTTTTGGGCGAGCGTTTTCAGGGAGGTCCGGCCGGCTTGGACACGCTAGCGGCAGCCCTCTCACAAGAGCGCGATGTTCTAGAGGAAGTTGTCGAGCCTTTTTTGCTACAGCAGGGCTGGCTTGAAAAGAGTGCCCGCGGTCGCCAACTAAGCCCTACAGGTTGGCAGAAATATGCCAAGAAATGTGATAGGGATGGAGCTAAAGATTCTGCGCTAAGGGGCTCTACTTGGCAGCAGGATATTTTCAAAACTGAAGGAAAGAAGGCATGATGGATGCTCACGCATGGCGCCATGACTTCCGCGTCTACTACGAAGACACGGACTCTGGCGGAGTTGTCTATTACGCTAACTACTTGAAGTTTGCCGAGCGCGCGCGTAGCGAGATTTTGCGCGAGGCTGGCATGCAACCTTCGACTTTAGCAAAGATTCGCGGTGTTGTTTTTGTGGTTGTAGGTTGCTCTTGTCGTTACTTGCAAGCAGCGCGCCTTGACGACAAGCTAGTAGTCGAGACCTCTTGTCTTTCTTGTAGCGGTGCGCGACTAAGGCTAGCGCAAAAGATACTTATCGCCGCAAAGAACGATGATACGAGTTTGACAATATCGGCAGAACTAGAGACAGACTTGGCGCTTGTTTCGACCAATGCAGATCAGCGCGATTCTAAAGAGCCCAACAGGCTTTTTGGCAAACCGATACGCCTATCGGATGATATAGTTAGATTGTTCCAGCCTTATTCTTAGCATTTTATTTTTTAGGGTTTAGTATTAGCTTTAGAGGTTAAACTTGCTACTTCCAAAGTACTAGTTATAAAAGAGAATTAGTTATCAAAAGATAGAGGATAAGAACAGAGACTTACAATATGACCCAAGATTCTTTCAGTTTTGCGAGCTTACTTCTGTCCGCCCACTGGGTAGTGCAACTTGTGCTAGCTCTGCTGGTTGCGAGTTCGGTTATCAGCTGGGCGATTGCGTTAAAGAAGTATTCCGAGCTAAAGACCTCGATGCTACTCAACCGACGCTTTTGGCTACGCTTTCACCGCGAGGAATCGCTTGCCCAACTTTCGCGCAACATGCGCGGCAAGACGAGCAGCCCTATTGCTCGACTTTTTCTTGCGGCGATGGAGGAATGGCAGGTTTCGACCCAGCGTCGGCATGCGCAACGACAAACGCTAGAGGAGCGCATATCTCGTGTTTTAAGCTTTAAGATGCTAGAGGAGAGCGCGCGTTGCGAGCGTTTGCTACCGATTCTCGCAACGATTGGCAGTAGCGCGCCTTTCGTGGGTCTTTTTGGCACTGTTTGGGGCATAATGAACAGCTTTCGCGCCATTTCTGCGATGCAGCAATCTAGCCTTGCGGTCGTAGCGCCTGGCATAGCGGAGGCTCTTTTTGCCACCGCACTCGGTCTTGTCGCGGCAATCCCTGCAACTATATTTTACAACCTTTTGCTAGTCCGCGCTAATCAGGCGCAGCTAGACTTAGAGGCTTTTGCCGAGCAATTGACGATTCGTTTTTCACGCCAGTTTGACGATATGACTGGTAAAAACTAGAAACCATGCAGATACATACCAATTCTCACCTATAGACGCATTTAGACATACTTACTATGCCGCTACACCCCTCTCCCCTTTCTTCGCTGGTGCGCAGCAAGAGACGCAAGGTTTTTATCGATGCGATTAATGTAACGCCCTTTATTGATGTGATGCTCGTGCTACTAGTTGTCTTTATGGTAACAGCCCCCCTATTGAGCGTTGGTCTAGAAGTAGAGCTACCGCAGAGCGATGCGAAACCCCTTCACTCGCAGGAGGAACCGCTCATCGTTACGATTCGCCACGATGGTGCGATTTTTCTGCAGGAGAAACAGATAAAGGAATCGAAACTAATAGACAAACTCGCCTCCATTTCTGCGGGTAACCCGAACATCACTATTTACATTCGCGGAGACAGACGTCTTAGATACTCTAAGGTGCTGAGGGTTATGGGACGAATTAGTCGAGCTGGCTTTGAACGAGTATCGCTGGTAACCGACCCCCTTCGTTAATTTTCGACACTTTTAGCATTAGACTCTTTCTGCTAGCTTTCTGAATTATCTTTCGGTATTCCCTCTTCAGTATCCCTTTTGGCATCGCTTACAGACATTTTTCGTAGCCTCAGCCGCCCGATAGGCACTCGTAGCTTATCGGAGTTAGTTGTTTTTTCCGCGCTGTGTCACCTTTTAGCTTTTCTGGCGACTAGCCTGACCGCTTGGTTCTTTCCCAGAGACTTCATACCCTTTCCCGCAGGCGTTGAGATAGTAACCGAGCAACAACTACAACAACGTTTGTCGCAACATCGAACGCGCCCGAAGGAAGAGGTGACGCTCGAAAGTGCAAAACCAAAAGAGGATAAAGAGAAGGAAGAGAAGGAAGAGAAGAAAGAGATAAAGGAATCCCCGAAGAAAACTGCTCTCAAAAAAATTGCTTCAAAAAAAGCTAGCCCCAAGAAAGCTATTAGGAAAACCACTGTAAAGACTAACAAGAAGTCGCCAAAATCTGCTGATAAAAGCACAGATTCCAGCGACCCTATCGAAGATATTTTAGCCTCGCTAGAAGAAGAGACCTCGAGCGATGATGGGCAAAGTAGCGAGCCTAGCTTCGATGCGTCGCTCGAAGAAGCCCTCAGCGAGGAGAGCCCCGATTCTTCCGAGCCGCAATTTTTGAGCTCCGAGCAAATTTTAACCGCGAGCGAACTTGCCGCCTTCCGCAAGCATATCTTTGCCTGCTGGAGTCCCCCGATAGGCGCACCTTCGTTAGAGAACCTTGTAGTAGATTTAGATTTGACGCTGGACGAAAATGCCTATGTTATAGAGGTTCGTGTTATAGATAGGTCTCGCATGTCGCGCGATCCATTTTTCCGTAGCGCAGCCGAATCTGCCTTACGCACACTCTCGGATAGTGCTTGCTCACCATTGAAACTACCATTAGGCAAGTATGCTTTATGGGAGAGGACTATTTTACGATTTGACCCTCGCCGTTTATTCGGTCTTTAGATTATACGCTATATAATATGCCCTACCTAAAATCCCCCTTTTTTTTACTGCGCCTATCCTTATTAGCTTTTTGCGCGGCTTTGCTACTGCTACCTTTAGCGAGCCACGCTCAGCTACGCATCGACATCCACCAAGGTACATTCCGCCCTATCCGTTTAAGCATCCCGGACATCGAGCGCGAAGGCTTTTCTCTCGGACAAGCTAATAGCGTACGCAAGATAGTGGAATCGGACTTAGGCACTTCTGGCTTGATAAATATCATCGATAGAGATTCTTTGCTCTATAGCAAGCTATCGCTAGACATGGTTCCTGACTTTGCGTCCTTCCGCATAGCTGGCGCGGATGCTATTTTGTCGTTATATCTGCATAAGGGCAAGGGTGCCCTTAGAGCTACTTTACAAATATGGGATGTTCGCCTTCAACGCCCGCTTGCGCGCGAGGATTTAGACGCGCGTTCTGTTCGCACCCTTGCGCATAAGATATCCGACTCTATCTACCATCGCCTGACGGGCGAGCGAGGTTACTTCAACAGTCGCATTTTATATGTTTCGGAGAGCCTGCGCGGCAAGCGTCTTTGGAAGCGTTTAGCCATTATGGATTACGACGGAGCCAACCATCGTTTTTTGACGAATCAGCGGCGCACGATTGTTCTGAACCCACGTTTTTCTTCTGACGGCAAGACTGCCATTTACACGGCATTGACGAAAAAGTCTAGCTCCATCCGCCTCATCGACCTTTCGCGTGGTAAGCGCGAGACTGTTTTACCGCTAGGTGCGGGACTAGTTTACGCTGCCCGATTTTCACCGAACGGCAAGAGCATTATTTACGCGCAGTCTTTGTCTGGCAACAGCGAGATATTCACCTACAGCTTATCTTCTGGCAAACGCCGCCGATTGACGATCAACAGAGCGATCGACACTTCGCCGAGCTTTTCGCCTGACGGAGGTTATATTTCGTTTGTCTCTGACCGCAGTGGCAAGCCGCAGATATACACGATGACGAGACGCGGCGGCAATGTTCAACGCGTTAGTTTTTCAGCTGGCTCATTTTCTACTCCAGTCTGGTCTCCACGCGGAGACAAGATAGCTTTCACACGTCAGCTTTACGGCAGATTTGCGGTCGGGGTTATGGATATAGACGGCTCTAACATGCGTATTCTATCGGAGGGCTTTCGTGTAGAGGGACCGAGCTGGTCTCCTAATGGTCGAGTTTTAGTATTTTTCAAGAAAGACCCTACCCCTAAAGGTAAACGCATAGGTCGTTCTCGTTTATTGACTGTGGATGTTACTGGTCGTTTTCTGAGAGGGTTAAATACGCCTCACAATGCTTACGACCCGAACTGGTCTTACGCTAACTAGGATAGACGCGAGTTAGGTTGTGTTGGGCTACGCGGGAACCGGGTTCTTTAGGTTCGTGTTGTTTCGAGTTCTAGTGAATTGAGGATGCGAGCAAGCGATAGCGATAGTCGAGGTACGAAAGGGCATAGTGGCGCGGATGCTTCTAAGCCCAAGTTTATTTTTTTGTGTTTAGGCGGCTACCTTTTTTCTATTGCTTATGGTGTCACTTTTTTGATTCCTCTTATGGTTATAGAGCGGGGTGGCGATGAGGCTTTTGCTGGAGTAATCATATCAACCGCGACCATCGGCACGGTATCACTGGTTATCCTATCTGGTCATATAGCCGACAGATTTGGCACGGCGAGGTCTGCTGCCATTTCTGGGCTTTTACTTGCTTTGTCGATGCTTGGCTTTTTCTTAAGCCAAAGTCTCAGTCACGGTTTAATCGACAACCCAAACAACCGCCTTGGATACGACTTATTGCTATACGCTCTGCTACTAGGGATGGGCTGGGGAGTCTTCTACACTTTAGCACCGATACTAGTTTCAGCTATTATACCATCCGAAAGACGCATGCGTTTTTTTGCACTACTCTCTGGCTCGATGATGTCTGGCATCGGCACTGGTCCTCTAATCGGTCGCCTTACGACCTACTTAGACCTTCCGATTGAAACCGCGTTTTCGGTGGCTTGCGTATGCTCTTTGGTTGGCTCGGGCATTTATTTTTACTTAGACAATAACTTCAGGAGGAACAACGGGCTACCCCCCCACATTAGCCGTATATCTTTGAGGTATATTTATAGAATTTTTCACTCCAACGCCATTTTTCCGATTAGCATGGTCGGTTTAGGGGCGTGTATTTTCGGCGGTTTATCTAGTTTCCAGACGACCTACGCCGAAACTTTTGGCTTCGACTATTCGTTATTTTTTGGAGGCTTTATACTATCGGCGATCAGCGGTCGCTTATTTCTTTCGGGCTATGTTTCTCGTTTTGACCCATTCCTTTCGACATTTTTTCTGACTTTTCTGATAGTCGTTTCGATTTTTATGTTCATCCGATTTACGAACGATGTTTATCTGTATGTTTTTTCTTCTGCGGTGCTAGGCATCGGCTATGGGCTTGCTTACTCTGTGATAAACGGACTGGCTGCCAACGAGGCACCAGCTGGTTTAGTCCCGCAATCTTTGTTGCTTTTCAGCCTTTCGTATTTCATTGGCGTTTTCGGCTTTCCTCTTATTGCCGGCGGTATAATTGTTCAAAACGGAGTGATCGACATGCTGTACATTCTTCTTGGCGTAGCGTTGCTGAACAATTTTTTGTCGATCTTGCGTATATGGCAACAACGGAGCTCAATTTTTAGCAATTAGAACCAAAGATGGTCTAATTATTTTATTACCCCTTCTATCGTCCTACCGAGCGCATGTAGCTAAAAAACTCTCCATTAGCCTCTAATCAATCCGACCCGAGTATAATTTTTGTCTTCTTACTTACCGATGCAAAAATCGGCAAAAATTTTATCCAAAACCGCCTCGATATCCCGCGTTCCTATAAGACGCCCGATCGCTTCGTAAGCCTCGCGCAACGCCTGCGCCTGCAGAGCCCAATCCTCACTAGATTGCGCCTGCTGCAAGTTCTGGCAGACCTGCGCCAACGCCTGCCCATAGCGCGCACGAGTAGGCGCAAGTACTGGCGGAACATCCTCCAGTCGGCCTTTCAAAGCATCGAGAAACTCGCCAACTCCCTCCCCACTCAAAGCGGAGAGCAAAAAGCAACCTGCCAACTCTTCGCTATTTTTAATCTTCTTCCTCGCAACCTCATCCAACAAATCGCTCTTATTGAGGACTAGAAAATCATGAGGGATTTCTTCGTCATTTTTTTTAGTTTTTTTCGCCTTTTTTATCTCCGTGCTATTTTTGCCTACCTTACCCGCATCGCGCAATCGCACCACGATATGCGCCTCGTTGGCAGTTTTTTTCGCGCGTATTATCCCTTGAGCCTCGACCTCGCTTCGCGCTGCCCGCAATCCTGCGGTATCGAGCAAATCCACGGCGAGCCCGTCTATCTCGACCCTAACGCGCACGACATCCCTAGTTGTGCCCGCTCGCGCCGAGACGATAGCCGCCTCTTCCTGCGCTATGCGATTGAGCAAACTAGACTTACCGACATTCGGCTCGCCGATTATAGCCACAGACACTCCATTCCTTACGCGTTCGGCTTTCCCTGCAAGCTTAAGATGCTCTGATATTTCATCGAGTAGCATAGCGATGGGTTTTTCTTGTAGCTCAACTGGCATAGCACTATTTAGGTCTTCGTCTGGGAAATCGATTAGCGCCTCGCGTTGGCATAGTAGATCGAACAACCTCTCCGCCCAACCTGCGTATAACCCTGCCAAAGCACCTTCGCTTTGTGCGAGGGCTTGCCGCCTTTGCGCCTGCGTCTCAGCGTTTATGAGGTCGATAAGCCCCTCTGCACGAGTTATATCGATTTTTCCAGCGAGCAACGCCCTGCGAGTAAACTCGCCTGGTTCTGCTATTCGCAATCGCAAGCCAACTTGTGCCTGCCAAGCTGCGACGATTGCTGCGACGATTGCGCTTGAACCGTGGCAATGCACCTCTGCCATATTTTCACCGGTGTAGCTTTTCGGAGCCTCGAAGCGCACTGTGAGAGCTCTATCCAAGAGTAAACCGCCTTTACCGGCGTGCAATTTCCGCAATTCGAGTCTTCCGTGCGGCTGCAACGCACCCTGTAGCACCTGCAAGGCTTCGAAGGCTTGCGCGCCGGATATTCTAATAACGCTTACAGCAACACGAGTGCGTCCGCTAGCGACAGCATAAATTGTATCTGCGTTTTTCAAGGAAGCCTTTGCCGAGACTCGATAGCGGTAGCCAAGGTTCCCTCGTCCATATAATCGAGTTCACCACCGATGGGCACTCCGCGCGCCAACCTAGTTGCCTTGACACCCAATTTTCCCAGCCTTTCGGCGATATAGTGCGCGGTAGTCTGCCCTTCGACCGTCAGGTTTGTAGCGAGTATTACCTCCTCGATTTTCTGCTCGACCACCCTTTTTTCTAACGAAGCGAGTCTCAGGTCGTCTGGACCTACGCCATTTAGCGCGGACAAGACCCCGCCGAGAACATGATATCTACCGCGAAAACAATCGCTACGCTCTAACGCCCACAAGTCTGCGATCTGTTCGACCACGCATAGAGTTGCGTTTTCTCTTTTTTCGTCGATGCACAAGTAGCAAGGACTAACTTCGTCCCAGTTTCCGCAAATTCTGCAAGTAGTTAGGCTTTCAGCGACAGCCATCATTTCCTGAGCGAGAGGTATCAGCAAACTTTCGCGCCTTGCGAGCAAATGCTGTACTATCCGTCGCGCCGAGCGAGGTCCGAGCCCTGGCAAACGTCCCAACAGGCGAGTAAGTTTTTCAACCTGTTTCATTGCGATTTTATTTTTTGCCCTGGTATTTTTTGTTCAGTTTTCGTCTCGCTCACCTACCCCCCTTATCCCGCCTTGTTCGCTTGGCTTTTTTTGTTGTTTTGCTTGAGTTTCACTATTTTTATTCGAGTAGTTCATTGACCAATTTAGGCACTTCGATGCTTGCCTTACCATATCTATTTTGGTCGAAAAGATGTGATATTTCGGTTTCTTGTAGATTGATTTCGATTTTTTCTGCATTTTCAGCTTGCTCGACGAAGCCGGCTGCGGGATATACTGCCCCTGCGGTTCCTATAGCGATGAAGATTCTGCATTCTTGCAATAGGCAATATACGGCTGGCAAATAGTATGGGATTTCACCGAAGAACACGACATCTGGTCGCATCCCCCCTATTTTTTTACACTTTGCACAAACACTCTGCACCGAGATACTCTTTTCGCATTTTTCTCGCGATCCGCAAAATCTGCACAAGACCTTCATAGCTTCGCCGTGTATATGAATTACATTTCTGCTTTCTGCTTTTTCGTGCAGGTTATCGATATTTTGAGTGACCATAGAGCATTTACCAGTCCATAGTTTTTGCAATTCTGCGAGTCCGATATGGGCTTTGTTTGGCTTTATGTTTTCTCCCACCAGCTCTTTGCGCCGCGCATTGTAAAACTCCTGCACGAGTTCTGGCTGCCGATTGAATCCTTCGATGGAGGCTACTACCTGCGGCGAGTATTTATCCCAAATTCCGCCTTTATCGCGAAAGGTATCGAGTCCCGATTCGCGTGATATACCTGCGCCGGTTAGTATTACGATGGATCTACTATCGCTTTTCGTCATCGAGCTCGCGGTGTTTGACTTTATCCCCAACCTTTATCCCCAGCCTCTGCGCGCTACCAGCCGCTACTTCGAGCACGGCTATCACTTTGCTAGACGAGCTTATCACTCGTAGCGACATTGGAGTTGTTTTCTCTACTATTTTGACGACATTTCTTTTTTGGTCGATAAAGATCATGTCGAGCGGAATGAATGTATTTTTCATCCACATTTTCACGACTTGCGGCTTTTTATGCATGAACAGCATGCCGTGGTTTTTTTCGAGCTTAGTGCGAAACATTAACCCTCTCTTCTTCTGGGCTGAGGTTATTGCCAGCTCTATTGTAATTTTATGAACTTCTCCTTTACTCGAGCATATTAGCAAAACTTGTTGCTCTGCACGCGCTTGAGAGACGCAAGCGTCTATTTTTTTTGCATTTGCATTTTGTACATAAGGTCTTACTAGGCAAGAGCCCAAAATAGCGACGCATATAGCTACCCCCTTTATCGATTGAGCATAGCTTGTCATTTTAGATGATTTTTTTTCTGCACGCCTCCACTATAGCCCACAAGGAACGATGTATAAGTAAAAATTAACTCTCCTTTTGATTGTATTTTTATTTTAATTCTATTGACTGCTCTACTCGACTCTATCAATATGTAAGTTTTTAGAAACTATACTGGTTGAGTTTAGCTTGCCTACTCGTGACCTACTTTTTGTGCGAAATTTCAGCACTACCCGCGAGTTTTTAAATTTTTCACTCGCCTTGCAGACGATTGTTTTCTGCGGGCTTGTAATCTGCTTTTCGCTTTTGTTTATCGCACCTGCGAGTTCGGAGGAGGAGAATTCTGATACGGATTTTACCCTAGGTCGAAAAGCCGGCTCTAGTTCTGCCAGTTCTACGCCTAACAAGAGATTCATATTTTTCACGAAGTCGAGCACTTACCTCAGATATGGTGGCGTTAGCGTTTCGGATTCGACCAACCTTATAGGTTATAGCAGAGGAAGATTAACCGATTCTGATACGGATTTTGTTATGAGCAACAACTATACCTCTTACGCGAGCCCTCTTGTCTCGTTAGGTTCGTTTCGTTTTGACCCTTACGAGCTAGAACTAGGCTTTGAGGCTCGCGCGCCATTGTCTGCCAAGCTAAATGGCGGCGTTCGCGTTTCATTTGACGCACTAGAGTTAGGCGAGCTTCTCTCTGGTTCTGTTTGGGGAGGTAGGGAGGTTTATCCTTGGCAACATTTTTCATCTGGTCCCTTGCGCGAGGGCTTTGCCTACCTTTCGCATCCTCGCTGGGGCAAGTTCAGCTTGGGCTTCTTGGAGGGGGTGGCAAGCCTTTTAGACGGAGGGGCGCGCGCTATTTCTGCGGGCAGTGGTGGTCTTTATGACGGTTTTTCGCGGACACCTTGGCAAATACACCGTCTTGGCTTGACACTAGGACGAGCTTCGAGCGAGAATTTTCCGAAGGTTCAGTATCTATCACCGAGTTTTTACGGAATAGACATCGGCATAGAATGGTTTACGAATGCGCAACCTGCTACGAACAAACTTTCTAGCTTACCTTACCCTAATGGCTCGAATTGCATCCACAGCTTATTTTATAGAAACGATCAAGCACTCGGTACCCCCTCCTCATCGATTCGTGGTAATGGTGTTTTTATTGCGGACACTTTTTTCCCGGACAATTTACCGTCTAGCCTTAAATGTTGGCAATTATCGAGTGCTTCTTCGGGTTGGCATCCGAATGCATCACGCTTTATTACGGGCGGCAATTTAACGGTTGCGTATGAGAAATCATTTACCGAAAATTTATCTTTAGAGGCTTCGACGAGCTACGGCATTCTCTATACGAGCGCACATTCGACGGATTACCGTTTTGCAGATCGCATATACCCAAACAAGGTTATCGGTAGGGCGAGTTCACTAGACCAAGCTTTTAGCTTGGGCACGAGCTTACACTGGCGAGACTATTCGCTTTTTTCTGGCTTTGTCTATCTTTTCCCAAGCGGGTATGAACTAGAAGACTTGTCGGGCGTTCGGTCGAACGAATCTGGAGCTAGTGGTTTTATATGGTCGTTGGGAATAAAGGCCGATCGCCTTATTCCGACTAGGGGTGGAGGAGGCAAGGCTGGTGGTGTTTCAATGAGTTTCGCCCAAGCTATAACGAAAGACCCATACTTAAGCGATGGTCAGCGACAGGAAACTTCTTTGTTAAATATCGGCAGCAACTATCCTCTCGCTGATGGCGTGTTGCTAGTTATAGACTATTGGTATGGAGACGCTGTTCTGAATATACCTTTTGGTTTTATCCACTTCCCTTCTGGAGATAAGGATTTCGTTTTTTACGAGCAACGCCTAACCGACACGCACGAGTTCGCCATTGGTATAAAGATGGAGTTTTAGCCGAGCTCAGCTAGGTCTATTAGAGAACGCTGTTAAAACTTTAAACCGCTCGCCCATTGCATCTTTTGCGACCAGCCTTTCATTCCTTTCTGCGATATGGCTGTCTTTGTTTTTTTGCCTGAAGGCTTTATCATCGCGCAAGAACTCCCTCTGCGTGGTTATGCTGCACTCGTCTAGCTCGCGGAATTCGTTTGCTATAGATTCGAAATCGACCTCGACGCTCATATCGCAAGCACCGTAGTACAGCAAGGGGTCGACAACTTTATGGCGGAAGAATGCCTGCAAGCTACCACCTTTTTTTGCCTTCTTTTGCGATGAGTATCCGTAGTCGCATATAAGAACGGCACCGCCGAAGCGCGCGAGCACCTGTGCCAAGTTTGCGGTTATGGCTAGGGTACGCGGCGAGATTTCTATAACTTGCTCGATCATTCCCTCTTGGTTTATTCTCTCTTGGTTTATTTCCTTTTGGCTTATCCCTTTTTGGTTTGCTTGTTTTTTTCTCTGCGTTTTTTGTTGTCCGAGGGCTTTTAGCAAGATGGGCGGTAAGGCTTGTTGCTCTGCGCGCACGAACCGCAAACTCGAGCTAAAGTCCAAACTAAAGTCCAAGCTAAAACCTAAGCCAAAGTCCTGGTCTAACCCTAGATATTTGTTTAGCGAATCGTTGGTTACCGCTACCCGTCGCATAAAACTCTGGTATTCGTGCGGGTTGCTTTGCGCCGATTTTTGCGAGCGAGACGATAGCAAAACATATTGCCTAGTGGGCAAGGCGTCAAAGAATTCATTTGCGATAAAGATAGCGGTTCCCTCAGGCACATCTTCGAGATTTTCGTGCCAGGCAACTCCGCGCAATCGGCAGCTATTTGAGAATTTAGCGAATACTTGCGCCTGCTTTTGTCGAAGGCTTTGATTGACCTCGACCAGCTGAACGAAAAGACAGGGCATTAGCTCACGACAATTTTCCTGCAGGTAGTAGAGAACATCGTGCAACAGCTCGCCCCTTCCTGCTCCCGCCTCGACCAGCATCACTTTGCGAGGTTTGCGCAAGCGTTTCCAGTTAAGCTCGACCCATGCACCTACGGTTGCGCCGAATTCTTGGCTCAACATAGGTGCTGTTATGAAATCTTGACCTAATTTTGCGTGTCGATAGTATCCAAATTGCGGGTCTGTTAGACAATGCGCCATAAAGTCTTCGGTTGTTATCGCACCGAATCGGGCTATTTTATCGATCAGGGTGGCGCGGCATTTTTTTGCGTACTGATTTTCCTCGACTTGCTTCATTTTTCATCTAGTTATTGCGCGAACCAAACATATAACCCCGGCTATGAAGAAGCCTAGCGATAAGATTTGCCCCACGGATATCACCCCGAATATCAATCCTATATGCGCGTCTGGCTGTCGAGTGAATTCTAGCGCGAATCGAGCAACCGAATAGCTGGCTATGAACAAACCGAATACTGCTCCTCTATAGCGTAGCAATCGCAGATATTTTGTCGCGATCACAATAATTACGAACAACAATAAGCCTTCTACGAGAGCCTCGTATATTTGACTTGGGTGGCGCGCTTGGCTATCGACATTGGGGAAAATAACCGCCCATGGAACCTCCCAGGACTCGGCTATTGCCCTACCCCAGAGTTCGGCGTTTATGAAGTTTGCGAGCCTACCGAAAAACAATGCGATGGGAACGGACATAGCGATGAGGTCGCCTAGGTACCAATGATCGAGCAACTTTTCTGCCGAATCATTTTTTTTACCACTTCTTTTATTTAAGATTTTGCAGAATAGAACCGCCGCTACGACCAGTCCCAGAGCGCCGCCGTGAAAGGACATTCCTCCTTGCCAAATTGCAAAGATTTCGAGCGGATTTCGGGCGAAATAAGCTGGAGCATAGAACAAGACGTACCCCATGCGCCCTCCTAATATCACGCCCCATATTGCCCAAGATAGAAAATCTGTTAGATATTCTTTTTTTACAGGCTTTTCAGACCAATTATTAAAGTATCGAGTTAGCATCCAGGTAGCTACGAAACCCAATAAGTATGCGATTGCGTACCAGCGGATGGAGAAAGAACCTATCGATATAAAGACCGGGTCGATAGAGGGGAACATATACGGACCTGCTAGGGGAAAGACGAACACGAGCGACCTCTTTATTGTTTGTTACTCTTCGTTGCCAAAATTGTTTGAATAACTTATAATAGCCTTATAGTTTTACCAGACCAATAGGCGAGCAACTTTTTTAGCCTTGCTTTTGTGATCTTATGTGCGATGAAACTTACTCGACCATCATCTAACTCTAGCCAAGGAAGCTCCTCTGACGAACGCAACGCGCGGGTTGACTCTGGAGGTGACCTTGGAACCACTCCTGGAACCACTCTTGGGACCGCCCCTGGGATTACCCCTGGGATTACCCCTGGGATAAACCTTAAGGTCAACTCTGGTGGTAGCTCCAAGATCGGCTCTAGCGTTGAGCCACCTTGCGATTCGGAGGCTCGTTTAGCGGAATCTTGCCTAACCTCTTTAGAGAGTTATTCGGTGCGCCCGACGAGACAGAGACGCACTATTGTACGGCATATTTTTGCCTCGACTTCGCAGCATTTTTCGGCAGAGCAGTTGCACTACAAGATTAGACAAGAGAACCATAAGATATCGTTAGCGACGGTCTACAACACGCTTGGCTTATTGACGCGCCATGGTTGGCTAAAACCGATAATTCTAGGTAAGGGTTCGACTGTTTTTGACAGCAATGTTTCTTACCACCATCACTTATATAATGTTGAGACGCAGGAGCTTTCGGACATCGCCTCGATTCCGATAGGCGAGCTCCCCTCGCTACCTGCAGATGTTTGCCTAGAGCGGGTCGAGGTAGTTGTCCGCGTGCGCCCCAAACAATCACCCTAAAAAGGGTAAAGTAAAAAGCCATTGCTTGGCACTCACCCTCGCCCGCAAACAAGGGCGAGATATTCAGCGACATGATTCACGAGAACCCACGCGGACAGAAGTAGTTTTTGAAGGGGTTTTTCTGCTTTAGCGCGAGCAGTTTATCGAATTTTCCATCGAATTGAATTTTTCCTTGCGCGAGGAACATAGCACGGTCTGTGAATTGAGCTACTTCCTGCGGTGCGTGGGTGGTTATGATAGCGGCGCGTTTTTGTTTTCGCACGATGAACTGCAGGCGTTCGAGTATTTCCAACCTTCTTCCTGGGTCTAGGGCACTTATCGGTTCGTCGAGCAACAAGACTTCGCTGTGCTTCTGGATCGACAATCGCGCGAGAGCAGCCAACTGCGCCTGCCCCTCGGATATTTGGTCTGGGTATCGATCTTTGAGAGCCGCTATCCCCATCGAGTCGAGCGATTCTTCGACGATTTTTTTTGTGTTTTGCCTTGCTTGTTTTTTTGCCTGTTTTTTTGCGTCTTGCTTTATCAGCTCAGACTCGATGCAAGCGAGGGCGACATTTTGGTATATTGTCAGGTGCGGAAATAAGCTACGTTGCTGGAACAGACTAGCGGTCGGTCCTTTGACGAGCGAATTTTCGAGTATAGATTTCCCGTCGAACAGTACTTCTCCACCTGCTGCGTGCAAGAACCCGCCGAGGATTTGCAGTAGGGTGGTTTTTCCGCTTCCGTTTTCTCCAATCAGCTGCACGAGCTCGCCGCGCTTGAGGGTGAATTGGAAGTTCCATTTATTTTCGCCTTGAGCGAACTTGAGATTGCGCAATTCCAGCACGAATTTTTTCTCTTTATTTTTTCTGCATCAATCGAAATACGACTAAATATATTCCGATTAGGACTGCTATACAAAATCCTGCTTGCTGCCACTTATACCTACCCATCAGTATGTATGCTAGGTATGGGATAGTCATCAATTCGTTTCTACCGAATAAGGCTATTGCGGATAGGTCTGCAATCGAGAGACAGAAGGCACACGCGATTGCGGCTTTGAGGCTTTTTTTTATAGTGGGCAAGTCTATATTTATGAATCGCGCGAGGTACGAAATATCTAACTGCTTCCACAGATGCGAGTAATCTCTAGCGATGGCGTAGAAGGGCTCAGAGAAGAATCGCAAGACGATGGGCAAGGCGAGCAAGGCGTTTATGACCACGAGGGCTACGAATAGACTTACTATAGGGGCTACTTGGTATATGGCAGAGCCTTGCATCAGCAAAAATACTCCTAACGCGAGCACGATCGGCGGCACTGCGAGTAGCGGGTATGCGCCTAGCGCGAGCATGACTTCTGGTAAGAATTTTAGATAGCCTTTCTGGTTTTGCATCAAGGAGCCTTCGCGCACGCTCCATAATAACGGTAGAGCGAGCATCGAGCAGCATATAGCCGATGCGCCACCCAACGCGATAGTTACGAAAGTAGCTTGGTAGAAGATTCTTTCTGTTGCTATATCTGCGCCCGCAACGATTCCGCTGACAAGCGCGAAGGACGGGACGAAGAGAACCATTAGTAGCATGAGGGTTGCGAGCATTTTGAAGGCTTTTGGCAATTGGATAAGCAAACCCGAATGCATGCTTTGCTCGCGCGCCAACGCTGGTGCTCTAGTCAAACGTTTAGGCGCGCTGAGCGACAGCACGATGAAGGATAGTAATATCTGTATCGTTGCGAGCAATGCTGCGCGTTGCGGGTTGAAATCGAACCGCACTGCCTCAAAGATAGCGACCGACAACGTGGTTGCGCGCGGACCGCCGCCTAGTATTAGTATGATGGTGAAGCTAGTCAGGCATAGGCTAAAGACGACTGCGCTCAGAGCGGCTACTACTGGTCTCAAACAAGGAAAGACTACATGCCGCAAGACGAGCAAGAAGGACAATCGTAGCTCGCGAGCCAAACGAAACGGCATTTGCCCTATATCTTCTAGGCGTTGCAAGAAGATGTAGGCTACCAGAGGTACATTAAAGAAGACATGGGCTACGATGATTCCAGACAAGCCGTATATTCTTTCAAAGATTCGCGTTGAGGTTATTGCGAGCGAGATACTATTGAATAGCCCATTATAACCGAATAGCTCAATTACACCGAAGGCTACGACCAACGGCGGCAATACGAAGCATAGTATGAGAGCGTCGACGAGCCACTGCCGTTTTCGTTTTTCGATAGCTAGCAAGCGTAGGGCGCATAGTAACCCGCAGATAAGACTTATTGCGGTTGAGAGCAGGGCTTGCTTGATGGTGAATCCGATAGCGTGTCGAGTATATTCGTCAAACTGCTCTAAGATGCCTTGTTTGTTCTGGCTTGGGTTATTCTGGCTTGCGTTGTTGTGAATCGCGCTATTTTGCCCAAAGCCACTATGGGAACCCTGCGACAGCCCCTCGAATAACCCTAGCACGAGCACTACGAGCGCGAATATCGCTGGGGTTGCGGCGATTAATCCAACCGCCCACCAAGGCAACCAACGTTTTGGGCAACGCGTTGAGGCGATTCTCTCTGGGACGAGTCTCTCTGGGACGAGTCTCTCTGGGACGAGTCTCCCTGGTGCAAGTTTCTGCGAGACGAGTCCCTTCGGGCACCACTTTGAGTACCACCTTGAGTACCGTTTGGCGATTTTCATATTTACTTTTTATCTAACTTCAGAACCCTGCTTCAAGCCACTCTTTGATCCATTCCTTTCTTTCCTGTAGCACCAACCCCGGAGCTATGGTTAGGGTTTCCACCTCTTGCATTTGCTGTCTTATTTTTTCGAATTGTTCTGGTTTTTTAACCTGTTGAGCCTCGCTCAAAACTGGGAACATCCAGTTTGAGGTTGCGACCAACCTTTGCGCTGCGGGCGATATTAGGAATCGCAGGAAGTCTCTAGCGAGCTCTGGCTGTTTGCTTGTTTTAGCGATAGCTGCTACTTCGACCTGCACGAAGGACCCCTCTTCGAATATAGCGGCGCGGTAATCTTTATTATTTTCTTGTATTTCGTGATACAGGGGCGAGGTATTGTAGCTCAGCACCATATCTGCTTCTCCGTTTAGGAACAATCCGTATGCTTCGCTCCAACCTTTAGTGACTGTTACCATTTTGGGGAATAGTTTTTTCCATACTTCGCCTGCATTCTCACCGTATATTTTTTTGACCCACAGCAACAACCCCAGCCCTGGCGAGCTTGTTCGCGGGTCTTGTATGATTAATCGCAGGGGGCTATCCATCAACTCTTGGAACGAGTTAGGGGCTTGGGGCAATGTTTGTTTGTTATAGACGAATGCGAACCATCCGTAATCGAATGGTACGAATGTAGCGTCGACCCACTTTATGGGCATGTCGAACAATCTGTTATAGTTTCCTCCTAGCCCGTGAGGAACGAAGAACTCTTTAGCTTGTGCGCTCATATTATTGTCGATTCCGACGACTAGGTCTGCTTCGGACTGAGTTTGCTCGATAAGCAGAGTATTCAGTATCGCACCAGCATCCTCGAAAGCTCTATATATGACTTCGCACTCACACCTATCTTCGTACATTGGTTTAAGAGCGCTACCTAAACCTCCATCTACGGAGAAACTGTCGTATGTATATATGACTAGTTTTTTTTGCTGAGCTGCTACTGTGGATATTAGAGCTAGCGTTGCGATACCGAGAGCTACGAGCACCACTACTACCATTTGCGCTAGCTTTGCGCGGGTTGGCGAACGGAACATTGAAGGGGCGATGGTGAGCATCCTTTTTACTCTTATGCTTATTTTGCCGTGCGAGCTCCGATGAGCTTTGTTGCAATGGGTTTTGTTGCTACGACTCTACGGTATGCGAGCATACAATGGTCTTTGCAATAGGGTCGTGTTTCGAAGGTTGGCTTTTCGCAAAAACTAAAATCTTTTTCTGCAGGGTCGCCCTTTGGCCATTGACATTTTTTTCTGGTCGGAGCTTCTATGTTAGTGTTATTTTTTTTGACGAGTTTTTTGCGAGATTTTGCCTCACCGCTTACAGAAATCCCTAGGCGATTAGCTTTGCCGATAACTGCATTTCGCGTTATACCGCCACCCATTTTTTTAGCGATGTCGCGCGCGCTCACGCCTGCTTGCCAGAATTCTTTGAGTTTTGCGATGTTTTCTGGTGTCCATTCGTAGGGCATGTGGATTGTCTAGCATGGAAAGGTACTGATAGACAACGACTTTTGCAGAAAAACTCTTGCAAAAAAACCTTGCAGGAGAGGGTTTTTTACCACAGAGCTTTTTGCGGGAGAATTTTTTGCGCATGTTTGTTTGCTTGAAAAAAATGCTATGCTAACGAACGCCCTACGCTAACAAATACTGTGCGAATACTATGGAGCAGAATCCCATCGTATTTTCAAACTAGAGACTAGGTACTTTTGCATGCGCCAAACTTCCTTCCCGCGAGACAAATTTTCGACTAGGCTTTTAGCGAGTCTTTTTTCAGCCTTGTCGCTGGCTATGGCTTTGACTTTAGCTAGTGCCTGCGCAAAGCAGGGAAGCTCTGATAAGGGCAAGAGTAAGTATTCACGCGAGGCTTGCCCGAATATCTTCGTAGCGGAGCTTTTTTCGACGAAGGATATTCTAGACGAGCTCCGAGATAGCAAACATCAACTCAGCTTTACGAAGGTAACGGCAGTTTGCAAACTCGACAAACAAGGCGTGAGATTGCTGGATTTATCGTTCAGCTTTTTGCTGGAACCTGGGCTAAGCAAGCACTCTAGTCGGCGCAGACTTTTGCTACCATTATTTGCGGTTGCCAGCATAGACGAGAAGACGATAGTTTCTCGCGTTGACAAATTTTTGTCGGTCAGGTTTACCGCGAGCGGTCGTGCTGAGGGGCGCTGGTTGCTCGCGCTTCCGAGCAATTCTAGTGCTTTGCCGTCGCAAACAAAACCGAGCTCGCCAAACTTCTCGCTTTACTTAGGCTTTGACGGTGCCGACAGTCCTTTTGCGTTGCAGGATTTACTAGAAAAAAGAGGCTAGTCCATGCGCTGTTAGCTCTTTTAGTTATAGCTAACTAGCGTTGGCAATTTGCGAAGCTATAGCTATGTCCGAATCTATTAATTACATAGACACGCAAGCGGTTATAGTCGGAGCAGGTCCGGTAGGTCTTTTTTCAGTATTCGAGCTGGGTCTTTTAGACATTTCCTGCCATGTAGTAGATGTATTATTGCGCCCTGGCGGTCAGTGCGCAGAGCTTTACCCTGATAAGCCTATCTACGACATCCCCGCCCTTCCGATAGTAACTGGACGCGAGTTATCGGATCGTCTTATGGAGCAGATAAAGCCGTTTTCACCGCGCTTTCACTTTGGCGAGACCATATTAAAATTAGAGGGTTCGGCGGCTGATGGTTTTTGTTTGCACAGCGGTAGCGGCAAGATTTTTCGTTGCGCTGTTGTAATTATCGCCTCAGGCGGAGGCTTATTCGTTGCGAAGAAGCCTTCGATAGCGGGCATCGAGCGATACGAGGACACTTCGGTATTTTACGCCATTAGAGAGAAGAGTAAGTTTTTGAACAAGTCTATTGTTATAGCTGGAGGAGGTGACTCTGCGCTAGACTGGGCACTAGAGCTGTGCGGCTATGCGAGCAAGGTTCGGTTATTGCACCGTCGTTCTGAGTTTCGCGCGACACCTGCTTCCGTGCGCAAGTTTGAGGATCTTTTGTCGCGAAAGAAGATAAACTTCACCATCGGCAGCGTTGATTCGATAGAGGGTAACGACAACGGAGATGGCACTATATCCCGTCTAGTTATAAAAGACGCTGATGGTAATAAGACTTATTTATCGGATGTAGATTATTTTTTACCTTTTTTTGGGCTGACGATGCGCCCTGGTCCGATTACGGATTTTTCTTTAGAGATGGCGGATGGCGGCATTGTTGTCGATACGCATGCTTTTGAGAGCTCTCGCCAAGGTATTTTTGCGATAGGCGACATTTCGCAGTATTCTGGCAAACTGAAGTTAATCTTGTCTGGCTTTCACGAGGCTGCCCTTATGTCTCATAAGGCACACGAGTATGTTTATCCAGACCGCAAGTTGCGCTTTCAACATACGACCTCGAGCAGCTCGTTGCGCAAAAAGTTGTCGGGTGCTTAATTTTTGCTATTTCAGGTTTTTCCATCGGCTAAAAAATTTATTTAGAGCTTGACTAATAAAGGTAGTTGCGCTATTGATTCCCGTAACCTTGGGGATAAGAATATATTTCTAAATATATTCTTATGGACTTGTTTCCTTGACCTCCGACCCTCCTTCACATTTTTGAATATCTTTTCTAGCTAGGCTTTGTCTGGTTTTTAAGAGGCTTTGTAGTTTTTTTGCATTCTTGTACTGCAGTTTACTTTTACCTCTCGATCGATTGTTGGCAAATCGAGCTAGATAGCCTGATTAGATATACGATTTCAACCTAACTATAGTACTGCCAAGACTGCGTAGTGCTTATTTCACTGCATATTTTTAGTTGTGCTTTATTTTTTATTGCGAGCACTTTTTTCAACGGAACATCCTTTAGGGATTAGGAGCGACTACTTTGCATTTACAAGAACTTAACGCACTGCCTCCGCAGCAATTGCTAGCGAAGGCGGACGATTTGGGAATAGAAAACACGAGCGGCATGCGCAAGCAGAAGTTGACCTTTATGATTTTGCATCGTCTTGCTGAGCGCGGCGTTGCGATATTTGGGGTTGGCGTTTTGGATGTCCAATCGGACAGCTTTGGCTATCTTCGCTCGGCTGGCGCGAACTACTTACCTGGTCCAGACGACATTTACCTTTCGCCACAGCAGGTTCGCCGCTATGGCTTGCGCACTGGCGACAGCGTTGAGGGCGAGCTTTGCGCTCCGAAGGATGTTGAGCGTTATTTTGCGCTATCGAAGATAACGAAGATAAACGGAGACGATCCGGACGATTTACGCAAACGGGTTAACTTCGACAACCTCACCCCTCTCTACCCTGATGAGAAGCTGGTATTAGAGACGGAGGAGCAGCCGGATAAGTCTTACACTTCTCGCATAATCGACATCATTGCGCCGATCGGCAAGGGACAGCGAGCTTTGATAGTAGCGCCTCCACGCACGGGTAAGACTGTGATAATGCAGAACATTGCGCGTTCTTTAGAACTGAACCACCCAGAGGTTCACCTTATAGTTTTACTTATAGACGAGCGTCCGGAGGAGGTTACGGACATGCAGCGTTCGGTTAAAGGCGAGGTTGTCAGCTCGACATTTGACGAGCTAGCGAGCCGTCACATTCAGGTTGCGGAGATGGTGATAGAGAAGGCGAAGCGTTTAGTCGAACAAAAGCGAGATGTTGTTATTCTATTAGATTCGATCACGCGCCTAGCGCGAGCGTATAACACGGTTGTTCCGAGTAGCGGCAAGGTTTTGACTGGTGGCGTTGATTCGAACGCATTGCATCGTCCGAAGCGATTTTTTGGAGCTGCCCGCAACATAGAGCAGGGAGGTTCTCTAACGATTATTTCTACGGCTTTAGTTGAAACTGGTAGCCGCATGGACGAGGTTATTTTTGAGGAGTTTAAGGGTACTGGCAATTCGGAGATTGTTTTGGATCGCAAACTTTCGGACAAGCGGACATTCCCGGCGATAGATGTTTCGCGCTCTGGCACACGCAAGGAGGAGTTACTTTTAGGCAAGGATATTTTATCGAAGGTTTGGATTTTGCGACGCATTCTTGCACCGATGAACGTTATTGACGCGATCGATTTTCTTTTAGAGAAACTTCGCGACAGCAAGACGAACGACGACTTTTTCCAACGGATGAACAACTAGCCAGAGTTTCCAGCAAAAGTTTTCCAGCAAGCTTTTGACTTGTGAGAATTTTTATAAGCGCGCGAGCATAAGCAACCGTAAGCGACATGGTCGCAAGCTCTGGTGAATGCAAACTCCAGTGAGTAATTGAGTAGGCATATCGGGGAATGTGTTGAGATTGGCTTACCTACCCACGAAAAAATACGAGAGACTTATCCTGCTTGGTATAGCGTGCGTTAGCAGGCGAGATTTGAGCTTCCTCGAACGCAAGTAACTTTCTTGTAAAAATAACTATAATAAATTTATACGCGTTCGTAGCTCAACGGATAGAGCAACTGCCTTCTAAGCAGTAGGTTGCAGGTTCGAGTCCTGCCGAACGCGATTCTACCCATTGCTTAGTAGCGACGCGCCTGCTTCGAGGCATAGGCTAGTCCAGTCGCAAACTCTGGTGCATTACCAGCAAGCACATCGAGGGGATTGGGGTGAGAAACCCTCTCACAAAACACGGAAAAGGCAAAAGGAGGCGGAACCACAGCATACGCATGGTTTCTATGGGATAAAGATAACGCAAAACAAAGTTACAAACTCGAAGAATTAGCTCTACCACAAGCGAGAGCCATCAGTGGGTCCAGGGCACCTTGCGATCGTGCGCAAAGTTAGCGGCGTAAGACTTGCCGTAAGGTTTCTTCGGAATCTTACCCTTACCGTTGCTACTACCCTTGCCATTACTCTTACCCTTACTCTTACCCTTGCCTTTGCCCTCGTTGGCATCTTGATCGATTTCTTGGCGTTCCCATTTACGAACCTGCTGCGGACGCACGATAGGCGTCAACCCCTGCGAGTTCGCCCAGCGCAAAGCGCCGTCCAAATCCGCAAAGGATAAACGGAGCTGCTCCTGCGTATCGCCCCCACCGTACCAACCCATAGTTGCATCGGGCAAATATCGCCAGCCAGTCGCAGACGCAGAACCGCGCTGAGAATCAGAGCGAGGAAACTCGGTCAACCAATTCTCCGTGAGCGCACGACCAGATTGCATAGCCGTTTTCGATGCTCGATAAATATAGACATAACGTTTAGACATACAAATAACTCTACATAAGGCTCTGCTTATTTAGCTAGCCGTAAAAATTTCGGGACGGCAGGACTCGAACCTGCGGCATCCTGCTCCCAAAGCAGGCACTCTACCAGACTGAGCTACGTCCCGCGAAAACAACAACCCCGTCAATGCAACATAATCGCACAAAGGCTAATACCCAAAACGCATTCTAGAACCTGCTCGCCAAAGCCGCATAGGTCGCCAGAAGCTCCATCGAAAAACCTAACGAAAAACAACAACAAGCATACAGAGCAAAGCGCAAAAACTAAAAGAAAAATTACAGAAGAAAATAGAGGCAAAAAAACAAAGCTGAAAAAACTGCACATAAATAATGAGGAAAAAACAGAAAATAGGCTAGGTTTGTTGATCTTGCTGGCGAGTCTAGCGCCTCGCATCGATAAGGCAAAACGAAACCATAGCGCGAACGAACTACGCGAGCTCAAGTGTAGCAACAATAGGGACAAAACTAGAGTCCCTAGGCTCTTTTCGAGCAAGAAAGTCAGTGCGGCAGCGCGTATAGCAAAGGATAAAATTAATGCGAGAACCGCAAAGCTACCAATATCCGGCGATTCCATAACGAGAATTCGCCGTTCCATAACGACTCCTAGGGCGTCAGACGTATCGGCTAGTCCATCTTCGTGTAGCGCGCCACTCAAGATCATGCCGCATAATAGAGTAAGGCAAACGCATATAAAGTTAGGCAAAACCTGATTAGGCAAAACCTGATTAGGCAAGACCTGAAAGGTTAGAACCGCGCAGAGGCTACAAACAGAGCCTATTAGCAATCCACATATACTCGCAGACCATCCGTGCCGCTCTAACCAGAAAAAATGCGAGGAGGCAGGTATTGGGCTGGAAGATAACGAGGTTTCCGATACTCGCGTTCGTCGAGACGATGCTGCTCTTTTATAAAAACGCGAAAGTGGTAGAATCGTCAAAAATTCTAGAGACTGCGCCAGCGCGAGCGAAACATCGCGTAAAAAGCCAGATAGCATCCCGGATAACATCCCAAATAACATCCTATAGCGTAGCCGCATTTTTATAAACCTCGCGATAGTTTAGCCTACAAGAAAGAACCTTCCGTACGGAGCGTAAGCCTGAATAAAATAGCATGCCTAACAACGACGATTACCAAAATATCAACGAAAACCTACTAACTCCCTTGCTCGCTGTTAGAGATAAGGAACGAGCAAAGATGCAAGAAGTAGCGAAGCTAGCGCTCGTAGCGACCCGCGAGCGCGAAAAATCGCTAACTAAACCCGACGGCGCGCTCGGCAGATTAGAGCAGCTGTGCGAGCATCTCGCCTTTTGGCAAGCAAAATCCCCGCCGATACTAGAAGATGTGCACGTTGTCGTCTTCGCAGCCAAACACGGAATATGCCGCGAAGGAGTGTCCGCATACCCAAGCAGCGTCACCGAACAGATGGTCGAAAACTTCCAGAATGGTGGCGCTGCCATAAACCAACTATGCAAAATCGCAAAAGCAAAGCTACGGGTAGAGACTGTAGCCTTTGAAAAGCAAACCGCGAGTTTTCTACGAAAGCCAGCCATGTCGAGCGAAGAATGCGCGAAGGCTTTCAAAAAGGGTAGCGATTGCATAGAAAAAGCGGACTTGCTGGCACTCGGCGAAATGGGAATCGGCAATAGCTCCGCGGCGGCGGCAATGCTTTATGCGCTATACGGCGGTACAGCGAGCCAATGGGTCGGAACGGGAACGGGGCTCGGAGGCGAAAAGTACGAACATAAAATAAAAATTATCGAACAAGCTGTAAGGCGATTCAATAAAAAATACGGCGAAGAAAACGAGGCGCGGAAAAAAATATCTAAAAGAATGTCTAACGGAGAAAGAGCTTGGAGAATTTTATGCGAGTTCGGGGGATACGAACTTGCTGCGATCGTAGGCGCATTGATGAAGGCTAACGCGTTGCGAATTCCAACTTTGCTCGACGGGGTTCCTTGTTGCGCCGCCGCGGCTATCGTTAAAAATTTGAGCAAAAAATCATTAGAAAATTGTCTACTGGCACATCGTTCGGATCAAAAAGGCACTACCGAGATACAAAAAAGACTTAGAGTAGGACTACCCGTACTAGACTTGAAAATGCGTCTCGGCGAGGGTTCCGGGGCTACGCTGGCAATTCTAGTGTTGCGGGCTGCGCTTGCTTGCCACAGAGGCATGGCGTCTTTCGAGCAGGCTCGCGTTGACGGAAGGCTAGCGGAAAAGTAGAGAAAAATTCTATAAATACAACATAGCCTCTCGTGAAAAAAAACTTACTTCAACGACCCCCACCACACACCCCGACGAAACCTACTTCGGCGTCTCGTCTTGCTTGATGCCTCGCCTTGCTTGATGCCTCGCCTTGCTTGATGTCCCGCCTTGCTTGATGTCCCGCCTTGCTTGAGGTCTCGCCTTGCTTGAGGTCTCGCCTTGCTTGAGGTTAAAAAATCCTCACCCCTACTCCGTGTATGCTGCCAAGCATACACCCGCGCCTATTAGCCCCTTCTTTCATTTTTCCTTTCTTCCATTCGAAGCTTTACTTTATTCCATTCCGTGATTTTTTTTACTTACCTTTCACAATCCTTACAATTTTTTGAGCTTTATTTCAGCAAGGTCGGCTACACTTGCAAGCGAATCTCTACTGACCTCTACACGGGTCGGATACTTGTGAGCTTAACCCTATAGACAAACCTCTCCCCCACCCTACCCTTTGCAAACTTGACGACTGTAGCTCCAATCGCTTAGGATTCGGAGCTCTTACCCCTCCCCTCCCCCTCCACCCCTCTCCCCCACTTTGTTTTTTATGAGCAGACTTGACTACGATGTAATAGTTATCGGCGGCGGACATGCAGGCTCGGAGGCGGCTTCTGCGTCTGCCCGTTGCGGAGCTCGTACGCTTCTGCTGACATTAGATTGCGCGAAGATAGGCGAGATGTCTTGCAACCCTGCGATAGGCGGTCTTGGCAAGGGTCATTTAGTCCGCGAGCTAGACGCCCTTGACGGCATTATGGGGGTTGCGACCGACCGTTCTGGCATTCAGTATCGGATGTTGAATCGCAGCCGCGGTCCTGCGGTTCAGGGACCTAGGGCACAAACCGACCGAGCCCTTTACCGCGAGGCCATTCAGACGCTTTTGCACGAGCAAGACAATTTAACGATAGAGCAAGGCGAGGCGTCGCGTTTTTTGCTAGAGGACGCCAGCCTGTGCGGAATAGAGACTGTTGCGGGCAAGAAGATTTCTTGCGGAGCTGTAGTTTTGACGACTGGCACTTTTTTAGGCGGCAAGATTCACATAGGCGAGGAATCTTTTTCTGCGGGTCGTCTAGGCGAGGGAGCCTCCAACGCGCTAGCGCATTTTCTTCTAGATAGGGGCTTTCCTCTTGCGCGCCTGAAGACTGGCACGCCTCCACGCCTTTTATCGAGCTCGATCGACTTTTCCGCGCTTGAACCGCAGCAAGCGGACGAGCACCCCGTTCCCCTTTCTTTTATGACCAGCGACATCACGCTTCGCCAAGTAGCTTGCCATATCACTTGGACGAACGAGCGCACGCATGCCCTCATTATGTCTGAGCACGAGCGTTCGCCGATTTTTTCTGGCGGCATCACTTCTAGCGGTCCTCGTTACTGCCCATCGATCGAGGACAAGGTTTTCCGTTTTTCTGACAAACCTCGTCACCAGATTTTTTTAGAACCTGAGGGATTGAGCAGCGATGTTATCTACCCGAACGGCATTTCGACCGCCCTGCCGCGCGAGGTTCAGCGAGATTTTTTACGTACTATCAAGGGATTAGAGGATGCGAAGATTTTACAATTCGGCTACGCGGTTGAATATACTTATGTCGATCCACGCGCGCTTCACAAGACCCTAGAGTCTCGCAAGGTTAGGGGATTGTTTTTAGCCGGCCAGATAAACGGCACGACTGGCTACGAGGAGGCAGCGGCGCAAGGGTTAGTTGCAGGTGTTAACGCGGCGCATCGCTGTTTTTGTCCCTCTGTTTCTTTTGAGGGCTTTGTTCCGCAGCGCACGAACAGCTACATTGGGGTAATGATAGACGACTTGACCCGCTTGGGAGCGGCGGAGCCCTATCGGATGTTTACTTCGCGCGCCGAGTATCGTTTATCGCTACGAGCCGAGACGGCGGACGAGCGTCTGACGCCGCTAGGCATCGAACATTCCTGCGTGAGCTCTGCGCGCGCGCGCGCCTATAAAAGTAAGTCTGCTCGCCTTTCGCACGCCCGCAGTCTTGCCTGCTCGTTGAGCGCAAGTCCGAGCGAGCTCCGCCGTTCTGGCATAGAAGTCCGCCGCGATGGCGTAAGGCGTTCGGCTTTCACTCTATTAGGACTAGATTCGGTTTCGCTCGCGAGTCTGCTCGAATTTTTTCCTTCTTTAGGCGAGCTATCTTCGGACGACTTGCAGCGTTTGCGAGTCGATTCGCGCTACAGCGGCTACCTTGCACGACAAAAGCTAGACATAGCTGCCTACCACCGCGGTCGCGAACTTTTGCTACCGAGCGATTTAGCCTACGACAAGATAGACGGTCTCTCTCGCGAGCTCTCGACGAAACTTTCATCCTTACGTCCGGCATCCTTAGGCGAGGCTTCTGACATAGAGGGCATGACTGCTGCGGCTCTGCTGATTTTATTGAGACATTGCAAGAGGCTGAGGCGAAAGAAGGCTCGACTTTCCAATAGGCAGGAAGGGTCGTTGCGTCCTCTTCGCGAGAACATAGGCGAGCGTTCCGTTGCCTCCTGATTCTTCTCATAATTTTTCCCCCGACCTTGCTATCGTTGACGCGGCTACACTGACGCACGCGGTATCTGGCTTTGCGGAGATTAGCACCGAGCAGAGTTCTCGCCTTTGCCGTTATCGAGACATTTTGACGGAATGGAATTCGCGCATGAACTTAGTTTCTTCTGGCGACTTGCGGCGTTTTTGGTCTCGTCACTGCTACGAATCTGTACAGTTGCTTCGCTTTCTACCAAACTCTAGCTATTCGCTAGTAGACCTAGGCAGTGGCGCGGGCTTTCCTGGTCTTGTCATCTCGATTCTGCGCCCGCGGCTTTCTGTAACGCTAATCGAGAGCAATCAAAGGAAGGCGTCTTTTCTCACGCATGTTTCACGTGAAACATGCTCTAGCGCCACCGTCATAGCCGAGCGCATAGAGGCGCGAGCGCGCGCGACAGACATCGTTGTTGCGCGCGCATTAGCAAGCATCGACAAGACGCTAAGATTATTAGCTGGCTGGAAGATAGGCAGGCGAGCGCGCAAAACGTGTGAGATTCGCGGGGCTAGTGCAAGCTCAACGAGTGTAATGGATAAATCTAATAAATCGGATAAATCGCCTGGTCTGCCGCGGGCGCTATTGCTAAAGGGCAGTCGCTGGCAAGCTGAGTTGGCGGAGGCGCGCAAACACTGGAGGATCCGCGCGGGCGTAGAGCATTTGCAAGAGAATTTTTCCGACAAAACCTTAAACACGGTGGTTAAAATATGGGAATGGGAATGGGTTGCTCATAGAGCAAACCGATAAAGTTCGCATTTGTTGTAGAGTTTTTGTAGAGTTTTTATAGGGTTGTTGCAGAGCTTTTTCAAAGGTAGCAAGGGGTAGTCTAAGTGGTGGTCAGAGGTAGTCTAAGGGGCAGTCAGGGGTAGTCAGGGGTAGTCAAAGACAGCTCGCAATAGCCCAGAACAGCTAAGGGCAGCGGCAACAACGGCGGCAACGGCAACAGCGAATAGGGAAGTATAAAAGGTGGTAATAGGTAAATAGCGATGATTCTCTCAGCAAAGGAAAGGACGGGGTTATGGGCAAGGTTATAGCTTTGGCAAATCAAAAGGGCGGAGTTGGCAAGACGACGACTGCCATCAATCTTTCGAGCGCGCTTGCGACTAGGGGTTGCTCTGTTTTAGTAATCGACCTAGATTCGCAAGGCAACGCGACGACGGGTTTTGGTATCAGCAACAATGGTAGCGCGAACAGCTACGACCTGCTTGCTGGCAAAGCTGCTCTCGATGGCTGTCGGGTGGAAACCTCGATAGCAAATTTAGAGCTAGTCCCCTCCTGCATCGACCTCGTGGGGGCGGAGGTAGAGCTTGCAGAGCAGGACGACCGCCATACACGCCTTAGAAGTGCTATTTCGCAGAGCAACGTTAGCTTTGATTATGTCTTCATCGATTGTCCGCCGGCGCTCGGTTTTCTTACGCTCAACGCGTTGTGCGCAGCTGACGCGGTGCTAGTACCGTTGCAGTGCGAGTTCTTTGCGCTCGAGGGTTTAAGCCATCTGCTCAAAACCTTGGCACGAGTGCGGCGATCGCTAAATCCGAGCCTAGAGATAGAAGGCGTTTTACTAACGATGCACGATTCGCGCAACAACCTTTCGGAGATGATAGTGCAAGACGCGCGCTCGCATTTAGGCAAAAAAGTCTATAAGACACTGATACCGCGCAATGTACGCATATCGGAGGCCTCCTCGCACGGCAAACCGATTCTGCTCTACGACCGAACCTGCTCAGGCAACCTCGCCTACGAGAGCCTAGCGCGCGAGATGCTCGGTGTGAGCGAAGAGGAGGAGGCTGCAAAATGAAAAAAGGTGCTAATAATCTAGGTAGAGGGCTTGCGGCGTTGCTCGGTGATGACCTCGATAAGCTAGGAGGTACTGAGGCGGCGGACAATGTGGAGAACAATAGCTCGCGTAAGGGTGGGGGAAGGTTGTCAAATAGGGGCTTGATTAGCGTTGCCATCGGCGATATTGCGCCGAACCCGCGTCAACCGCGCAAAAATTTTGACGATGCAGGCTTAGACGAGCTTAGCGCCTCGATAAAGAAGAATGGCGTTTTGCAACCGCTGATAGTAACCGCGGCAAAAGGTTGGAACGAAAAGGACAATAAAAATCAAGCTGATAGGCAAGATTCTTTGCGTAACGGCGAAGGTAAAAGCGTAAATATCGAAAGCGCGAGACAAGATATTAGCTACATCATCGTTGCAGGTGAGCGGCGTTGGCGGGCAGCTCAACGCGCGGGTTTGCACGAGGTGCCAGCCATTGTCAAACAGCTCAACGAGCAACAACTCTCGGAAATAGCGATAGTCGAAAACATCCAGCGCGAAGATTTAACGCCGTTAGAGCTAGCGGCAGCCTACGCATCGCTAATAGAACGTTTTAGCTATAGGCAGGAAGATTTAGCGCAAACACTTGGTAAGAGCCGTAGTGCGATCACCAATAGCATGCGCCTATTGTCCCTGCCGGCTAGTGTTAAGCACAAACTTGCTGAGGGAACGTTGAGCGAAGGGCACGTGAGGCTACTAGTTGGGCTAAATGATGCGGAAGAAATGGCGGAAATTTTTATAAAGAAGTCCTTGACCGTGCGCGAGGCAGAAAAAATCATCAGCAGGTTGAAAAAATCTGGTAATTTATCTGACAAACAGGAAAAAACAGAAAA
Organism: Alphaproteobacteria bacterium; assembly: GCA_014238315.1. Classification (GTDB taxonomy): domain Bacteria; phylum Pseudomonadota; class Alphaproteobacteria; order JABAAW01; family JABAAW01; genus JABAAW01. The sequence goes on from JABABG010000062.1 coordinate 46,288, forward strand.
AAACCCTAATATAGTCGCGCTAGAGCGTGAAATTGAGGAGATATTGGGGTTAAAAACACAGGTTGAGCATGGGAAAAGCGGCGAAGATGCGGGAAAAATTACCATTTTTTATAAAAACTCCAAGCAACTCGATCCCTTTCTGGATAAAATCAGGGGTTGAATTGGCAAAATATAAATAACTTTATTTGTAGTTATTTTTTATGACTACAATCGTATTTAGCAACTAAATTGTCCAAGTTTAGACCAATTCGATTAATTTAGAAGAAAGAATGCGGATCGTTGCTACTCAGAAGAAAAAAGGTAACCCGTGGCGATCGATCGCACCACCTACCTTACGCAAATACAATTGGCGAAGATTGATAGCAAAAAGGCGATAAACGTATAACTGGCGCATGCGGAACAAAAACTATGGAAGAGCCGAGATAGAGGTTCGTATAAAAATTTGGCTAACGGCTCTGGCAGAATTATAAAAAGATAAGATAAAAAATAATTTTAGATTCGGTCCAAGAAATAGTCTCGGGTAATAAACGTTGCGATTAAGGATTAAAACTTAAACAAAGTTGATGCAAGGTTAAACGCAAGGTTGATGACTGGCTTACAGCAGTTTAGGTAGCCTTATGGCAACTTGAAACTGGGTATTTAGCGTGTAATTCGACAAGTTTTAGAAAGCCAAGCGCAACGATTATCCTAGCGATAGTTACAGAAGGGTTAAAGAGGTGGCATTACGCCACGGCGAGCGATGCAAAAATGCACTGCGTGGTGTTGAGTTTTGTTAGTTTTGCGGTTCATTCTTGCAATTTATCTCCGAAAGAGGCTTTTACGGAAGCGGTACAGCGACTTTACTACGCTACGTCTACCGACAACCTTCCCCAAACCGGATATAATAACGCCATTACATTTAGTTTTTTTCTTACAATCTGGCATTTGTCGCCGATTAATGTTTCGCCATCGCAACGAAGTCATACCGTCTCTTTTCAGAGCTCTTTTTTTACGCAAGTATTTTGGCGCGAAGGTCATGACGACATGGTCAAATTCATTTTCGATGCCTGTTTCGAGCAGCAGAGGTATTTCTATAACGACGATCTTCGCGCCGACCCTACGACAATGCTGCAAGAATTTCTTACGAGATATCAACACTTTCGGATGGATAAGTTTCTCCAGCCACATCAGGTTTCCATCAACTTGCCGACTATTGCTGTTTTGAGTTTGGCTATTTTTCGCATCTGCATAGACATGCTGCGCGAGCTTCCTCCTTATAACATTATTATCTTTGTCCCTTGTATTCGGAAAGCGGAGAAATATCTGCTGCTTTAGTTTCGTATCTGCAACTAAAATTTTATGAACGGCATCATCGGCACTATATGTATGCAAACGCAGGCTTGTAAACACTTGTAAAGCAAAGGATTTTCCAGAAGCGATAGAACCTGTGAGACCAATGACTAACATGATTGTTGCGAGTAGTTATCTTTCTAAAGTGTTTTTTCGATATACGATACGAGCTGTTTGATCAAACCATCGTAATTTTTTTGTGATGTTATCGGAGAAATACCAAACCAATCCTCGAACGATATTGCTGCTTGAGCTACAAGCATTCCAATTCCGCTAGCGGTTTTCATATTTGCTTTTCTAGCACACTTTAAAAATTCGGTGTCTATAGGGTTGTAGACGAGGTCGTAAGCTAGGGCTTGTTCTGGATTTTTCACTATTTGTGAGAATTTTGGAAAAAAATGCTCTTGCTTTTGCGTATTTTTGTCTTCGCTACATTGATCTAATTTTGTTACTCTCGGCGAGGATGTGGTTTTTTGTACCGAATTTTTTTTCATACCTAATGAAGTAGCATTAATAAAGAGGTCGCAATCAGCTACGAATTTTTTTTCCTGCAACCATGATGAAACCACTCGAAAGTTTCCTCCCACCTCTCCCCTTACCTTCTCCACCATTTTCTTCCCCCTATCCAAAGTTCTGTTAATGATCAGAACTTCTTTTGCTCGCAAATTCAATAGGGCGTGGAGAACAGCTTGAGCCGCACCACCGGCTCCCCAAAGACAGACTCTATTACAAAATCCCTGTGAGGAAGAGTTTGATCGCTGATGTGCGCAAAGGTCTTTATAAAATCCTTCAGAATCGGTGTTGTCGCCAATTATTTCGGATTCTCTAAATATGACACTATTCGTCGCACCAATTTTTTTAACTATTTCCGTAAGGCGACCGCAAGCTTGAAGGGCTTCTATCTTGTGTGGCAGAGTTATGTTCACCCCGCGTGCCCCTATGTTATGTAGAGTGTCGATGACTTTTTTTACCTTCCCTGAGTCTACGGGCAGGGCTAAATATACAGCATCGATCGAATGATCATGATACCAACGGTTATGGATTAGCGGCGATAATGAGTGTGAGATGGGTTTCCCTATAACCGCACAAAGTTTTGTGCTAGAGGAAATTCTTGGCGCGGTTAGCAACGAGGTGTTTTTTATCACGAGAGCAATGGGTCTCCTATTTTTTGCTCGCGCAAGAACGCTAATAATTCAAGTAAAGGTAATCCTTGTATTACATAGGGGTCTGCAGACACGCGCGAAAATAGCAACGCCCCTTCTTCTTCAACCCTATAACCTCCGACGGACGAAAGAATTTTTTCGCCAAAACGCGAGAGATAATGATCCAAGAACTTTTCGCTAAAATCCCTCAGATATATCCGAGCAATTGCACAATGGCTCCATAATAAAGCGTTTTCACGCACGATAGCTGCCGCTGAATAGAGAATATGTTCTTTGGCTCTGAGTTTTAGGAGATTTTTTCGTAGTTCGGATAAATTTTCGGCTTTGGTGTAGATAGAAGATTCGCACGTAAGTATCTGATCACAACCTAAAATATATGGCATTGAGCAAATATTTGGTCTATTGCTTTCGGCAAAAATTTTTTCTGCATTTATCCGAGCGTCTATTTTACGCGCCTTCATTTCTGCTAGACAACGGGCTATGTCATCTGGAGTTTTTTTTTCGCTACGCAAAGATTCTATAATTTCTTCTTCGTCTAGATCGGCAGACTCGCATTCAAAGATGAGTCCACAGCATGAGAGCATACGCGCTCGAGAAGGACTGCGAGAAGCCAAGATTAGTCTATGGGGTTTAACGATGATACCTTCTCTTCTTTTTCTATGTCGCGGACAATTGCCGATGCTGTTTCTTCAATAGAGCGGTTCGTTACATCGATTAAACGAATAACTCCCAATTTTTGAAAAAATTTTCGTGCGGCGGCAATTTCCTCTCTAACCGAATCTGGATCAATATAATTATAAGAAGCTTCCTGTCCTATCGATTGTAAGCGGTTGCGTCGCAAAGCGAGCAGATGTTCAGAATTACAAGTTAACCCAAACATAGCAGGTGTTTTATGATTTTTTAGCACATTTGTTAATTCTTGAGGAATAGGCATATTAGGAACAAAAGGAACGTTTGCGGCGCGAAAACCTCGGTTTGCCAATTGAAAACAAGTCGGCGTTTTTGATGTACGGGAGACACCAAACAAAATTATATCTGCTTCTCCCAATGTATCCATTCCATTACCGTCATCGTGAGCCAAAGTAAAATGTATCGCCTCGATTCTACGAAAGTAGTTATCTCCCATTGCATGTTGTGCCCCAGATTGCTCGACTGGCTCACAGTCAAAATAATTAGTTAGCGCGTCTAGCGGCCCTTTAAGAACAGAAAAATATGGGAACGATTTACTATTACAAAATTCTTGTAATCTTTCCGATAGGGTTTGGCTTGCCAACGAGAAAATCACTATTCCGGGCTCAGCTTCTAACAAAGGAAAAATTTTTTTCATCCTAGAGTCGTTATGAATGAGCGGGTGTAAGCGCTCGACAGCCAAGAAAGAGGGAAATAGAGCGAGACAAGCTCGAGACAAGCTTTGTACGGTTTCTCCTGTAGAATCAGAAATCAAGTGTAGAAAGAAATTTTTCATAGTAACAAAGTTGTAACAATGATGGGAAAACCCTTTAAAAAATCTGGTTTTACAAAATTGTTCGAAAACACGAGTCTTTTTTCCACAAAAAAATTCTATCAATTAAATAAATTGCTTGGCTATAATCTTATCAACAAATTGAGCATTTTATCAAAAATGGCTGTTTTCACGTGTATTTTTTTCAATTAAATTACCTAATATACTGTGGATAAGCTACTGGCGTTTTTGCATACAAGTTTTTACAATCTTTCAACAGACTAATAATAAGAAGTAATTTAAAAAAAATTTTTAAATTATTATGACAAGTAAAAACACCTCACAAATACTAACTAATAGTTCTTTCAATCCTCCTCCAATTTGGATGATGAGACAAGCTGGTCGTTATTTACCAGAATATCGAAGGTTGAGAGAACGAGAATCAAATTTTTTATCTTTCTGTAACAATCCTCATTTATCTGTTGAGGCTGCTCTTCAACCAATGCGTCGTTACTCTTTTGACGCAGCTATATTATTTTCAGATATTTTACTTGTTCCTTATGCGATGGGTTTGTCGGTTAGTTTTGAAGAAGGGCGAGGTCCTTTACTTTCTTCCATTGACCAAACTTTTAAATTTCCCAAAGAGGAAAGGGTGTTAGAAAAGTTAAACGTTGTTGCTAAAACTTTAGTATTGCTACGTGATAAGTTGGACAAAGAAAATTTTACTAATGCTGGAATGATAGGCTTTTGCGGAGCCCCCTGGACTTTGGCTGCTTATATGCTTGAGGGAGAGAGTAGCCGTGATTTTTTAAAGATGCGTTACTTTGCGCTTTCTCACCCTTCATTTTTTTCTGATTTGATAGTCTACTTGACTTCTATTTTGTCAAAATTTTTGTCCATACAGTTTTCTGCGGGAGCTGATTTTGTGCAGATTTTTGACAGCTGGGCGGGGCTTACGGACGAAGACCAGTTTGATAGATGGGTTATTACTCCAACTAAGGAAATTGTAGAAAACCTATCGCCATATCCGATTTTTGGTTTTGCCCGACAAGCGGGTAGCCGAGTTTTTTTGTATGGACAGAAAACGGGGTTAAAAGGCATTTCACTAGACTCTGGTCAAGATTTACGGATGGTAGATAAATTGTTATCTCAAGACATTATTGTTCAAGGCAACCTTGATCCAATGCGTTTATTAGTTGGTGGAACTGGGCTGGAAAAAGAGATTAAGCGAATTTGCACCCAATTTCGTGATCGTCCATTTATTTTTAATTTGGGACACGGCATATTAAAAGAAACCCCACCAGAGAATGTAACTCACGCCGTTTCTTTAGTGCGCAATTTCCAGTAGGTGAAGATAATTTCATGAACTATTTTTCAGATAAGGGTTATAAAAAAAACAACGACTCTTCTAACAAAATTGCTGTTGTTTTTTTCAACTTGGGTGCTCCGGATAAAATCGAATCTGTTCGACCTTTTTTGCGCAATTTATTTTTAGATCCGGCAATTATCCGCCTTCCATTTTTACTTCGCTTTCCTCTTGCTTTGCTAATTTCGACATTGCGAACACGACAGGCTACAAAAATATATGCGACTTTAGGAGGAAGGTCCCCTCTTCTGGAAAACACAAAAAAGCAAGTTGCTGCGTTAGAGCAAAACTTGCAAAAAATTCGATCGGAGAAAGTTAAAGCTTTTATAGCTATGCGCTATTGGCATCCGCTGAGCTGTGATACAGTTAACGAAGTAAAAAAATGGTGCCCCTCCCAGGTTATTCTTGTTCCCCTTTATCCTCAATTTTCTAGTTCTACAACCGCTTCGTCTTTGAGACTTTGGACTCGCTGTGCTCGCGCAAGAGGATTAAAATGCAAGACCAAAGTTCTTTGTTGCTATCCTGATGCCCCTGGTTTTGTGGAGGCGATCAGCAATAATATTAAAGAACTCTTGCAACAAGAAAAGAGCTTTGCTGGACAGAAGCCTTTGCGTATTTTGTTTTCTGCGCATGGTGTTCCGCAAAAATTTGTTGATCGTGGGGACCCATACCAACATCAAATGGAAAAAACGGTCGCCGCAATAGTACAGAGCTTAAAACTATCTGCGTCGAATGACTGGAAACTATGTTATCAAAGTCGAGTCGGTCCGATGAAGTGGCTACAACCTTACACAGAAGATGAAATTCGCCGAGCGGGTTCAGAAAGAAGGCCGCTGTTAGTTGTGCCGATAGCTTTTGTTTCCGAACATTCGGAAACGCTTTACGAGCTCGACAAAGAATACTTTGAGATAGCGATCAAGAGCAAAGTTCCAATTTACTTGCGCGCCGCCACTGTTGGAGTTTCCTCTAGTTTTATTATCGGTCTATCGAGTGCAATTTCCGCTCGTCTTGACAGTCCAACTTCCGCGAGTGTATCGAGCTACGAAAACAAACGTATCTGCCCGCGAGGCTTCAGCAATTGTCCCTGCCCTCTTGATCAGAAAGCTGCGTGAGGCATTTAAAGCAAAAGTGCTATATAAAATTCTTCTCTTTCTTCATATGCTATCGTTCATTAGCTGGATGGCGGGACTATTGTACCTGCCGCGTTTGTTTGTCTATCATAGTGGCGCTCGAGTTGAATCTTTTGCGATGCTGGAGGTTATGGAACGTCGCTTGTTGAAGATTATAATGACTCCAGCAATGGTTTTGACTTGGATTTTTGGTTTTGCCCTCACCACACAGGCTTGGGTTTGGGGTGAAGGTTGGTTTTTAGCAAAACTTTTATGTCTTTTACTCCTGAGTGTTTTCCATTTTTATTTGGCATCTTGGCGAAAAGCTTTTGCGCGAAAAGAAAACCGATTGCCAGAACGTTTCTTTCGAATTGCTAACGAGGTCCCCACGATTTTACTTATCTTAATTTTGTTGCTAGCGATATTTAAGCCTTTTTAGATAATAGCGAGAAGGTTGTGATAGCAAAAAAGATAAGTAAATATGTGCAAGCAAAGATAACAAAAAGTAACCTCCCTCCCCAGGTTGCTGCGAACAACGCGAAACCGAAAGGAGCAATCGTTCGTGAAAGGCTAGCTAGAGACTGCAACAAGCCAAACCCATCTCCTTGGCTTTTTGATTTTTTACTCATTAAACTTTGTATTGCGGGGTTATTTAAACTTATACCGATTGCGATTAGTGTCAAAGCACCCAGTAGAGTGGCTATATTTATGGCGATGGCGAGGCTAATAAAACCTAATAACAAGAAGACAAGCCCCCACAACACGACCCCCCTCTCACCGAGCCGCCGCGCGAGCGTTCCGACGATTCCTCCCTGCACGAGGATTACGATTATTGAGGAATAGGCAAGTAGGCCAGCTACTTTTCTTGGACCGAATGTAAATGCTTCTTCGATCCAAAGAGCAAAAACTCCTTCAAATCCATGGAATAATAATGATACTAGAAAATAAATAAAAATTATTATAGCCAAAGATTTTACACGGAACATTGATAGAAGGTTGCGCCACCTATGGGGTGCGAGTGTTTGCGAGTTTTTCTTTCTTTTGGGCATAACGATGGATGTTGCAATTAAACATGCAAGTAACGAGACGAAACAAGCTACCAGCACGGGGGTTTTTGCAGGAGCTAAATTTGCACCAATTAACCAAGCACTAAGAATATGCCCGGAAGCGAAGCCGCAACCGAAAGCGGCACCCAGCAATCCTAGCCCTTTTGTGCGTTGCTCATCATCGGTAGACTTGGCAACCAATGTTTGACAAGCGATCAACCATCCTGCCGATAGACCAGCTAGTATGCGCGCTGCGTATAGTCCTTGTAGCGATGTAGCAATAAATAGGCTGTAGTAAGAGCATATCGTTAGAGTTCCGCTTATCAGTAGAGTTTTTCGTACTCCCCAATTTTCACAAGCTCTTCCCCACAGTGGTGCTGATAAAAAGGATGCAGCAGAAAAGGCGGAAAAAATTCCACCTGCATATACGTAAGACCCTCCGAATTTTAAAACCTGGAAGGGTAAAAAAGGAATCACTAACGCCAAGGCACATACGTAAGTGAAGGTAGCCATGCAAGCAATGGCAAGTGGTTTTTTATTCATTAATAATTAACGAAAGAGCTCAAAGGTTACGTCTTGGCTGTTAATTTTCTACGCTACTAATGGTCTGCAATTTAATCTCGTTCGAAGAGTTTCTCTAAATCCTTTAGGGTGAAAAGCATATAGGTCGGTCTGCCGTGATTACACTGCGCGGACTTAGACTCTTTCTCCAAGTTTCTTAGCAAAGCATTCATTTCGTCGACGCTCAAGGTTTGGCTTGAACGTACTGCGGCGTGGCAGGCTAGCCTCGATAGGATTTTATCGATCAGCGATTGGGAAAGCAAACTTGTAGCACTCACAGTCGGTTCTATTAAAGCTTGGGTTGTTAGTTTTTTTTCACTTATACTTTGTTGCTCTTCGCGCAATAGGGAGCATAAGTCCTCGACCATTTCTATAGCAGAGTTAGTTTTTAGCAAAGCAGGAATTTCTCGTAACGAAGCGTTTTTTTCGTCGAACAACTCGAACAAGAACCCGAAATTCTTCACAAATCCTCCCTGCGCTTGTAAAATCTGCAGGTCTGATGCGGCTAGCGGCACTATTTCTGGTATCAGTAATTTTTGTATGTGTATATTTTTAGCGGCGTAATCACATTTCAGTTTTTCGTATAGCAATCGCTCGTGTGCGGCGTGGGAGTCTACTAAGACTAATCCTTCAGCGTTTTGTGCGACAATATAGTTTTTGTGCAGACAGGCTTTGGCATCACCCAGAGGATATCCGGTTGCCCAAGAGGAATCGGGAACCTCAGGTACAGAGCTATAACTTTGCTTTTGCGCAGTTTCTTTTTGCTCTATTGGTAGTGCGGGAGAGTATTGCGTCGATGGATTGCGGTATTCGTTGTATTTTGTAGTTGGCGAGCTTGAATGATTACTTTGTAATTTGGTTTGTATTACTTTCCTTAGTTCCTTTGGTGGTTTTACAAATTCCCTCATGTGTTTGAGGTCATAGCTATCATTATTTTGCGTGGATACTTTTTGCACATTTCCAATTGTATTTTGTTGTTCTTTGTTTTGGTCGGTTGGACTTATACTTGCCAAACGGTATGCGGCGTTTGCGGCGCGTCTGGCGTTAGAATCGAGTCCTCGTTTTATGGTTGATAAAATGAATGTGCGTAACGCTTGCGGATCGCGGAATCGCACTTCTGTTTTGGAGGGATGAACATTTACATCGACTTCTCTCGGCGGTATGTCGATGAATATCGTGAAAATGGGAAACCTTCTAGCAGGTATTGAATCGCCATAAGCCACGCGAATTGTACCACTCAAGGTTTTGTCTTGAATCGGTCGGCTATTGACGAAAACAAATTGTTTTGTGGTCCTATTTGTGTTGTATGTCGGTAATGCGCATAGAGCTTTTATACGCATACGTTGATGTTGGGTTGATATAGGGAAGGCATTTTCAATAAATTGCGTACCTAGTATTTGCTCAACCCTTTTTTGCGTTGCTCTGAATTCGATATTTTCGTGTATTGCGGGAAGAGATAATTTTTGACGCTTTTCTTCGAAGCATTCGAATTCGACGAAGGGATTTGCCATAGCGATTCTTTCTATCTGAGCTATTATGAGTGCGGCTTCGTAGGGGTCCCCTCGCAAGAATCGCAATCGCGCAGGTGTTGCGAAGAATAGGTCTTGCACTTCGACGGTAGTTCCTTTTGCTTGTTGATCAGAGCTTTTGCACTCTCCAATCCTTCCCCCCTCTACGAATATTTCGATTGGACATAGATTTTCTTGCTTTGTTTTTATGCTCATACGACTTACGGCGGCGATAGCGGCGAGTGCTTCGCCACGAAACCCGAAAGTATTTATGTTTGATAAGTCATCTTCTTTTAATTTGGAGGTTGCGTGCCTTTCGGTTGCGAGCATTAAGTTATCCTTGCTCATACCGTTGCCATTGTCTTGTACTCTTATGAGTGCCTTACCTCCGTGTCTTAAAGTCACCCTTATTCGCGATGCATTTGCATCGAGCGCATTTTCGACGAGCTCTTTGACGGCTGCCGCGGGTCGTTCCAGCACCTCACCTGCCGAGATGCGGTTGATGACTTTTTGCGTCAGACGCCTTATGGGAGTTTGTTCAATGCCTTTTTGAATATTTTCGAGAGCGTTTTTTTCAGGCTTTTTTTGCTCTCTATTCTGCGTCACCGAGCCTCTATTGGTAGCGGTTGTATAGGAGGATTTCGTGTGAATTTCTTGTTTTATATTGCTACTAGGCATGGTTAATTGTTTTAGCGAGTATGAGTATCTAACATCAGACTACTATAATACGATTTTCATTTTTTATCAGATTATTACTGTTACGCATTTTGGTGACGGAGGGTTTGTATTTTGTAGTTAAAAAATGTAGCTTTGCTGGAATTGCGGTCTTAATAGGAAAATTTATGGAATTGGCTATGCTTTTTTTGAAAAACTCATTATTTCTTTCACAAGGTTTAAAGGGGCGTTTTTTGCGGTGCTTTAATGCCCTGGCTTCTGTACACTGCGGTCGTTTTTTTTATATTTCCATTTTTATATTATTTTTATTCTTATTTCTTATTCAAGCATGGATTGTAGACGATGCTCGTATGACATTTAGGCAGGTTGTTAATTTTGTGGAAGGTTACGGCATCGTTTGGAATTTTGGCGAGCGTCTACAAACATTCACACATCCCTTGTGGTTTTTTGTGCTTTCGGCGGTTCACTTTCTTAGCTTTGGTTTTATATGGGAGGATAATATAGTTATCAGTTCGGTGCTCACCAATTTGTTTTTTTGTATATGCGCCCTATGGATATATTTAAGGGGTGTCAGAGGCTTGCAGATAGGGGTTGTTTTAATATTTTTGTTAATTCTTTTTAGCAGTCATGCATTTATGGTTTATACGAGTTCTGGTTTAGAAAATGCGTTGAGTTATTTTTTAGTTGCGGCTTGTTGTTATTTGTTATTTTTTGGCAGGCCTAGTTTGTTATTTTTCTTTTTGTGTGCTGGCTTGTTTTTAAATAGGGCGGATTATGCATTTATGCTGTTGCCGATGAGTTTATATGTATGGCGTTTGTCAGGTTATCGCCTATCTTTAATTCTTCTACCGATTGGTGTGTGTTTTTTGTGGTTGTTATTTTCAACCTGGTATTTTGGCTTTCCGTTTCCCAATACATCTATAGTGAAGCTTAACATAGATGCGCCCCTGTCTAATTTTATTGAGCAAGGTCTTCGCTACTATAAGCTGACTTTACTACGAGACCCTGTTACACTTTTTGTTATTTTTTCAGTTATGGTATTTTCGTTTTATGAAATTTTTCGCAACCGTTGTTTTACGAAAACAAACTCTATTGGGTTAGGCTTGCTTTTGTATGGTTTATATATTCTTTGGATTGGCGGAGATTTTTTGCAAGGAAGATTTTTTTCGGTTCCTTTTTTCTATGGTTTATGCGGACTTTCATTTTACTTGAAATCGAAAAGATTTTTAATTTCTTCTTCTAAAAACAATTCCACCAATGATTTATTGAATTTTAGAAAATTTGTTTTGTCGATAATTTTATTATCGTTTATTTTTTCTTTTGTTTCGATTTTGCATAGGGCAACCGATTTGGGCGAAGGGCTTGTGTCAGGTATTTCTAATGAACGTCCAGAGGCTCGGCGTTCTCTCACAAGACAATTAAGAGACGTAGAATCTTTTTCGGGTAACCAGCCTAGCTCCGTTGAGGTAGCTTGTTGTACCGGTCTTATAGGTCTTCATTCCACTGGAGACACTTATATTGTGAGCTATCTATTAGGTAGTCCTTATTTGAGTCGTATTACTGGGGTTTGGGGTCGAATTGGTCATATGGCTCATCCTTTGCCCGCGGATTTTGAGGCTTGGGTTATAGGAGCAACCCCTCATTTACCAGATCCGGCTATAGATGCATATTTTTCAGATATTAGAGAAGTTGTTAGAGGTGATTTGTTTTCCTTATCTCGCATGAAAAAAATTGTATCTATTAATTTCCAAGATTATAAATTACCTATGGTTTTTGTTCTTGCGGAACAAAGATTTTCTCATTTTTACCCATCTTTACAAAAACAAGTATCTTTACTTTCGATGAAGGAAGTTGATCAAGAATCTTGGCAGGACGGTTATGTCATGTGGTTTAGTGAAAAAGTCGTTCAATCTTTGTCTATAGACTTCACTAGGCGTAAAATTAGCAAGGTTTCTTTACCCGTTAGAGGTTTCTATGGTTATTCTTGGTCTTTGTACGATGGAGCAAAAGAAGTTTATAAAGCTTCCTATGCGAGCGATAGCCATGTTTCCTTTCAAACTCATGAATTACCTAATGTATTGTGGGCTGATAGACTAGAAGTTATCATTGATGGCGGAAGTCACATTATACGTCGAATGGGACGCCCTATTCTTAAATAATAATGTTTATTTTTGGTTCAACATTAAACTAGAATAATGCCTGCGATAACCATTGCACAAATTAAACATAATATAGCTATTTTCGGGTCCACGAATCGCATTTCACTGGCTTGTTTTTTCAGTAGAGGGGGTAGCATTTTTTTGCCTGTTAGCATGGGTGTAATGATGTTGTCTTTTTTGTACAACCAATAGAACAAGACTGCGGAGATATGTATTCCTATCACTACGATAGTCGCTTTTGCGGCATTTTCGTGTAGAGAGCTAATATAGTTGCTCGCTTGTTGCGAAACGAACTCTGCGAGCGGTCCTTCGAACAATAGATCGTCATTGGCAAACATCCCTAATGTGGGTGTTATGAATAGCATGATCAACATCACGAAAGTGGCGAATCCGCCTAGTGCGTCGTGCCCTATATGAGGTTTATTTTTTTGCCTTATATTTATTAAGCAGTGCCATATATCCTTTATTTTTGGTAGGAAATTTTTAAATTTCGCGCTGTCAGAGCCGTACAACCCCCAGATCAGTCGAAATAAAATGAGCGTAAATATGCTTATGCCGAAAACCAAATGCGCCTGCATGAAGCCATTTTCAACTGTGATGACTGCCCCAACGAAACAGACGGTCAGCGCCCAATGGTAGCATCTAGTCGGGAGGTCCCAAACGCGACTTTTTTCGCTATTAGTAGGGGAGCTTTTTTCACTCATTGCATTAGTCTGGATTTAGCGACGGTAGTCGCAGTGAGCTTGCATAGAGAACACACTCTACAGCAATTTTTTTTTAAAAACCAAATTTCATACTTTTATTACTAGTAAAAATTTTTCACCAGCATACCTCGTTTATTGCGAATGTGGGAGTAATGTTGAAGCGATTAGTTAGCTTTTCTAGCCTTTGTGGATTTATGCTTTCGTTAATTTTTTGCATTTCAAGATCGTGTTGATGTATGCCACTGGCGACAAAAAGTGACGCGTTGCACTTGGCGTTTTGCGCCCCTTTAATATCGTTAGCGAGAGAATCTCCGATTGCCAAGCATTTTTCTGCGGATTTGTTTATGGGTATTTTTTCTGCAGCCAGTCGGAAGCAAGAATAGTATATGTGCGGGTCTGGTTTTCCGTGCATCCTTACCCTTCCTCCCTGTTGAGCATAATATTTTGCGATGACTCCTGCGCAAGGATGTATGGAGCCGTCTGGCATAGCGACCGCCATATCTGCGTTAGGGCATATTAGAGGTAGATTCTTTACTTTGGCGATGGCGAGGATTGCCTTTAGTTTGGCTAATTTTTCACCTTCTCCCTGCCCGTATGCCAAGCCCGTAATTATTAGCGCGTCTGCTTGCTCTAGATTTTCGACGACACGGCAAGGCATGTTTTGGAGTAATGATAAGTCGCCATCGTATGTTGCGAGGACGAACAACCGAGGATTTTTTGGTAGAGCTTGATAGAATTCGTCTTTTGGCTCTAGCATTTGATCTTGCATATCTGCGCCAGAGGTAACTATATGGTCATAGTGCTGTCCTTGTTCGAACCCTAGCGCATCGAGCATCATTTTAGTTTCGCGCCGAGGTTTACTAGAGTTGGATAGAGTTACGATGCATTTGCCTAGTTTTTTTATTTTTAAGAGGGCAAGCTTTGTATTTTGCGATGCTTTTCGCCCATTATGCATGACTCCCCACTGATCGACGATGATGGTATCGAAAGGTTTGACGATGTCACGTATGCGGGTGATAATTTCGGTCATTCATTATTTTTGCCAAAAATTTTAACTAACGGCTTTGCCAACCGCGCTCTCTATAGATTCGAGTTTATATTGTCTGAGCAAGGTAGAAAAATCGAAGCGTATTTGGTCAACTAATCGTGGTCCTTTATAGGCGAGTCCGGTATAGATTTGCACGAGCGAGGCTCCGTTCAAAATTCTTTTCATGGCGTCTTGTGCGGAGAATACTCCTCCGCAACCGATAAGCTTAACCTTACCATCTGTGTGTTTGTAAATATCCTTTAGTATATCGTTGATGGTATCGGAGAGGGGTTTTCCGCTAAGCCCGCCTTGCTCGTTTCGCTCTGGCGAGCGTAACGAAGGGTATCGCTCCAGAGTTGTATTCCCGACTATGATACCATCGCATCCGCCACTTTTAGCAAAATCGGCAAAGCCAAGATAATCGGTTTGCATCAGGTCTGGCGAAATTTTTACCAGCAAAGGTATGCGCCGTTTGCCTGGTTCGGCTTTACGCATCACTTCGATTAACTCGGCTATCTTACCAACCTTATAGGTTTCTCGTACGGGTTTTTTAGTGTTGGGGCAAGAGGCATTAATAGTTATGTAGTCGACGATTGGCTGTAGAGCTTTAAAACAACTTATCATTTCTTCGCGACACAACCCATCATCGTGTAAGGAATCTGGGTCTGGTGCGATGTTTGCGCCTAGCACCGTGCGGATTGTTTGTATTGCGTTGTTGGCAGAGCGCGTAGCTTTGTTGAAATGGCGTCGCAAGCGTCGCTCGATGCTTTCAAGACCATCGTTGGGTAGCCCGAGGCGGTTGATGATTGCGAGGTCTTCTTTCAGGCGAAACATGCGCGGACGTTGCGAGTTTCCACCCCGTGCTCGTTTAGTTATTGAGCCGATCTCGATAAAGCCAAACCCCATTTTACTAAGATTACCAACCGCTGACGCGTTTTTATCAAAGCCAGCGGCTAACCCGATCGGGTTGGCAAATAATAGTGACCAAAGATTCTGATTAAGACGGGTAGGGTCTACTACGTTCGTTTGTTTTACAAAACGTGTGCCGTACAAAGCAATACTTCGTGCTTGTTCTGGCGGCAAAAAACTGATGACACGAAAGGCAGTATCGGTTAGGGTTTTCATACGAACGTAGGGTTTCGCAATAGTTTTTGTTTAGACATTTTTATAGTTGCCGACACACGGATTCGAACCGCGGACCTAGGGTTTACAAAACCCTTGCTCTACCACTGAGCTATGTCGGCTCGGACGCGATAAAGTCACACTCTATAATCCGATTCGGAATCAAAGTGAATCTTTAACTATCGCAAATCTACGCGCATATTACAAGTACTGGCCCAAAGCACGTAGACAATCTTGTAATAGTAGGGTAGCAACTGCCGAATCAATCGCTATTTTTTTCTTTGCCCTCTGTGCTGTTCGGGCACGGGCAGACTTTATTACTTTCCTATCCGTCCCTACACTGACTGTGTTTCCGCTTAAGCGTTGTACTAACGCTGAGGTAAATCGTTCGTCGAACAGCAACAATGGTGCTTGTGGATTTTGAGCGGCAACTAGTTTTATAGCGAAGCGTCGTACTTCGAGGCTCATCGCGCTTTCTTTACCAGATTGCGACAAAGGCAGCCCTAAAACCCAAGCCATGCAACCGCGTTCGGCGAAAAGTTTTCGTAAAAAGAGAAGGTCTTCGGCTTGGTTTTTGCGTTGGAGAACTGGAAGGGCTACGGCTATATTGCTCTGGCTTGTACTTACGGCAACACCGATACGCTTTAGACCAAAATCTAACGCGAGCAGGGTCCCTTTATGAGTTTTTGCGTCAGCCTCCTTCTGAGTTTCAGCAATAAAAGCGCGGAAGGCATTAATATCATCGACGATAATTTTTGTTGCGCTCTGCTTTGCACTGAGAGGCTGCATAGTTTATACGATGCTAGTGTTTGTGCTCTGGCTACAAGGGTTATGCTTATATTTTTTGATATGGCTGATGCTCATGCGTTTCACTTTTGCGTTTTTTGATGCTTTCTGTGCGCAATTGCCCGCAAGCGGCAAGAATATCGCTCCCGCGAGGTCTCCGCAAAGGAGCGGCGTATCCGGCTTTTTGGATAATTTCTGCGAACTCGTGCATGCGTTTTGCGGGGGAGCAACGATAAGGACTATTCGGCCAGGGGTTGAAGGGTATCAGATTGATTTTAGCCGGGATTCCGCGGATTAGCTGTACGAGTTTCCGTGCGTGGCTAAGATGGTCGTTTATCTGATCGAGCATTACATATTCAAAGGTTATGCGTTCAGAGTTTTTGAGTCGCGGATAGTCTCGACAAGCTTGTAGAAGCTCGTTTAGTGGGTATTTCCGATTTAGCGGGACGATTTTATCGCGAATTTCGTCTGACACTGCGTGCAGGGATATTGCTAGTTGCACGGCGAGCACTTTCCCTAGGCGCGTGATCATCGGCACAACTCCAGCGGTAGACAAGGTTATTTTTCTGCGCGAGAAACAGAATCCTTCTGCGTCTATCAAAATATTTAGTGCGGTAGCGACATTTTCGAAGTTATACAACGGCTCTCCCATCCCCATCATTACGATGTTGGTAATTTTTCGACTAAGCGGATTTTCCAGCGGCTCGTTTAGAGATTTATTTGAAGTTTGTTGCCAATCGTTGAGCTCGTCTTTTACGCATGCAACCTGTTCGAGTATTTCTTGTGCGCTGAGGTTTCGCACGAGTTTTTGTGTTCCGGTATGGCAAAAACGACAGTTCAACGTGCAACCAACTTGGCTAGAAAGGCATAGGGTTCCGCGATTTTTTTCAGGAATATATACGGTTTCGGCACGCGCTCCATCGATAAATTGTAGCAACCACTTTTTTGTACCATCGTTGGATTCTTGTCTATCGACGATTGAGGGTCTTAGCAAAGAAAATTCTTGACTTAGTTGGTTTCGTAGCGCGATCGGCAAGGATGTCATGCTGTCAAAGTTTTTTTCTCCACGCGCGTATAGATTTTGAAACAGCTGTTTTGCCCGATAGCTAGGCTGCTGCCTAGCTGTGATGGTTTTTAGCAGCTCCTCGCGCGAGAAACCAAACATCGATGGATTATGTTGCGAAGAGTTTTGATGCAAATAATTTTGTTGCATGGAGCTTTGTCGTAGAGGGTATGTCATGAAATATCTGATTTCAAAGCGGCGATGAAAGCAGAGTTAGGTATATTGACTTTTCCTATTTGCCGCATTCGTTTTTTACCTTTTTTCTGTTTTTCCAACAACTTACGTTTTCTAGTTATATCACCCCCATAACATTTTGCGGTCACATCTTTTCGCAATGCGCTTACAGTTTCACGCGCGATGATTTTACCGAAGATGGCTCCCTGTATAGCTACCTTGAACAGCTGTTGCGGTATCAAGGTTTTCAGTTTTGCGCACATAGTTCGAGCGCGCCCGACAGCCCGCGCCTCGTGGAGAATACACGAGAGAGCATCGACTGGCTCTCCATTGATGAGTATAGCTAGCTTGACCATATTTCCTTCACGGAATCCGATAGCTTCGTAGTCGAAAGAAGCGTAGCCACGACTTATAGACTTCAGCCTATCGTGAAAATCGAAGATTATTTCGTTTAGCGGCATCTCATATACCAACATTGCGCGCTCATCGAGTGTATCTAGAGATATTTGTTTTCCGCGCAATTCGACGCATAGTTGCATTACCGCGCCAATTCCTTCGTGCGGCAACAAGATAGTAGCCTTGATCCAGGGCTCAAGAGTTGCTTCGATTTGGGTTGGTTCTGGATAGTCTGCCGGCGAGCGCAGGTCTACGATGGTGCCGTTATTGCGTTTGATTTTATAGGCGACCGATGGAGCGGTAGTTACAGGCTCTACATCGAATTCGCGTTTGAGCCTTTCGATGATTATTTCTAGGTGTAGCAGTCCCAAGAATCCGCAACGAAATCCCAATCCGAGCACTGGCGAGCTTTCTTTTTCGCGCGAGAAACTAGAATCGTTTAGCGCGAGTTTTGCAAGAGCATCCCGTAATGCTTCAAAGTTTTCTGCATTTTCTGGGAATAATCCGCAAAAGACGACTGGCTGTATTGCGCGAAAACCTGGTAAGACCATATCCGTTGGTTTGCTAGCGAGTGTTATGGTATCGCCGGTTTGCGTCTCAGCCAGTGACTTTATCCCCGTTGTGATGAAGCCGATTTCACCTTGCTGCAAGCTTTCGACAGACACAGGTTTTGGTGAGAAAATACCGACGCGTTCGATGCTTGCGTCTGTTTTTCCAGCGACCAGTCGGATTTTTTGTCCTCGCTTAAGTGTGCCTGCGTATACGCGCACGAGTATCATAATCCCTAAGTATGGATCGTACCAACTATCGACGAGCAACGCTTGTAGTGTATTTTTTTCTTCACTTTGTTTGGGCGGAGGTATTCTAAGAACAGCGGCTTTGAGCAGGTCTTGCAAACCCTCTCCGGTTTTAGCGGATAGCCTCACGGCGTTTCCCTTTGAGAATCCTAGCGTTTGCTGTAGCTGTTCTTCGACCTTGTCGCCGTCGGCGGACGCTAGGTCGATTTTGTTTAGCACGGGTACAATTTCAAGATTATTTTCAAGTGCGAGCCAAGCGTTTGCGAGCGTCTGCGCTTCGACCCCTTGAGTTGCATCGACGATCAGGAAAGCCCCCTCGCAAGAAGCGAGTGCTCGCGAGACTTCGTAAGAGAAGTCGACATGTCCTGGTGTATCCATCAAATTAAAGATGTAGTTGTTGCTCTCCCATACCATTGGCAGTCGGACGGTTTGGGTTTTGACGGTTATACCGCGTTCTCGTTCTACATCCATTGAATCGAGGAATTGCTCGCGCATGTCTCTTTTTGCCAAGGCTCCGCTTTCTTCGATCAATCGATCGGCGAGCGTTGATTTTCCGTGATCTATATGAGCGATCAATGCGAAATTGCGTATTGAAAGACGATTTGTCATAATTCTTGAGATTTTTTGTACCGAGCAATGTATTTTCGATATAATTTCTTACCAACATATCCTGTTGTTAGGATACCCTAACGAGTTCCAATTTAGACGAAATGTGATCCTAATATGAATAAAAAGATTTCAAGAAATTTGCCATACCTATCACCACTTTCGTGCGGCGCACAGGCTGTTGTCGATAGAGTGGATAGTGTAGAAAGTTTGACCTGCGGTATTTGGGTTTCGACTGGCTCTCGCTTTGATCCTTTGCCGCGTGCTGGACTAGCGCATTTTTACGAGCATATACTTTTTAAAGGCACTACGAATAGAGATGCCTACCGAATTGCGGCGGACATCGAGGCTTGCGGTGGCATGATAAATGCCTATACTTCGCGCGAGCAAACTGCTTTTTACGCGCGTATGCCTAGCGAGCATTTAGAGCGTGGTTTAGATATTTTGTGCGACATGATTTGCAACGCGCGTTTTTCAGAAGAAGATTTGGTTATGGAGCGTAAGGTTATTACGCAAGAAATAGCCCAATCATTAGATCAGCCCGACGACCATGTTTTTGACGCTTTTCAGGCGCAAATTTTTCCGCAGCAACGATTGGGTCGCCCTATTTTAGGTTATCGTGACAGCGTTGCGGAGACTCGCCGCTCTGATTTACAACAGCATCGAGCCGATCATTACTATGGCGAAAATATGGTGGTATCTTTTTCTGGAAACGGAGATTTTGATCGTGGCTTGACTTTTGTAGACAAAGCCTTAGAGGACTTGGGTCGCCTCCCGCAAGCGCAACCTGCTTCTTCCGCCCCCCCTTCCCCTACGAGTGATCATGCTATCGAGGAACCTCGCTTTGCCTGCTCGCTATCTGTCGAGGAGCGAGAAATAGAGCAATGTCACAGCGTTATCGGCTTTCCGGCTTTTTCGCGTCATCATAAAGATTACTATGCGGCAAAAGTACTGTGCGCGCTGTTGGGACAAGGCATGGCGTCGCCTCTTTTTCAAGAGATACGAGAGAAGCGAGGTTTAGCCTATTCGATTTGCAGTTTTTATCAAGAGTTGCAAGATGGTGGAATTTTTGGGCTTTACACAGCGAGCGATCATAATAAAATGAGCGAGCTACAAAGAGCATTAAAAAATTGCTTACAATCTAGCGTCGATGAGCTTCGCGATGAGGACATTGCGAGAGCAAAAGCGCAGTTGCGCTCTTCCTTGGTGATGGGTTTAGAATCCCCCCCGCGCCGCGCTAGCCATTGGGCATCGCAGTTACTGTTTTACGGCAAGTTAATCGATCCGCGAGAAACCTGTGAGAAGATATCGATGATCGATAAAAGTAAGCTACTATCAGTAGCTGAGCGTGTATTCGGTGGATTGAGTGCGGTTACGGTTTTAGGACCTCTGTCGAAAGATTATTTATCGGAGATCACTGCCTTTGGTCAGGCTCATTGAATTGTTTTTCCGAGATTTCCCTCATCTACGCGGACCTTTCGTCTACCTTCGCCGCGCTTCGCTTAGGGATAGCGCGGCTTGGATTTCTTTGCGCAAGGCGAGTCAATCTTTTTTGCAACCTTGGGAGCCATTGTGGGACGAGCAGGTTCTGGCACCTAGCGGCTTTACAAGGTTTAACAACTACCATCGAGATGGCTGGCGAGATGGTCATTTACGAGGTTTTTTAATTTTTCACAACGAAAGCGACGATCTTTTGGGAGGCATTACGCTAAGTAATATCCGTTATGGGGTGAACATGAGCGCGAGCATAGGATATTGGATAGGAGCTCCGCACGTGCGTAAGGGTTATATGCAGGAAGCTTTGATACTAGCTATGGACTATGCTTTTTTGTCTCTACGCCTTAATAGAGTAGAGGCGAGTTGCATGCCAGACAACCTCCCTAGCTCGCGTCTTTTGTTGAAGAGTGGCTTCGCCATTGAAGGAGAAGCTCGTGCCTACCTGCACATTAATGGCGTATGGGAGGATCACCTGATGTTTTCGCTACTAGCTCGCGACAAGCGTCCGCGCCTGCCCGGCCTATAGAGAGTTAAAAAAGAGATTGTGTAGGTAGCAAAGAAATTGAAAAAGCCTTGACTACGCGTCTAGCTTGTTTGCTCTTCTTTTTCCGCTTCTTCTTTACGGCGTTTTTCAGCAGCGGCTTTAGTAGGTCCTGCGTCCGTTCCCTTAGCCGCGTGGTCGCGCTCTAATAGCTCTATTACAGCCATATCGACGGCATCCCCGCGGCGTGGGTTTGCGTGGATGATGCGCGTATATCCTCCATTTCGAGTAGCAAAGCGCTTTCCGATTATGTCGAACAGCTTTTTAGTAATTTTTTCATCTCGCAAAAACCCCTGCGCTCTTCTTCGAGCGTGTAGTTTTTGAGATCTGCCCAAGGTAATTAGTTTTTCTGCGACGGGGCGCAAGGCTTTTGCTTTAGCGAGTGTTGTTTTGATTTGCTCGTGTTTGAATAGATCTGCCGAGAGGTTGGCGAGCAACGCGCGCCGATGAGCAGTGTTTCGTCCAAGCTTAGTTTTAGCAATTCTATGTCGCATAAGGTTTTTAGCTCAATAAGGGTCGTCGAGTTTTTTTGCTAACTCTGCGACATTTTCTGGCGGCCAATCTGGTATTTCCATACCGAGGGCGAGTCCCATGTCTGCGAGTATAGCCTTTATTTCGTCGAGCGATTTTTTACCAAAGTTTGGTGTTTTCAGCATATCTGCTTCGGATTTCTGCACGAGGTCTCCGATATATAGAATTTCGTCATTTTTGAGGCAGTTAGCCGAGCGCACGGATAGCTCCATTTCATCGACTTTTCTAAAGAGATTACTATTATCGAACGGCGTCTCTTCCTGCGGAAGTTTTTCTTTTTTGGGAACCTTGGGTTCTTTGAAGTTGATGAAGGTTTCCATTTGCGATGTCATTATGCGAGCGGCGAGAGCGATTGCGTTTTCAGGAGAAATAGTTCCGTTTGTTTCGATAGAAAGGCTAAGTTTATCGTAGTCTGTGTCTTGTCCGACTCGAGTATTTTCGACTCGATAGAACACGCGTCGCACTGGGCTAAATATAGAATCGATAGGTATTGCGCCGATGGGTAGCACTTCGCTACGATTTTGTTCTGCGGACGCGTATCCCTTACCTTGGTCGACGGTGAGCTCCATAGCTAGTTTAGCGTCTTTATCGAGAGTGCATATTGGCAAGTCTGGGTTCATTACTTCGACACGCCCTCCGCCATCGATCATTTTTGCGCTAACCAATCCTGGCTTATCGGCTTTTAGGTATATTTTGTGAGGCTGCGATGAGTCCATGCGCAAAGCGAGAGCCTTTATGTTTAGGATAATATCTGTTACATCTTCGCGCACGCCTGGGATAGACGAGAATTCGTGTAAGACTCCTTCTATTTGTACGCAAGTAACGGCAGCTCCCTGCAGAGAGGACAGCAACACGCGGCGCAATGCATTACCGAGCGTCAGTCCGAATCCTCTTTCTAGGGGTTTTGCGACGATTGTTGCGAAACGTTTTTTATCGATACCTGGGTCAATATCTATTTTGCGTGGCTTGATTAGATCGTCCCAGTTGCGTTCTAGCGCGCTGAAGGAGATGTTAGTATTTTCTTCGATTGCCGTGTCTTTAGTCATGAGGGTGTCTCGTTTAAGTTTTGAATAAGATTACTTTTGTGATTATCTTTGAATTGCTTTTGTTACGATAAATCTATACGCGTCTTCTTTTTCTAGGACGGCATCCGTTATGAGCGATCGGCGTTACATCACGGATTGCGGTTATGGTGAATCCTACGGCACGCAAGGTGCGCAGTGCGGTTTCGCGTCCTGAGCCTGGTCCTTTTATGGCGACCTCGATGGTTTTCAACCCTAGCTCCAAGGCTTTTTTACCGGCATTTTCTGCTGCGACCTGCGCTGCATAAGGAGTTGATTTTCTGCTACCTTTGAACCCCGCCACCCCTGCAGTAGACCAAGCGACAGCATTACCCTGCTTGTCAGTGAAGGTTATCATCGTGTTGTTGAAAGACGAATAGATATGAGCGATACCTTCTGTGACGCGCCCGCGTTTTTCTTTCTTTTTTTTCAAGACCATTTGTAAGAACCTTTCTATAACTCTTTTTAGAGTTTTTGTAGAGATTTTTCAGTTAGATTTTTTTAGGCAGTATTTTACTTTTTCTTTCCGGTTATGGGTTTTGCCTTACCCTTTCTTGTCCGAGCGTTTGTGTGAGTTCTTTGCCCGCGCACTGGCAGTCCTTTACGATGTCGCAACCCTCGATAGCAACCTAGATCTAACAGCCGTTTAATTTGCATAGAGGCGTCTCGCCGCAGGTCTCCCTCTACGCGATAATCGCGTTCGATAGCTTTTCGCAATTTTGCTACGGCTTCTTCGTTCAAGTCTCGCACTCGCGCGGCGGCGTCTATGCCGCACTGCTCGCACAATTTTTTGGCGGCGAAGCGACCTACCCCGTATATGCTAGTCAAGGCGATTTCCACGCGTTTTGCGATGGGGATATTTACGCCAGCGATTCGCGCCACTATGCGCCTCCCCCAACCGACATTTGCCAAACCGATACTTGCATAGTTTTTATTTCCAGCCTTTAAAATTTCTTTTATAACACACAACATAGCATGCACAG
>JABABG010000120.1 GCA_014238315.1 Alphaproteobacteria bacterium
ATCGTCGAGGAATCCTACGATTGCGAATCCCCAAAACATTGCCAAGACGATCCAAACACTGAGCGTTCGCAAGTCAACCCAAACTATGATAGACGCTGATGCGGATACGATCATCAAGAACCCGCCCATAGTTGGAGTGCCTTGCTTGACGAGATGGGTTTCTGGCAAATCTTCGCGCACGGTGGTAGCTCCCACCTGCATAACCTTTAACTTTTCTATCAACCAATTGCCTAGCAACAAGCTCAACAACAATGCAGAGACCAACGCACCGCCGCCACGAAAGCTCAAGTAGCGAAATAGGTTGAACAAGATCGAGATATCTGTATAGGTAGCGAGATAGGTTAGCATAGGTCAGTTATCGAGTTTTTTGTATTGAACGAACTCCCTCCATTCAGGCTGCCACTTTTTGCTTTAGGTTTTCCAACAAGTCTTGCATACCGCTAGCAAGCGAGCCTTTAACGAGTAGCGTATCGCCGTTTTTCAATCGCGCGAGCAAGGGGCTAGCCAGCGCACGAGCATTTTCCCTATGCGCCCCGCGTTTGCTACGAGGAAGAGCGCGATGCAGCGAATACATCGACTCGCCACAAGTAAATACTAGGTCGCAATATCGAGCAGCCTCTGGCGCGATGGCTTTGTGTAGCTCTGCTGCGCGCTCGCCCAACTCCAGCATATCGCCCAATGCCGCGATGCGCCGATGCGGGCTAGACTCGAGCGAGGCGAGCGCGTTGCTGAGAGCCAGCGGTGAGGAGTTATAACTCTCGTCTATCACTCTAATCTGGCGAGCTGGACGTTCGAGTAGCAGGCTAGCAATAGCACCCCTGCCAACGAGAGGCTGCTGCTTTTCTAGTCGCTCTGCGATAGTTTCTAGTGCTAGGTTTAACAAATCGCACAGAGCCAATGCGCATAGCCCTGCCAACGCGCGCGCTTGCGAGCAACCAGCGATGCGCCAGCGAAGCTCTCGCGTTTTTTCTTGTTGCTTGTTTTCTTGTTGTCCGTTTTCCTCTCCCCTTTCCTCTTCTACGACTATTTTTTTTGCGGGCAAAAGAGCGCGCGCAACGACCATACCATCATCGATCTTATGCTCGCACAAACGATAGTCGCTAGTAGCCTCGCTACCAAAGGTATGGATCTGCATCAACCGCACCGCCTTAGCGCTTTCGATGAGGCGTCCAGAGAACTTTTCGCTAGCGGGTATTAGCGCGAAATCGGAGACATACTTAAAGACTTCAGCCTTGGCATCGCACACGGCAAACTCGTCCTCTAGAAATTCGGTATGCACTGCGCTTATGGCGGTGATGATTGCGATATGCGGGCGCACCAACGAGGCGAGACTATCTATTTCACCTGCGTGGTTCATGCCTAACTCGAAGACGCCATACTTGCTATCCTTGGGCATGCGCGCGAGCGATAGGGGTACGCCGATATGGTTATTCTGGTTGCCGAGGCTAGCTGCGACTGGCGCGGGCAGGATATTTTCTAGCAGGGCGCGCAGGCTTGTCTTTCCGACACTGCCGGTTATGGCGATGATGCGCGCGGATGTTCTGCTACGCGCGTATGCTGCTAGTCGGTTGAGGGCTCGCAACGGGGAGTCAACTTGCAACAGACGGGAGGTGCTATATTTAGCCGAGTTATTAACCAAGTTATTCTCGATAGCCTGGTTTTGGGTCTGGCTTTTAGGATGGCTTTGCTCGACTACCGCACAAGCAGCCCCGCGCGCTAGAGCCTGCTCGACAAACTCGGCACCATTGCAACGCTCGCCTTGCAGGGCGAAGAAAACCTCACCGCTTTTGATAGTGCGCGAGTCGATCGAGACGCCGCTTGCTCTGGGCGTTGAGCTTGCTGTTAACCCTAGGGCGTGAGCTATCTCGTTTTCTTCGTATAGCATAGGCTTGGATTGCATGAGTTTGGATTGCATGGGTTTGGGTTGCATCAATTTTCTCTGGCTGTTTTTCCGATCTTGGCGAGGGCTGCCTGAACGACTTTAGCATCGTCGAAGGGTCGCTTGACCTCTCCTACCAGCTGTCCGCGTTCGTGTCCCTTGCCGGCTACGATCAAAACATCTCCATCGAGCATATCGCCTATCGCTTTTTCGATTGCTACTTTACGGTCGTCCAGCTCGCAAAAGAACGGAGCTTCCTGCGCTTGTGCCAATTTTAACAAAGGCTGTAATACCTCTTTGCGAATAGCAGCTGGCTTTTCTCGCCTTGGATTATCGTCGGTGATGTATATTCTATCTGCGAGTTTTGCGGATATTTCTCCCATTATCGAACGTTTTTTACGGTCGCGCTCGCCGCCGCAACCGAAGAGGCATAGCAAACGCCCCGCGCTTGTGCCTAGCGAGCGTCTAGCTTCGTGCAAGACAAACTCTAGGGCTTGCGGCGTATGGGCAAAATCGACAAATATCCTTGCGCGCGCGAACTTTGGATGCTCGAAGCATTGCATGCGTCCGCGCGCACCCTTTAGCCTTGCTAGAGAATTTTTAAGCATAGCCGCAAGCGCATTCTGGCTATCCTTGTCCCCATCCCCGACACCATGGTCGGATATGGCTACGAGAACGGCTATCGCGCCTAGTAGGTTATTGATCTGGAAACGTTCGACGAACGGCACTTGCATATTTTCGAACAATATGTAGTCGCCCGCCCCTTGCTCTACCCCTTGCTTTGCCGTTTTAGCAAAATCTTTGCGAGCAAAACCTAGGGAAAAATGCGTGGCTCTCTGCTCCTCGTCGATGCGCAAGTCGAAGGCGATCAGAGACGCGAGCACCTCACCTTGCGCGAATGGCTGCTCGCTTACGCGCGTTGTCAGCAAACGAACTTCAGACTTATCGAGGCTATCTATAACATCTTGCGCGAAGGGCTCATCGATAGGCAATACGACCCAAGCGTTTTCTAATAGCAACTCGCGGAAGAGCCTTTTTTTTGCTGCACGATAGTTATCCCAAGTCTTATGGTAGTCGAGATGATCTTGCGATAGGTTAGTTAGTATAGCAGCACTGCAACGCAGACCATCGAGACGGTGCTGCGCTAGACCGTGGCTAGAAGCCTCAAGCGCGCAATGGGTCACCCCCTCGCTTGCGAGTTGTGCGAGCAGACTATGCAAGGCTATCGGGTCTGGCGTAGTTAGGCTATCGAGGTTATCGACAGCCTGCGCCTCAGAACCATTTCTACCAAGCCCCAAAGTTCCGAGCGATGCGCAGGAGATTCCAGCGGCAAACCATAGCTGTTGCAAGAAGATGACGCTAGAGGTTTTCCCGTTCGTGCCGGTGACGGCTACTATCTGCTCTGGTTTTTCAGCGTGATAGAGGCTTGCGAGCTCTGCGAATTGCCTACGGGGTTCTCTGGACTCCAGCCATATAGTATCGGGAGGCAAGCCAGTCGGTTTCGGACTACCCTCCTGCACGAGCACAGCCTTAGCCCCGCGCGCCAAGGCATCGTCGATATAGTCCCTACCGTCCAGCTTGCCACCTGGCAACGCTGCGAACAACCCGCCTGAGCACACCTTACGACTATCGCTAGTCATCCCTGGCAGGCTTGCGAGCAAACTAGCATACCCATTAGAGCTACTACTAGAATAGCTTTTGGAGTCTATTTTAGAACCGCTATCGATCATCGTGCCACCCGCGCACGCGAAGCAGAATCGTCTGGCACAGACTCGCCTACCACAGACTCGCCCGCCACAGACCCGTCTGTTCCAGATTCTTCCGCATTCGATATTTTTGCGGCTGCCTTTACTGGCTCCTCGATCATACCGAGCGCCGCCTGGAAATCATCGGATTCGAGGACGCTACGCCTAACCCCGCGCGCTACGATGAGGTCTCGGAAAATAGACGCTACCGCCGAGACCATCACTCGACTAGCATTTATAGCCGCCAAGTCTCCACTTTGCGCGAGTGGCTCGTCCAACATTGTAAAGATTACATAGCGTGGCGCGTCTATCGGCAGCACGCCTACAAACGACGAGACGACCTTATCTTGCGAGTATCTAACCCCCTCGTCAGTTCTAGTGGGTTTTTCTGCTGTACCGGTTTTCCCCCCCAGCGCATAGCCATCGACGGCAGCTCTAGCGCCAGTTCCTTTTTGTATATTAGCAAACAACAACCTTCGCAAATCGCGCACGGTCTTATGAGAGATAACGCGAGCGGGCTTTTCCTCATCGCGATAAGCACCCTTGATTATGCTAGGCGCGCGCACGACCCCATCGCTGACGAGACCGGCGACGGCAGAGGCTAGGTGCAGGGGGCTCACCGCTATTCCGTGCCCGAAGCCTATAGTCATCGCGCGAAGCTCTGCAGAACCGTGCGAGAGTAAGGGCTTGCTCTTTCCTTCGAATGCTACTGGCAAGGCATCGAGCATAGCGAAATCTTTCAAAAAACCCTGCTGTCGCTCGGCGCCCAAGTCGCGCGAAATCATGGCAGCCCCGATATTCGAGGAATGGACAAAGACTTCTTCGAGGCTTAGAGCTCGCTCGCTCTGCTTTATATCGGATATTTTTTTGTTAGAGAAAACGATAGGCTCTCGCACATCGAAAATGCTATCGAAACTTGCCACTCCGCTCTCCAACGCCATCGCCATGGTAAGTATTTTAAAGATCGAACCGAGCTCATAGTTTCCTTGCACGACGCAGTTAAAGTATTGGTTGTGAGTAATTTTTGCTGGCAGATGCGGATCGAAACTCGGCAAGGATACGAGGGCGAGAATTTCAGCGTTGGTAGCGTCTAGTATTACCCCACAGGCAGCACGAGCTTCGAACTTCTCGTATGCCTCTTGCAGTGCCTTTCGTAGGATATGCTGTAGCAGTTCGTCGATGGTCAAGACTATCGGACGCTGGTCGCGTTGCAACCGCGAGTTTTGACTGAGCTCTACCCCGCTCTGCCCGACATTATCGACATTGACGAAACCTACCGCGTGCGCGAACAAATCACCGTGCGGGTATAGACGCGTCGGACGAGAAATGAGATGGATCCCTGGGATACCTAAGCTACGCACAGCGAAAGCCTCGGTCGGCAAAATTCGTTGTAAGATTGGAAAACGCCCTCCTTTCTCTAGACGAGCGAGCAACTGTTGCTCGTCTAGCTGCGGCAAGCTCTGCGCCAACCTACGCGCTGCATCTTCTAGGTCTACACCTGCTTTACGCATGAGGGGAACATCGGCATTGAGACTAGAGACTTGCAGGTCGGATGCTAGCAACGCACCGTTGCGTTCGAGTATATCGGCGCGCGCTTGAAAAAGATCCGAGTAAGCACTAACCTGCCTATCGGAGTCGAGTTTAGGTTCTTTAAAGGGTATGGCTACCAGACGGAAGCTCATCACAGCAAACATCACCAACATACCTAGCCCTAGCAGGCATAATCGCATGCGACTTTCGCGCATACGACGCCAATACCTTTGCTCTTTGCTCTCTCTGGTCATTTTATCGCCTCGTAGCTCAGGGCTTCTTCGCGAGCATTTCTCGGCTCGCTAGCGGCGCGTACTTCCTCTGAACTATCTTGCGCTTCGAGCACGCGCACTTGCTGAGTTTTCGCGACACGCAAATCTGGCAGGAAATGCTCGGCTAGATATTCGAGTCGAGATATGCGCGTTATATTTGCGTAATCTACTCGCAACACCGCGATGCGCGACTTTTCGTTTTTGATAACCTCCTGCAGATGCTTTACCTCTGCGCGTAGCTGACGCAGGTTGCTATTATTCTGCAAGGCAAAGACGAGCGTCAGCAACAGAGCGAAGGATACGAGCAGGGTCGCGGTGCTTCTCATCAGGCTACCAGTCTCGCGGGTTTAAACGGCAAATCATTTTTTCTAGAGGTTGGGCATTTCTCGACGGCGCGTAGTTTAGCACTGCGTGCACGCGGATTTTCGGCTATTTCTCGCGCTTGGGGTCTTTGCAAGCTGGAGAGCAGGCAACGATAACGAGCTATACTAGCCGTCTTTGTCTGTGTCTTTGTCTTTTGCTTGATACGCATATCGGGACGCAGGGGGGGGCTAGCAGCAGTGCCTGCTTCTAATCCCTCTGCCGCTAATGCTCCTGCTTCTAATGCCCCTGCTTCTAATGCCCCTGCTTCTAATGCCATGGTCCCTTCTACTAGCTGTCGGTCATTATACGCTGCATCCAGATACGCTATATCCAGCTTACTCGGATGGTGGCGCGAGGGCGTGGGCTCGTCGAGCCTACGTCCTGTCCATAGGGCGAACTGCCTTTTGACGATACGATCTTCGAGCGAATGGAATGATATGGCGGCTATGCGCCCTTTATCTTTCAGCAATTTATCCGCTTGGAGTAAGCCTTCGGCGATCTGCTCTAGCTCGTTGTTTACAGCGATTCTTATCGCCATAAAGGCGAGCGTAGCACTATCTTTCGTATTTCTTGCTTTCGTATTTCTTGCTTTCGTATTCCTTGCTTTAGTATTTTTTGCCTGCGCATTCCCTGCTTTCGTATTTCTTGCCTTTGCACTTCTCGCACCCGACATCTTCCCACCTACCGTATTGCGTATGAGTTCAGCGAGCTCTTGAGTATCTTGCGGCAAACGACCTTGTTGTCGAGCCGTGATCAGAGTTTTTGCCAACTTTCGCGCCTTTTTCTCACCGCATTTGCGAAACTGCTCTACGAGCGTCTCCAGCGAGACATTTTGCAGAAACTCTAATGCACTTTCTCCCGCGCTTTCACCTTGTTGCGCCATTCGCATATCGAGCGGACCTTTGCGCTGGAAGGAGAAGCCGCGTTCTGGGTTATCGAGTTGCGCCGAGGAAATGCCATAGTCGAACAGCACTCCGTCGAGGGCGTGGATATCGTGGGTTGCTAGCAACTCGCTGGCGTTTGCAAAGAATCCTTGGGCTATGGCAAACCGCTCTGCGCATTTGCGAAAGAAGGGATGAGCGTGCGCGTATTCTATCGCCTCGCGGTCGCAGTCGATTGCAAAGACTCGACAGGAGGTATGGGTTAGCAATGCGCGTGCGTGCCCTCCACGCCCGAATGTAGCGTCGAGGACTAGCCCTTCGCCAAGGGGTGCGAATAGCTCTACGACCTCTTGCGTCATGACGCTACTATGCAGTCCGCTATGCAATCCTCCCTCTTGCAATCCACCCTCTTGCAATCCACCCTCTTGCAAGTCTCCCTCTTGCGAGTAACTCTTTTGCGCATCATTTTTCTGCATAAATTTCTCTTACCCTTTAATTTTGTCAACTCGGACGAGGTGGGTGGACTGGTAGCGGCGTTGGCAAGGGTGCTATGCTACGACGCGAGCGTTCCTTGTACCAACGTTGATGGCTACTTTCGCTGAAGATGACGAAGCGGCGAGCGAAGCCTACGAAGACTGCGAAATTTGCTATGCCTATATCGTCGATAAAATCTTTAGGCAGGAGTATGCGCCCGTTACCGTCGAGCGATATTCGCCGAGCTGCAGATACGATCTGCGCCATCAGGTTATCCTCTTCGTCCGAGAACATGGCAGCCGAGCTTTCTATCTCACGGCAGATCTGCTGGAAATGAGCTGGCGATAGAGCTTCGAGGCGTCCGCCGCGCGGGGAGGGAAAGGCGTAGATAGCACTTTCGGCAATTCCGCCAGCAGACCCATTACTCTTACTGCTCCCCTTGCTGCTCCCCTTGCTGCTCCCCTTGCTGCTCCC
>JABABG010000121.1 GCA_014238315.1 Alphaproteobacteria bacterium
GCGCCTTGAGGCAGAGAGTGGTTTATTTTTTTTGCGGTTATTTAGATTATTTATTGCCATAGTTACTTCCTCATTTTTAGGCTCGCTGTGCGAGCAAATGCTCGACTAGGCGCAAAGCCAATTGCACTATCGTGTAAGTGGGTGTGTTAGCCCCGCCGCTTGGAAAGACCGAGCTACCCGCTACATACAGATTTTTTTGCCCAAAGACGAGGCAATTTTTATCGACCACGCCCCACTCGCCTGTCTCTGCCATACGCGTTCCCCCCATGTGATGGTTTCCCCATTCCAACTCTGCGGCGGGCTCCTCTTTCAATATATGCTGCGCCAGCTTAACCCTACCGAGTTTTTTTTCTAGCATATACTTTGCAAGGATAAGACAAGATATTCTTTTTGTACGAAAAAAGGACTCTCCTACTTTTATGGACAGCTCTACCCTCGGCACGCCAAAGCGATCTGTATTACTCCCGAGTGCTATAGAATTTTCCAGCACGGGCTCTAGCTCTGGGAATACAAATAGATTGGTATAGGATAAGTCTTTAGTTATGGATTCGGGCGATATTCCTTGCAGTTTTTTATTTAACCGCTTATTTACATTATCTGCTAATTCTCTATTTGATCCCCAAGGCTTTAGCGTAGTATCCTTAATACAACTAAAACTCAAAATTTCGTATAGGTTTAAAAGTTTTTCTTGAGGGGCGAAGAGCTCAAATGGGAAATTCCATGTAATATTATGATCAAAAAAACCGGCATAACCAGCCTTGTGATCTAAAGGATGATCCATATAATATTTTCCAAGCGTTTTAGAATTTTTAACTAATTTCCCTTTATTTTTAATATTATTATATAAAAGGATTCGACTATTTTCTATCCCTCCAGTGGCGAGTATAAATTTATCTGCGTGAATTTTTCTACTCTCACTTTGATAGTTTTCAAAACTTGCATACTCTATTTTTTCTCCGTCGGTTGTCAAGTCGACTAGGTTGCTGTTCAAAAACACGAACAGATTTTGCTTGGCTTTCAGGTATTCTAAATACTTTTGCTGTTGAGGAATAGGAAGGCGTCCATGCGATATTTTATCTATGACCCAATCATAATCGCCCGCCATATCTAGTTTAACGGATTCTGGCACTGGTTTTACATCTAGTATTTCACTTGCTTCATTCTTGTATGGGTTAAGATCGTCAGCATTGATAGGCCAAGCCCCACGAGGAGAAGCTTTTTTAGCCTTAAAATCATAGTCTTCGAAGTTAATACAACTTCCTCCCCAATGGTTAGAAGAGCCGCCGAGGAATCTCAATCGTGATATATCCAAAGGATAGTATTCGCCTTTAATAACTTCGCCTTTATATATGTCTTGCGATTCTTCAGAAATTTCCTCGCCACCGCCTTCGCACAAGAAGACTTTTTTGCCAGCCTCTGCGAGCTTGCGCGCTATGGTCAGCCCAGCGGGTCCAGAGCCTATAATGCAGAAATCGGTGTGCGCGCCATCTTCAAGAGCGGTAAGATTAGCAAACACTATTTTTATACCTTATTTAACAATTAGCTTTTCTATTATAATAGAGATATCGATTAATTCATGCAATTTTAGCTATGGAGCTCCGCGAGCAGGACTCGAACCTGCGACATGGTGGTTAACAGCCACCCGCTCTACCAACTGAGCTATCGCGGATTACACTATTTTATTACCTACTTATAACCCTTTTATAGGTTTAGAGAAGATTTCTTTTACGACTGCTTCGAAATGCGCAAGTGGCAAAGTCTTGTATTTGGGGTCGAACGATGCTTGGTCCCATTTTTCGCAAAATTCTGCGCAAGAGCTGTACCACTTATGCTTTTTGAATTTATCTCTCTCATCTCTATTGCCACCCAAATGGTGAGCGTAGTAGTATTTTTGAAATATCCCGTGTTTTTCGACGACCCAGCTAATTTCTTCGCGCACGTATGGACGGATTACTGCGGCGGCGAACTCTGCGTGGTTCATGGGTGCGAGCATATCTCCGATATCGTGTAGTAGAGCGGCGGCGACCAACTGCTTGTCTGCGCCATCGTTCTGGGCTCTAGTAGCGGTTTGCAAAGAGTGATGCAACCTACTGACTTGGTATCCGCCCAACGAATTTTCGAGCAATGCCATAGTTGCCATCAAGCGATCTGGCAATGTTTGCAGGTAAGAACGCTCCAGCTTATCGAGGAATTGGTAGTCGTCCTTTGAGCCGTCCTTCATACGGACGAACTCTACGGCTTGCTGCCCGACCGCGGCTTGCTGCCCTAGTGCGTCTTTCTGATCGGGCGGAGATTTTTGTTCAAGTTTCATTACTTGCCATTGCCTGCCACTTGCCTTTTCAGCACTCGGTATAGACTACGAGGAGCATCTCGATCGATGTAGCATCCTTGCAGCTGTCGCATCCCTTCGTTTGGGTCGAAAGATGTTCTCCCGTGCAGGACTCGATTATTATCGAACATCATGAGTTCGCCTTTTTGGAGCAGGAATTTCAGTTCGAATTTCGGGTCTTTGAATAGGCTTATGAGTTTTTTTCTAGCTTTATGGTAAGCGATTGTTTTTTCCCTTGAGAGTGGCGGCAAGAAATCGACTTTTGAGCTATAGTGTATTCCGCTGACCTCACCTGCATTATCGAGTGATATCATAGTATTATGATGTATTAGCTCGGTTTCTTTATCGATGAACCTGTATCGCAGAGGTATTGTTGCGAGCATTTCGAATCCTTGCGGGTCTTCTTTTTTTACGACACTAGCGACCTCGATTGAGTCTACGAGTGTTGAGAGTCCTCCGGAGGTTTCGTTTATGAGACAGTGTAGCAGTTGGATTCCTGGCACTGGATTTCTGTAGGGGTTATCGGTGTGGGGGAAGAGTTCTCTAGCGGTATATGCGAGGTCATTTCCGTCTGGTCTTGAGTATACTTCGAAGAAGTTTCCGAAGTTAGTTTCGCGCACGAATCCGAATTTAGCGGCGATTTCTAGTATCGATTTTTTTTCGGTTGGTGTGTCTTTGACGATGAGGAATCCGTATGTTAGGAATTTTTCCAAGGCGTCGAGCATTTCGGTATTTTTGTGTAGGTCTTGCCATGATGCGCAAGGCATGGGTTTCAGGGATGCGTTCCAGGCTTTAGGTATTGGGCATCCGTCGTGGCTATCGAAATCTGCGAGGAATTCGTTAGTATTGTATGTGCCTTTGTATCCGTCGCTGAATGCGAGGAAGATTTCTTGAGCGTTTTGGGCACCGTTTTGCTGCGGGCTATTTTTGGGTTTTGCTTCGGTAATGACGAGGTTTTCTGGCAACTGATGCGGATCGAAGGTTCTTTGTTGAGTTAGCGGGTCTCTATTTTCTGGGTCTTGGCATCTTTCGCGCAACCATATTGGTTGCAGTTCGAGCGTTTCGGCTTGCTCGGAGTTATTTACGGTGAAATGAGCGAGTACGCGCGGTGGATTATTTTCGACAGAAAAGCGAGGAGCTTGTTTCATGGCTTATTCTCCGAGTGTTATTTTTGCATTGAGTTTTTTACTTATTATGCGAGGCTTTTCGCGCAAAACGGCAAAAAAAGCAAGCAAAAAATACGAATGCCTCAGGGCTTACTTACCAACGCTGAACCCCAAACCTGACGAGCGACTAGAACGGACGAGTTACAACGAGGGGCAAAAACATCAGTAAGTTATTGTAGCAAAAAACAGCACATGTTTCAGCCTACTTTTATGACTAGATAGAGAATAACGCCTATAATAAACTTACCGCTTGGATAATAAAATCAAATTTGCATTATTAAAAATCTAGCTTTTCTTGCAAATCAACTCTCTCCTTGCGTTCAAGGACTTCAATTATTTTATACTCTAGTTTAATTCTACCCCCAACTTGCTTTTCTATTTTTTGTCTTTTTATTTTAACGGAATCTCCACCTCCAAATTTAAATTTCCCATCCCTAACTTGAATCCTGAACCCCTCATCAATCACAGAGGCTTTAAATTCTTTTCCATCTATAACTTTAAATCTCCACTTTTTATCATCTTTTGCATCAAGCTGCGGAGTTAAAACATAAGCCCAAAGGGTGTCTATATCTCCATTAGTATCTTCA
>JABABG010000124.1 GCA_014238315.1 Alphaproteobacteria bacterium
TAAGCATTGTCCAGAGCGGCGTTAGAATTATAAAAACCGCGACGTTATTGTGGATATATGTAGAAACCTTATCCCATAGCTAGGCTGCCTAAGCAAGCGCAAGAAAAAAGAAAAAGTAAAAATAAGCGCAAAAAATAATGCTCGATAAAATCGAGCCTTGAATCGAAAGTCTTTTCTCGCTATCTATAGAGACACTCATTTGTAAAAACACTACTTGTGAAAACACTACCTGTAGAGACGCTACCAGTAAAAGTGCCATGGCAGAAAAATATAACCAGCTGGATAAAGTAACTAGCCCAATCCGCGAGCTTATGCAGAAAGAGTCCTCTGGCGGGATAGTCTTGTTCGCATCGGGCGCGCTTGGGCTGATGGTCGCTAACTCCTTCCTCGCGGAACATTACGAGCATTTTCTGCACCTGCCAGTCAACCTGAGCATCGGCGTGGTAGGCTTGAAAAAAACTCTACAGCATTTCATCAACGACGGCTTGATGGCTATCTTCTTCTTCCTCGTCGGGCTAGAGATAAAGCGAGAGTTAGTCGCCGGAGAACTCTCGCGCAGAGACCAAGCCATGATGCCGTTCTTCGCAGCGGTTGGCGGAATGCTCGTTCCAGCTCTGATCTATGTAGCGTTCGTTGCAGCCCAAGGTGGTAGCAGCGAGCTGTATCGAGGGTGGGCTATACCATCCGCTACAGACATAGCCTTCGCCATAGGAATCATCGCGCTCGTCGGAAGGGGCGTGCCTATCGGCTTGAAAGTCTTGCTGGTCGCAATCGCCATCATCGACGACCTAGGTGCCATTCTCGTGATCGCCATATTCTACACTCCGCAAATAGAGCTGTTGCCGCTAATGATCGGGGCCGCCTTCCTATGGATGATGCTAGTGCTTAATCGTAGCGGGGTCGCATCCACAATACCATACGCGTTGCTCGGAACAATTCTATGGATTTGCGTGCTAAACTCCGCAGTCCATGCGACTATCGCCGGCGTGCTAACCGCATTCTGCATACCGCTGAGGTTGAAAAACGAGATGGGAGTATCTCCCCTGATACAAATAGAGCATAGCCTCGCACCGTGGGTTAACTTCGGTATCCTGCCGTTGTTCGGGTTCGTGAACTCCGGCGTCTCCTTCGCCGAGATTACCTCCATCTACGCCATCCTATTCCATTCCGTAACGCTCGGCATCGCGTGCGGATTGTTCTTCGGAAAACAGATCGGGATAACGGGGACTATATACATTCTCGTCAAAATGGGCTGGGGGAAGCTACCGAAAGGCTGCTCTTGGCAACACATATACGCCATGTCCATGATGTGCGGGATCGGATTCACCATAAGCCTGTTCATCGGCGCGCTTTCTTACAGCGGCAGCGACCTTATAGTGCAGGCGCGAATCGGAGTCTTCATCGGCTCGCTCAGCTCCGCTATATTTGGATTCTTGCTGATGAAAAAACTCACGGAAAAGGCGCGAAAAACACCCAAAAAAGCCGGACAGGGATTGAGCAAGTAGGGATTGAGCAAGTGGGGATTGAGCAAGCTAATACTCGATTAAATATGGCGTGGGTGGTAGAGAGCTAAACTAACAAACAACTGGTGGCAGAAAACTGGTAACAGAAAACTGGCAGCAGAGAACTGGCAGAAAACTTTAGGTAAATAACCCTTAAAAGCATCATGGCGAGCAAAAGCGATGTCGTAATAGTCGGCGCAGGAATAGTCGGGCTAACGCTCGCGCTCGCGCTCGCTAACGAAGGATTCTCCGTTCTGCTCGTCGAGGCAAAAACTCAAAAGCAGCTGAAAAAAAACTCGAGCGAGAAAGCAAGCGGGAAAAGTAGCGAGAAAAGTAGCGCGAACGACAACAGCGCGCTAAACGCGGCAGAGCAGCCAGATATTCGCGCCATCGCGCTGGCGCAAACGAGCTGGGAGAGGCTAGCCGATTTGCTAAGCCCGCGTGGGCGAGAAAGATTGCTCGCGAACTCCTCGCCTATTTGGGATATGCGCATAGTCGAGGCGCATCCCTTGCGCGGAGTAGACACGCGGAAAATACATCTGAGCCACAAAGACTTGATGCGGAAAAAAACTCGAACGAGTGCAAAAAATACAGAAACCGCGGATGTGCGGGAGGCAGGCGGAAATACTAACGAGGATAATCTCGCCAGCGACCCGCTCGGTAGCATCGTCGAGGGGCAGGTTCTCTTGGACCTGCTATACGATGACATAGCCGAGCATAAGTCTATCGAAGTGAGGCTCGCCACAAGGTTGCTCGATTTTGCAGCTACGCCAGCCGCTATCGATATAGTCTTGCAAGAAGTGCAAGGGTTGCAAGAGGCGCGCAAAGCTCAGCCCTCGGCAAAAATACAAGCAGGGAAGATACAAGCAGGTCTATTGCTAGCCTGCGATGGCAAAAACTCGCAAATACGCGAACGCGCCAGCATCACCTGCAGAAAAAAAGACTATCGCCAATCCGCGCTCGTATGCTCCCTAGAGCACCAACGTGCGCACGGCGGGGTAGCCGTCGAGTGGTTTACCCCTAATGGCACCTTCGCTAGCTTGCCCCTACTAGGACAGCGTAGCGGCATAGTCTGGTGCGACAAACAGCGGCGCATCGAAAGGTTGGTCGAAATAGACGAACAAGAATTCCTCAAGCACGCGCGAGTGCGGTTCGGCGCTTGGTTGGGTGAGATAAAGTTGGCAAGCAAAAGGGTCTCATACCCGATAGGACTCTCGCACGCGCGGAAGTATGTCGCGCAAAGGATAGCCTTGTTGGGCGATGCAGCGCACGCGATACATCCGCTCGCCGGTCAAGGCTTGAACCTCGGCTTGCGCGACGTCTTCGAGCTGCTCAAGCTGTTAAAGGAGGCGAGGTACCTAGGGCAAGATATAGGAGATGGCGACATGCTGGCGCGTTATGAAAAAGCCCGTAAGTATGACGCGAGAAAACTTATCTGCATAACCGACGGGCTAAACAGCCTCTTTAGCAACGACAGCACGGCTCTGCGC
Organism: Alphaproteobacteria bacterium; assembly: GCA_014238315.1. GTDB lineage: Bacteria > Pseudomonadota > Alphaproteobacteria > JABAAW01 > JABAAW01 > JABAAW01. The sequence continues at coordinate 2,993 of JABABG010000124.1, forward strand.
CAGCTACGGCTAACGGGTATGGCTATGATAGATAGGCTACCCTTTGCAAAGAAGGCGATCGTGCGAGCTGCTATTTGACACTAGCTAGAAACCCTCGTATCTCCAAATACTCGCAAATACCCGCAAGTATCCTCAAGTATCAGCAGGCTCGCTCAGTAACGATAACGCTCGCTCTTGTAAGGTCCGCCGACGCCGACGCCAATATACTTCGCCTGATCCGCGCGCAACTCGGTCAAATCCGCACCGAGTTTGTCTAAGTGCAGACGCGCTACCTTCTCGTCTAAATGCTTCGGCAAGATATACACTCGTTTCTCATACTGCGAATGATTTTTCCACAGCTCTATCTGCGCTAAGACCTGATTGGTAAAGGACGCACTCATGACAAAGCTCGGATGCCCCATCGCGCAACCCAAGTTGACTAAACGACCCTCGGCTAGCAAGAGTATCTTCTTGCCGTCGGGAAAAGTAATCTGGTCAACCTGCGGCTTGATGTTCTGCCAAACATGGTTGCGCAATCCCCCTACCTGAATCTCGTTATCGAAGTGACCGATGTTGCATAGTACCGCTCCATCGCGAGCATTACGCATGTCCTCCAGCCGCAACACATCGCAATTGCCAGTCGCGGTAACAACTATGTCCATCGTCGAAATAGTATCGGCTAGCCGCACAACTGGATAGCCCTCCATCGCAGCCTGCAAGGCGCAAATGGGGTCTATCTCGGCTACGAAAACCTGGCAGCCAGCATTGCGCAAACCCGCCGCGCAACCCTTGCCAACATCGCCATAACCACAGACTAACGCTCGCCTGCCCGCCATCATCAAATCTGTCGCGCGCCGAATGCCATCGACTAGACTCTCACGACAACCGTAAATATTGTCAAACTTCGATTTCGTAACAGAGTCATTAACATTGAAGGCTGGCGCGCCCAATGTGCCAGCGCGCTCGCGCTCGTAGAGCTTCTGTACGCCAGTGGTCGTCTCCTCCGACAAGCCGACTATCTCGTCTAGATGGCTCTTATGCTTCTCGTGCATAATCTCCGTCAGGTCGCCGCCATCGTCGAGGAGCAAGTTCGCACGCCAACTGCCATCGGGCGAGTTCAGCGTGCGCTCGATGCAATCCCAATACTCCTCCTCGCTCTCGCCCTTCCAAGCAAAAACCGCAACGCCCGCTCGCGCCATCGCCGCCGCCGCGTGGTCTTGCGTCGAAAATATGTTGCAAGACGACCAGCGAACGCTCGCACCTAACGCCATCAGAGTCTCGATCAGCACCGCAGTTTGAACAGTCATATGCAAACAGCCCGCTATGCGCGCGCCAGATAGCGGACGCTGCTCACCATACTCCGCGCGCAACGCCATCAAGCCTGGCATCTCACTCTCCGCCAAAGCTATCTCGCGCCGTCCCCAGTCGGCTAAAGACAAATCCTTTACCCGATAATCTCCACTAATGCCATCGTCCATAATTCGTGCTATCCTCCGCAACTAAAGGCAAATACATAAAAATAAAGTCTATAGCATAAACATAAAATACATAAAATACTAAAGCCATAAATGCACAAAAACATGTCTCGCGCAAAAATCAAAGCAGGAACCAAAGCAGGAATAAGAGAAAGAATAACAGCAACAATAAGAGCATGCCGCCACCCTATAAGCCAGCAGCAGTAACAGCCCATCACCGCAGAATCGTCGAACTAAGACAATACGCGCGAGAACTCAATCGGCTCGGAAAAGGTACCGGGTTTCGCACATCGCTGAAAGTCGGCATATTCGGCGGCTCCTTCGATCCAGTGCACGCCGGACATATAGCCATCGCAAAATACGCGAGCAAGAACCTGTCGCTCGGACGAGTGTTCTGGGTTCTCGCGCAAGCTAGTCCTGCTAAAGATAGCCGATCGCAAAACAAAGGCAGGCAAAGCTCGTTCGACGAGCGATTGGCGTTGGCTCGTCAAGCCCTCGGGGGCTGGCAGACAAAGGTACCTGCTACGGAAAGTGCTACGGAAAATGTAAAAGGAAATGTTTTGGCACAAAATGTCTCGGCAATCGAAAAAAAGCTCAACATAACGCACACGCACGAGCTCGCAGAAGCCCTGACGAAAGCCTTCCCTAAGCTAAATCTCGTGTTCCTGATGGGTGCGGATAGTTTCGTGCAATTCAAAAGCTGGAGAAAATGGCGAAGACTCGCAAAGTATATGACGCTAGCCGTCTTCGCGAGAAAGGGCTCAAGCCTGCAGGCGCGCCTGAATGGTGCTGGCAAAAGACTGCCGCGCGTAAAGCAGGGCTGGATGGTTGGTAGAAGAATCGTAGAAGCGAAGCCTCCGCGCTGGGCTTTCTTGCCCATGCAAAATGTTATGATCGCATCGAGCGCTATGCGAGACGCTGAAAATCAACGGGTGGAAAACTAGACTAAAATAGTCAACAATAAAGCTCTATGGATAAAGACCCAAAATAAAGACCCAAAATAAAGACCCAAAATAAAGACCCAAAATAAAGACCCAAAATAAAGACCCAAAATAAAGACCCAAAATAAAGACCCAAAATAAAGA
>JABABG010000126.1 GCA_014238315.1 Alphaproteobacteria bacterium
CCTTGCAAAATCATCCTTGCAAAATCATCCTTGCAAAATCATCCTTGCAAAATCATCCTTGCAAAATCATCCTTGCAAAACCATCCTTGCAAAAGCTAGTGAAGGCGTATGTCTATAGTCAAGTCTGCCAAGAAGTCCGTCAAGCCCGTAGAGTTAGTCGAGCCCAGCAAAGTAGGTGAAGTAGGTGAGACCGGTGAGGCCGGTGAGGTAGTCCAGATAGCTAAGCCAGTTAAGCTAGTTAAGCCAAGCAAGGTGAGCAGAAGTTCTAACGATAGTAAAAGGCAACGCATCGCCACTCGCGCGCCATTAGCGATAGGCTCGCTCGTAGCCTCCTTGACTGCAAAGGTAGCCCGAAAAAAACCGCAGGTGAAAATGCTCGAAATCCTCGCCAGAAACTGGCGCGAAATCCTGCCGCAAGAAATCTCGGAAAACTTCGCCGAGCAAACTCGACCGCTCAAAATCGTATATGTAAAGACCGTAAAAACAAAAATACCTACGCCAGAAAACAGAATACAAAAGAGTGAAAGCCCAGGGAGTAAAAGCCCAAGAAGTGAAATCCCAGGGAGTAAAACACAAAGCCCCGCAACTCGCTCGCAGAAAAAAGCAACCCTGACGCTAGCCGTAACTAAAGGTTTCGCCCCCATCGCAATACATCAGCTAGACCAAATCATCTCGCTACTAAATACATACCTCGGCGAAGAAGTCATCGAGACCATAGTTCTGCAACAGAAAAATATGCTCAATTAGCAATTGAGTAAGAAAATTCGGACAACTCCAGTTAGCAATCCCAGTCGATTAGCCAGATAAGTAACCCCAACTAGCTAATTAACTATAGAGTTTTGCTGGTACCTAAAAAATCGCGCGGGTCGCTGTCGTCCGGTTGCGCGCCCTGCCCGCCCCTGCCGCTATCCTTGCCTTGACCTTGCCGAGAGCTACTTCTTTGAGTATCTCGCTCTGCCCGTCCCCCCTCTATTCCAGTAACCCGACGGGTGCGTTTCGGCGGCGTATTGTCCGCCATCGCCGACCTATCTAAAGAAGCCTCCCCGTCCCCACTACCCTCCTTGCCATAAGGCGGCGAAGGCGTATCGTCTGGCTGAGCTGAGCTAAAGGAAGCATCCTGCGTGTCGTAATGTTGCCTATCGTCGTGCGCATCATTATGGGAATCCCTCTCATCACTGGCAAAGCGGCGCGACGGCGCGCGGCGGCGGGTCGTAGCACTGCCGCGCGAAGAGCTAGACTTGCTTCGGGCTGAACTCGAACTCTGCCTTGAAGCTTGGCTTCTAGAATTGCTTCTAGCACCGCCTCTAGCACTGCTTGGGCGCGCAGAAAAATCGTCTTCCGTATCCGAAAGGTTCTCATCGTCCGTCTCAAGAGAAGAACTAAGTCTGGAGCCTAACGGCGACGATGGCAGACGCAAAATCTTCGATTCGCCAAAACGTAGGCTCGAATCAAAAGCAACATCGATGCGCACTCCATAACGCTCCTCAACCGACAATAACGCCTGACGCTTCTCGTTCAAAAACGCCAAGCCCAACTCAGGGATCGTGCGCAGTTCTAAACCCTCGTTCTTGCCAAGCTTGCCAGCCTGTTCCTCTAGCGAACGCAAAAAGCCCAGTAAAACCATATTGCGTACCGGAACATAACCCGTGCCACCGCAACTCTCGCACGGCAAACTCGCGCGCTCGACAACCGTAGGGTGCAGACGCTGGCGCGATAACTCCAAAAGGCTGAAGTGACTGATCCTACCCATCTGAATACGCGCGCGGTCTAGACTAAGCAACTCGCGCATACGATGCTCAACATCATGGCGCGCGCGGTTGCCGTCCATGTCGATAAAGTCGATAACTATCAAGCCCGCTAGGTCGCGCAAGCGCAATTGACGCGATATCTCCTCCCCTGCCTCCAAGTTCGTGCGCAACGCAGTCCCCTCTATGTGACGCTCGCGCGTAGACTTGCCAGAGTTAACATCGATCGAAACAAGCGCCTCCGTCTGCTGCAATACTATGTGACCGCCAGAGCGTAGCAATACCTTCGGGCGATAAATCGCCGCTATCTGACCCTCAACCCCATACTCCTGAAATAACGATTTGCCGCCAGACTTATGCAGCTTAATCCGCCGTGCGTGCGATGCAACCATGCGAGACATAACAGTGCGCGCAGATTCCCAAGCCGACTTGCCAGATACAACTATCTCATCAACATCGCTCGTATGCATGTCGCGCAAAGTGCGCATGATAAGGTCGCCATCCTCGTGAATCAAAGACGGCGCAGTCGCACCCAATGTGCGCTCGCGAATACCACTCCAAAGCGAAAGCAGATACTCGTAGTCACGCGATATCTCCTGCTTCGTGCGACCGCGGACCGCTGTGCGGATAATAACCGACATCGAAGACGGAACGTTCAAAGAAGTGATGATGTCACGGAAACGCTTGCGCTCGGCTGTATCCTCTATGCGCCGACTGATGCCGCCACTGCGCGTAGAGTTCGGTATCAAAACACAACAGCGACCCGCTAGCGATAAATAAGTCGATAAAGCCGCCCCCTTCGTGCCTCGTTCCTCCTTGATAACCTGAACTAAAAGCGGCTTCTCGCTCGTCAAAACCTCCTGTATCTTGTAGTGACGATGTGGGGCAATGCGTCTCTTGCTATAGCGCGAGGGAGGCCGAGCGTCCTCGTGCGAATCTCCTCCACCCACATCCGAGACCGAATCGGAAGCAGAATCCGCATTGTCAAAGTCGTCCTTATACGAATCCTCATCTTCTGCCTCATCTTCCCTATCAGATACCGGAATGCGGAAGTAGTCGGGGTGGATGTCGTGAAAGCTGATAAAGCCGTGCCGAGAGCCTCCATAATCCACAAACGCCGCCTGTAGAGAAGGCTCTACTCGCGTTACCCTGCCTAGGTAAATGTTACCCTTGAGAATCTTGCGCTCGGCTGATTCGCTTACATATTCCTCAAGCCGCGAATCCACTAAAAAGGCTGCGCGAGTTTCCTCTTGGTGCGCAGCGTCTATTAATATCCTTTTCGTCATTAAAATAGTCCCTTCTGTTAGCCGCTCGCCAGCTCGATAGTTCTTGCCCTCGCAAAACAGCTAGAGCGAAAAATCGCAATGCAGTGATAAACGCAATACTGATAAAACTAAAAGTCTTTGGCATTGTCGCAGCCTCGTTAATGCTCGCGCGTTTAGCTAGTTTGATTAGCTTGCCTAACGCGTCCGTCTATTCTCCCCCCATTTCTTGCCTAGTCGCAAAGCCGCATAAGCAGACGCTGCTCGCCGCACCGAAAACTAGGCTATTCTATCATTCGTGCGAAATCGCTCGTTTGGAACTAGCGCAAACGCGCAAATAAAAAAGCCAACAATCAACAAACCCCCCAATTCCCACTTGAGACGAGAAAAACACAATCGTCAAAACTCGCCTCGTTTCTCACAAAAAAATCTCGCTCGCTATCGACCGCTACCCAACTACTGCTACTCTTACCATCTCTTACTCCTGCTCCTAACTCCTGCTCTAGCCGCTAGCGCTGCTCTGGTGCCCCAGGGGCAACTTGCCTAAGATCCGCGTTATCAGAGCGCGGTGCCATAAGAATCGACACTCGCGAGCCACGAAGACCGCTGCCAGAAATCCTAACAGTAACAAAACGATTCTCCATAACATATTGCAGGATGCCAACCTCGTCTCGAATAACAGATATGCTCTGCCAGCCAAACTGCGGCATCTCCGATTGATAAAGCGAAAATACGCTGCTCGTAGGGCGATTGACGCGGAAAACTAAACGACCAGTCCAGTTCGAGCCCCTGCCCAACACTAACGAGCGATCGCTGTCCAAAACAGCACCACGCGGAATCGGAACATCGTTAACTATGTCCAATCCAGAGCCGCTAGAACTAGAAAACGAGCCCTGATTGCCACCGCTATCAAGTTTCGTCGAAAATGCTCCGCAAGAAACAAGCGCAACAGATGCTAATAGCAACAGTAGCAAGGTGAGCAACTCGCTCAAACTAGGCAAAAAGACTTTGCGCGAGTAGCTAGTACGACGAAGGTGAGAGTTACTTACCATTTTTTACCATTTTATCATCTTGTCTTTCTCAAAATTATCTCAACTCTAGTCCAAGCTAACCCCAAAGTATAACTTCAGTATAACCTCAGCATAACCTCAGTATAGACCCAGCCCTAAAAGGCAATCCCCGCTACGCGCAGACCAAAACCCACGAGCCAAACCCGCAAGCTAAACCCGCAAGCCAAACCCGCAAGCCAAACCCGCAAGCC
>JABABG010000128.1 GCA_014238315.1 Alphaproteobacteria bacterium
AAAAATAAAAAATACTTAAATAAAAAATTATTGAAAATTATTGATGATAAAAAATATTTTCAAAAATTTATTTTGTAAATAAAAACAATAGATGATAAAGCTTGACTAAGGCATTAATAATATGTTATAGGTAAAATGAACTCGATGTATAACTACATAACTCTATAATAACTTGTCTAGCAATATATCACAGAGCCACTACTCCGTTGTACAGCGCGCAACAGAAGAAAGGCGGCACGCAATCGCAGCAGTCGTAGATAACGAAGCCGGCGTCTTGTCTAAAGTAATAGGATTGTTCTCAGGTAGAGGATACAATATCGAAAGCCTAACAGTTTGCTCCATCAATAAAGAAAATACAATCTCAAGAATAACTATCGTCACATCAGGAGACGAAATGACCATCGAGCAGATAAAAGCTCAACTCGCAAGGCTCGTGCCAGTCCACGGAGTAGAAGACCTGACAACTAAAGGAGAACATATAGAAAAAGAAATCGCCCTCGTGAAAATTAAAGCTAGCGGTCCTGAACGAAGAGAAGCTCTGCGCCTGGCTAATATCTTCGGCGCTAAAGTGTCAGACGCTACTCTAGAATCTTTCGTTTTTACTCTCAGCGGAGACTCAAATAAAATAGACGCCTTCGTAGCTCTGCTGCGAGAGTTAGGCGAAACCGAAATCGCAAGGTCGGGAGTGGTCGCTCTTAATAGAGGTGCCGAATCCTTCCCACTCAATAAATAAAACTAATACTACAACTACGGAGATAATATGAAAACGCTATACGATAGTGATGTGAATCTCAACGAAATCAAAAGTAAAAATATCGCCGTAATCGGATACGGAAGTCAAGGGCACGCTCACGCAAATAACCTGCGCGATAGTGAAGTAAAAGAAGTGAGAGTAGGTTTGCGCGAAAACTCAAAATCAAAAGAAAAAGCTCAAAAAGCAGGTTTCACAGTCATGACGCCTAGCCAAGCTTGCCAGTGGGCAGAGGTCGTGGTACTGCTCGCGCCAGACGAAAAACAGCCGCAGATATTCGAGGATGAAATAAAACAACATATAAATAATAAAGCTCTCGTATTCGCTCACGGGTTGTGCATTCATTTTAAACTCATAAGCCCGCCAGAAAATACAGATGTCTTTATGGCTGCTCCAAAAGGTCCGGGGCACACCGTGCGCGATCAATACATAAAAGGATTCGGCGTGCCTACACTCATCGCCGTTCAACAAAATGCTTCTGGCAAAGCCAGAGAGTTGGCTCTCGCATACGCAGCAGCAATAGGCGGAGGTAAAGCCGGAATCATCGAAACTACCTTCAGAGAAGAATGCGAAACCGACCTATTCGGAGAACAAGCCGTCTTGTGCGGTGGGTTGGTCGAACTCGTGCGCGCTGGATACGATACTCTGGTCGAGGCCGGATACTCCGAAGAAATGGCTTACTTCGAGTGCCTACACGAGGTCAAGCTGATCGTAGACCTCATGTACGAAGGCGGAATCGGGAATATGTTCTATTCTATATCTAATACCGCTGAATACGGTGCATATACATCAGGTCCAAGGTTGATCACAGAGCAAACGCGCGCTGAAATGAAGCGAATATTAACAGATATTCAATCAGGTGAGTTTACTAAAAAATGGATGGCGGAAAATGCTCGACCGCAAGACGAGTATAACGATCCGTCTCATTTCCTAGCCATGCGCAAAAAACACGCCTCTCATAATATTGAAGAAGTAGGGAAAAAACTCAGAGAAATGATGCCTTGGATTGCTAAAAAAGCTCTGGTCGATAAGCAGAAAAACTAGATTTAGGCTGGACTTGGGTTTGGACTTGGGTTTGGACTTGTAGACTTTGGCTTCGGGTGCGGGAAGATAGCTATCGCAGAAGCCGTAGCAGGTAAGTTCCTAGTTTGGTCAATCCAAAATAAGTTATGCAAGATAAGTTATACAATCTAGGTTATATAGGTGAGGTTATACAAGTCAGCTTATACAACTCAGGTCGTGCAAGATAGGTCAGGCAGGTAGGGTAATGCAAGCAGGGTAATGCAAGCAGGGTAATGCAGTTGAGGCAATACAAGCAATATGGTTCATAAGTTCAAGCAGAAAGAAAAGTCTCGTAGAGGCTGGCAGGCGCGGGGTCGCTGAAAATACCAGCATCGTCTCGAAGTAAGGCGCATTGTTTGGCACATTGACTGGGATATTTCTTGGCATATTGCTTGCACATACAAAAGAATGCAAAGACAAGTTATAGATAAGAATGATGAAAATGGTCGGGTCGCCGCTCGACACTCCGTTCGTATGGAAGAGGTTAGATTCCCTCCTCTGCCGAGACAAAAGTTTGCCGTGATTTACGCAGATCCGCCATGGGACTATAAGGGACAGCTACAGCACGCAGGTGCTGGTAATGGCGATAGCGGCGGCGCGGTAAGGCATTATGGGACCGTTAAAACTCGCAACTTGATGCAGTTACCAATTGCAGATATTGCAGAGCAAAATTGTCTGCTCTTTATGTGGGCTACCTCCCCGCATCTCGATCAGGCTATAGACCTCGGTAAGGCTTGGGGCTTTGCTTGGGCTACCATCGCATTCGTCTGGCAGAAGGGTAAACCTAATCCGGGTTTCTATACTATGTCGGAGAACGAGCTCTGCTTAGTTTTCAAAAAAGGTAAAATCCCGCAACCTAGGGGCGCTAGGAACATCAGGCAGACTATTCAAAAACTACGAGAAAAGCATAGCAGAAAGCCCGAAGAGGTCAGGCAAAGAATCGTCGATATGTTTCCAGTGCAGAAGAAAATCGAACTCTTTGCTCGCCAGAGGGTTGCCGGCTGGGAAGCCTGGGGTTTGGAAGCGGTCGGTTTGGAAGCGGTCGGTTTGGAAGCGGTCGGCTTGGAGGCTGGCGGCTTGGAGGCTGGCGGCTTGGAGGCGGCGGACCGTGAAACGACCTCACCAAAAATCCAGCTCGTAAAAAAATAGACCAATGGCAAGAAAAAAAGCTATAGACGCTCTCCATGGGGCTTTAGGAAGTTGCGTTGAAAAAGTCGAAAGTGGAATTGAGGTTGAACGTAGCCCCAAAGACCTCCAAGGTATCTATGGGTTCCGTGGAGAGAAAAATACTAGATATCACGGTGTCGAGCCTTCGTATGTTATCAGAAACAAAGAAACTGGACGTTCTATCTATGTAGAAATCAAGCGGCAGAAAGCATTCGGCAACGCGCACGAGAGAGCCTGTAAGTATATGATGCCTGGTATCATTAAATCTGCCCGCGAAATTGC
>JABABG010000119.1 GCA_014238315.1 Alphaproteobacteria bacterium
CCCTGGACCAGACCCTGGACATGCTTGCTCGCGCTAAGCGCATCGTGAAAACGGCTGAAGTCTATTCCCATGTCAAAGCTCAGTAAAACTCTATCCGCGCGCTGCGGAAGTCTGCGCCTTAGTAAGTCGCGGTTATGCTCGTTGAGCACCCATAGCTGGCTCGCGTCTCGGAGGAACAGGCAGACGGCAGAGGACAACGCGCGGTGAAAAAGTCTACGCGATATAAAGGCGCGTCCGATGCCAGTGAAAAAGGCGATCAGGCGAAAATTATGTAGACCCCTAGACCCTAGCGAACTCGTAAGTCTTAGTAGCAAGCCTGCTAGCGCGCTATAGAGAATCGGCTTGATCGTGTAAGCCACGACAATATGCGGGCGTTGCGCGCGTAAAAGGCGCAACGAGTGGCGTAAGGCTACTAGCTCGGATAGGGGGTTGATGCCGTGGTCGGAGAAGGGTAGCTCGGTTATAGAAAATCTTTGCAGCGAGAAGGCGGAGGGAGCGGGGCTGGAGCTGGAGCTGGGGCTGGGGCGGTCTTTCTTGCTAGTCGTGTTTACCGCTCGAGGATTAGGCTTCTTCGTAGATGCTTGGGCGGCGATCGATATTTCTGCGCCTGCTTTCTCTAGTGCGAGCAGGATGTGGCTATGCTCTCGTAGGAATACCTCGCCCTTTTTGACGAAAAATAAAATGCGCTTGTTGGCTAGCTGGCTATCGGCTAGCTGTTCCTGATAGTCTGTCTTGGTGGCTACCTTGGTGGCTACCCTGGTGGCTACCCTGGTGGCTGTCTTGGTGGTTGCCTTGGTGGTTGCCTTGGCGGCTAGCTTGGCGATCGCCTTAGAGTCTCCTCTGGTGATCGATTTTGCCGAGACCCTCACCGCTAAAAGTTCTTGCAGAGCCGTAGGGCATCGTAGATAGCCGCATGCACATTGCGAGCCGCTAGCGCATCGCCAATACGGAAAAGTTGAAACTCGCCAGACTCGTTAGGGCAGAGCTCTTGCGCCTCGTCCGAGAGAAAGGCTTCATGGTCGAGCGCGCCTAGGTTGCTCGATAAGTCTTTTATGGCAAAGTACAGTTCTTCGTTCGGGCTGGTCGCATGCTCGACGAACAGGCGGTCGACCTCGACAAAACGCCGTTTGTCGAGCGCGTAGTCGGAGCCTAGTTCTACTCGCAAGCGGTTGCCGCGTCGCTCTAGCCCGACTAGGCGGGAGTTTATCTCTACCTTTACATCGTTCTCGCAAAAAACTCGTGCCACCTCCGCGTGCGTCATCCCGCCTATGTCTGGCGCTAGTCCGCGCTCAGGCGTTACATAAAGTATTTCGCACGAGCTCGCGCTGGCAGCTCGCGCGAGAACCTCCGTGAGCTGAACGCCAGCGTGCTCGGCGTTGTCGTCATAGACCATTATCTGCATCGGCGCACTAGAGGAGAACTTCGGTAGCGCGCCACCGAGAACCTCCCAGCCCGTCTCCGCTAAATCCTCACCGTAGGTAATAGCCGGCTTTTGCGGAACACCGCCGCTAGCGATGACCACTATGTCCGCGCCTTCTGACAAGATGTCTTGCTTCTCCGCGTAACGATTATAGGTGATGCTGCCCTTTAGTTTCTCTATCTGCTGTAATCGCCAATCGATTATGCCGATGAGCTCTCGCTTGCGACCTTGCGCTAGCAGGCGGACCTGACCGCCAGCATGCTCGGAGGCTTCGAAGACTATCGTCTCGTGTCCTTTCTCTAGCGATACCCGAGCTGCCTCTAGTCCGCCGGGTCCAGCGCCTACTATCAGCACCTTGCGTCTGCCGCCATTCTTCTTGCCACGCGTCTTGGCTCGCGTCTGGTCTCTTCGGGCAAGCTCTTTTAGTTCGTGGTCGTGCGGAACATGACCCTCGCGACCGCTCGCAGGGTTATGGATGCAGATCGCATCAAGACCAAGATAAAGGCGATCCAAGCAATAGCTCGCGCCAACGCAGGGGCGGATGTCGTCCTCAAGTCCCGCTAAAGTCTTGCGCGCTATGTGCGGGTCCGCAAGGTGCGCTCGTGTCATTCCAACTATGTCTACCTTGCCCTCGCTTATCGCATAACGCGCATCGGCGATAGTCGCAACACGCGCAGCGTGCAGAATCGGAACTCGCAGCTCCGCTCGCACCCTGCCCACAAAGTCTAAGTGCGGGGTAGTTCGCATGCCGACCGAAGGTATAACATGCAAAAGGTTAGCGTCCGTATCAACGCGACCGCAGATAACATTGAGAAAGTCTAAACGCGGGCGCGCGTCCTTCGCGCACAACTCCCGTGCTATCGCAAGACCAGTGCGCTCGTCAAAGCCAGATTGCAGTCCGTAAGGTAGACTGCTGACTGCCTGCTCGCTAGCCTCGTTACAACTGCCGCTGGTCAACGCACGACCGCGCTCGTCTATCGACATGCGGATGCCTAGCAAAAAATCCTCGCCCAATGTCTCGCGTAGTGCCAGAATTAGACGCTTGGTGAAGCGCAAACGGTTCTTCAAGTCGCCAGGGTTATTTCCATGGTTATTATCAGGGTTATTACCAGGGCTATTACCAGGGCTATTACCAGAGTCGTCCGCATGGTTGCTCGCAGGGTTGCTCGCAGGGTTGCTCGCGGAGTTGCTGATGCCATGCTCGTCTTCGCGATCGTTGCTAGTCGGCGACCAGAAGCTATCGAGAAAATGACCATAGCCCTCTAGCTCGATACCATCGAAACCCGCAGCCCGAACCCGTTGCGCCGCATCGCAATAGTCTCGCACTATGCGCGTACCGTCCCAGTTCTCGAATGCCTTCGGAAAAGCCCGATGCGCGCGCTCGCGGATGCTAGAGGCTGAGACTAACGGTAGCCAATCACCCTGATCCCAGCGCGAACGCCGTCCCAAGTGCGTAAGCTGAATCATAACAGCCGTACCTTGCGCGTGGCAACGCTCCACAAGCTCGCTCAGCGGTTTGACTACCTCATCGCGATAAAGGTGCAGGTTGCCAAACGCCGCCGGGCTGTCGCGCGAGACGATCGCTGAGCCAGCCGTCATCGTCAAGCCTAAACCGCCGCGCGATCGTTCCTCGTGGTAGCGGATGTAACGCTCGCCAGGGATGCCATCGATCGCGTAGTTCGGCTCGTGCGCCGATATCATCAGGCGATTGCGGAGGCGCAACTTGCCAAGCGTAAAGGGCGTGAAAAGAGGGTCCGAACTAGGCGAGGGGCTTGGAGATGGCGGGCTTGGAGACAGCGGGCTTGGAGACGGGGGGTTGGGCTGGCTCATGGGCGTGGGGGCGTTGGGATAAATGCGGGGCAGGGCTAGGAGGTAGGGCTGGGATAAAGGCTAGGAGCAAAGGCTAGGGGCAAAGGCTAGGGGCAAAGGGTAGGCTAGGCGGTAGCTGCTGGGGTTCATAGGTGCGGATATTTTTTATCAACATTGCTGTTGACAGGACGCATATTATATCCTATCACAGCTAAATAACAGCGGACAATCTTGAGAAATCTTCGAGCTATCTGGGGGGCTTGCTTCTGGAAGGTTTGCGTTTGGGGGGGCAAGTGTGAGGTAGTGCGCGTAGGGGGAGTGCTAAGGTGCAGGGGTTCTAGGGGGTAGCAGATTGAGGGGGCGGTTATACATAGTAGGGGGGTAGCTGCTGGGGGGCGGATAATAACGCCAAGAGGGTAACGCCAAGAGGGTAACGCAAGGGGGGTAATTTAAAGGTCGTCCTCAAACTAGCTTCATCATCGCAGTAAAATAGATCGTAGATATGCAAACAAGTCCAGCGCGTTTCATCAGACAAGTCAAGCAAGAGGTCTCCAAAGTCGTATGGCCGACAAAGCAAGAGACTATCAGCGCTGTAATAATGGTCTTCGTGATGGTCACCATCATGGCGATATTCTTCCTGCTCATCGATCAGGTTATCGCCTGGGGGGTAGCACAGGTATTGGAGTAGTAAATAGCGTTGGAATAGTGAATAGTGCTGGAATAGTGAATCAATGGTAGCTAGAATAGGCAAAGAAAATATGTGGGGAAATATGCGGGGGAATGCGCAGTGAGATATGCGGGGGAGTGTAGTGAAATACGCAGGGGAATATGGCGGGGGTAGAGTGTAGAGAGGCATAGAGTATAGTAGAGTGCTAAAGCCGCGGGGGTGCGGTTCTGTAGCAATGTCGTCTCTTAATGTTTCTCTAATAGGGTTTGGCTTAAGGTTTAGCTTGGGGTTTGGCTTGGGGTTTGGCTTCAAGGTTTAACTGGGGCGAGTGGGGTCAGTAGGCTATCGTTGGTAATACTTGTCGTTGGTAATAATATAGTGAAATAGAGTGATGCAGTCGTAGCTAGTTTGTTTAGTAGAACATGTGAAAAAATGGTCGCAATGCCATATAATAAAAAGGTCGAAGGAAAAAGGTGTCTCTCAAAATGGGAAAACTTCGTTGGTATGTCGTGCATGTGCATTCGAGCTTCGAGCAGAAGGTCGCCGCCTCGATTCGCGAGCGCGCGCAACTACAGGGACTATCCGATATGATCGAAGAAGTGCTCGTACCTAGCGAAGAGGTCGTCGAAGTGCGGCGCGGACAAAGATACAAAAGCAAGCGAAAATTCTTCCCAGGCTATGTGCTCGTGCGCATGGAGCTGAATAACGAAACTCAACACCTAGTGAAAAATCAAGCTAAAGTAACCTCCTTCCTCGGAAATAGGGATAAGGAAAATCGAGAAAAACCCATGCCCATAAGCGAAAGCGAAGTCGAAAAGCTGATGTCGCAAATGCGCGATGGCTCTAACTTCGAACGACTCAAAACTATGTTCGAGATCGGCGAACAGGTGCGAGTATCCGACGGACCCTTCGCTTCCTTCAACGGATATGTCGAGGATGTGGACTCCGAAAAATCAAGGCTCAAAGTCTTGGTGTCTATCTTCGGACGCTCAACGCCCGTCGATGTAGACTTCTCGCAAGTGGAGAAACTGCAATGAGCAAAGCACCAGCAAGCAAGCCCGTAAAAGCCTATGTCAAGCTAGAAGTGCCCGCTGGACAAGCAGCGCCAGGACAAGCTCTCGGTCCAGCGCTCGGGCAGCACGGGCTCAATATGGCTGAGTTCTGCAAAGCCTTCAACGACGCAACTAAAAATCAGACACCAGGTGTGCCCATACCCGTAATCATCTCCGCATACCAAGACCGAACCTTTAGCTTTGTAACCAAAACTCCGCCCGCAAGCTACCTGCTACGACAAGCTGCAAAAACCGATAAGGGCGCAAAAGAGCCAGGCCGCGAGGTAAAGGCTACCGTCGCCCGTAGTAAAGTGCGCGAAATAGCCGAGCTGAAAATGAAAGACCTAAACGCATACGACATAGACCAAGCAGAAAAAATCATCGCAGGTAGCGCACGATCGATGGGCTTTGAAGTCGCAGGTTGAAATTTACTATAAATATAATATAAATAAAAAATCAAACTCTAAATAAAACTCTATTGTAAATATCAGCGCACAAATATAGATATTAGTATTAGTATAAATCTGCAAACGTAAAAGAAAACATAAAGCGTACAAGAAAACATAAAGCATAAAAAAACATAGCAAATTACAGCATAAAAAATTGTACAACAAAAAGTAGAGAGTAGTAATAGAATGAGTAGTAATCGGGTCGGAAAACGCTTGAGCGAAGCATACCAAGTGCTCGCTAATCGCTCAGGGGCGGCGTTGGCGGCTGCAGGAGGGATGGATGCAGGAGGGCTGGATGCAGAAGAGTCTGCCGTAGATGTTGCTCGCTCCTCTAAACATAAGAAGGGGGGAAAGGGGGGAAGGGGTGGAAAGGGTGGAAAATCCACTACCGAGCTAAAGCGCGCTGCAGCAAAGCTACTCGCTACTCGTGCGCCGTTGCCCCTGCCTGAGGCGGTAGAGGCGATATGCGCGACCAAGCGCGCGAAGTTCAACGAGACCTTAGAAATAGCCTTGAACTTGGGAATCGACCCTCGACACGCAGACCAGCAGGTGCGCGGTACAGTCGTCTTGCCGCACGGAACCGGCAAAACCTTGCGCGTCGCAGTCTTCGCCAGAGACGAAAAGGCAGAGCAAGCTAAAAAAGCCGGCGCAGATATAATAGGCGCAGAAGACCTAGTCGAAACAGTCGGAAAAGGCGAGATACCCTTCGACCGCTGCATCGCAACACCAGATATGATGGGACTCGTGGGACGCTTGGGAAAAATATTAGGCCCGCGCAACCTCATGCCTAATCCAAAACTCGGGACAGTTACTGCAAATGTCGCGGATGCCGTAAAGGCGGCAAAGGGCGGCGAGGTGCAGTTCCGCGCTGAAAAAAATGGAGTGGTCCACGCAGGCATCGGGCGCATGAGCTTCTCAAAACAGCAACTCGCTGAAAATGTCGCAGCGTTCGTGCGCTCCATAATCGCGCTAAAGCCAGAGGGCGCAAAGGGAACTTATCTGAAAAAAATAACCATCTCTACTACTATGGGAGCAGGGCTCGCCATCGATGGCAGGTCTATAAACTAGTATGAACCGAGAAGAAAAAAAACTCGCCGTCGAGCAGCTCGAGAAAGTCTTTAGCCAAGCTGGCATGGTCGTGATAACGCGACCAAAAGGCTTGAGCGTCGCGGAGGTTTCTGACCTGCGGAGGCGCATGCGCGCCGCCGGCGTCCGATACCAAGTCGCTAAAAATAAGCTCGCAAAACGCGCAATAGCAAATACAAATATGCAGGCACTCGCAGAACACCTCAAAGGTCCCACCGCCATAAGCTGGGCAGACGATATGCTCGCTCCTGCTAAAGTCGCCGTCGAGTTCGCTGAAGAAAACGAAAAGTTCACGGTCATCGCCGCCGCAACCCAAGAAAACATCATCTCTAAAGAAAACCTGCAGCAGCTAGCTCGACTGCCCTCAATCGAGGTCGTGCGAGCGAAAATACTCGGGCTACTGCAAGCTCCAGCTCAACAGCTCGTGCGGCTCTTGCAAGAGCCTGGTAGCGCGCTCGCAAGGGTGATTAAAGCAGGGGGGGGGAATCCTGAATAAAACTGAAAAATATACAGCTCAACTAAAACAAACTGAAGCGAGGTTGGAACCTCAACTGGAACCCTAGCTGGAACTCTAGTTGGAATTCCAAGGAAAACCCGATCTTTCAAGGGTTGCCCATCTTCAAATCCCTAATCACCAATCCCTAATCACCAATCCCTAATCAGCAATCCCTAATCACCAATTGTAGTCTAACTCGTAAATAAAGGAGAAAATAATATGTCCGACTTGCAAAAAATTGCAGAAACCCTATCGACGCTCACGGTGATCGAGGCAGCAGAGCTGACAAAAATGCTCGAAGAGAAGTGGGGCGTGAGCGCTGCAGCTCCAGTCGCCGTAGCCGCCGCCGCTAGCGATGCGCCAGCCGAAGAGCAAAAAGATAGTTTCGACGTTATTCTCGGCTCTTTCGGCGATAACAAAATAGCCGTCATCAAAGAAGTGCGAGCCATAACGCAACTCGGCTTGAAGGAAGCAAAAGAATTGGTCGAGGCAGCTCCCAAGCCCATCAAAGAAGCCGTCAAAAAAGAAGAAGCAGAAGAGATAAAGAAAAAGCTGGAGGATGCCGGGGCAAAAGTAGAACTTAAGTAGCTAAAGCGTAGAATATCTGCTGGCAAGGATGCGGGAGATGTCTCTGCGCGGGAGAGTGTCTGGTAGCCAAAATTCGCTATGGGCAAGTCGCTATGGGCAAGTCGCTTTGTGTCAATCGTTATCTGCAGGTCGCTTTGTGCAAGTCGCTTTGTGCAAGTCGCTTTGTGCAAGTCGCTTTGTGCAAATCCTTTGGCGCGAGAAACTCGTTGTAGGTAAGGATGTGGAAAATTTTCGTTGCAAGCATGCCCGACACCCTTCATTGTTCTGCACTCTTGCTTGTTCTGCGCTCTTCTTCGTTCCACGCTCTTGCAGTTTCGCTATCGATAAAACCCTAGCTGAAACCATAAGGTAGAAAACCTCTAAAGGTAGAACACTCAATACAAAAACGCTTAAGGCAAAAATACTCAAAGATAAAAATCTGAAGATAAAAAATTAGCCATAAGGCTTAAAAAATAAGACCTAACCGCAAGACCTAACCGCAAGACCTAACCCAAAAAAATAAGACCTAACCGCAAGACCTAACCCAAAAAAATAAGACCTAACCCCTCAAGCACCTCCAACTAGCAAACCCCAATAGTTTTCGCATATGACAATCATCGATAGCTTCACCGGACGCAAACGAATAAGAAAAAATTTCGGGCGCGTCGAAGAAATATCAGAAATACCCGATCTGCTAGAAGTACAAAAAGCCTCCTACGCCGCATTCATCGATAAAGATGAAGGCAAGGAGGTAAAAAGTAAGAACGGAAAAGATACAGCCTCTAACGCATTCTTCGGTTTGCGCGAGGTGTTCGAGTTCGTATTCCCCATCAAAGACTATACCCATAAAGCAGAGTTGCGCTTCAAAGGCTTCGAGCTCGAAAAACCTAAATACGATGTGCAAGAGTGTCATCAAAGAGGGCTAAGCTACGCAGCTCCGCTAAAGGTAACCTTGCAGCTGCTCGTCTATAACATCGACGAGATAACCGCCGCCAGAAGCCTGCGCGAAATCAAAGAGCAGATCGTATATATGGGCGATATGCCCCTGATGACAGACAAAGGCACCTTCGTCGTCAACGGAACAGAGAGGGTAATCGTAAGCCAGATGCACCGCTCGCCAGGTGTCTTCTTTAGCTCTAGTAAAAGTAAAACCCTAATCAAAGATAAAACGATATATAGCGCAAGGGTAATACCGTACCGTGGCTCGTGGTTGGATTTCGAGTTCGACGCAAAGGATATACTATATGTGCGCATCGACAGAAGGCGGAAAATACCCGTTACAACTCTACTAACAGCACTCGATAGCGAGCGCACAGAAAAAAGGCGAAGGGAGAAAGCTAAGGTCGGCGAAAGTCTCAGAGCTATCGAGATCGATGGCATGAGCCGAGAAGAAATACTCGCGCTCTACTACCAGACCATCGAAGTTAGGAAGAACAAAAATGGCGCGTACGACTTCGAGCTACCCATAGCCTCGTTGAAAGGGCGCAAGCTCGATGGTGATCTAATCGAGGCAGAAAGTGCTGAGCTACTAGCGCGTAGTGGAACTCGCGTTCTGCCAAAGCAACTGCGGGCATGGGCTGATAAAGGCGAGCGTAAAACATTTCAGTGGGAGCCAGAGAACTTGTTCGGACGGTTTCTCGGTGAAGACTTGATCGACGAGGAGACGCATGTCGTCATCGCCGAAGCCGGCGAGGCTATCGATGCCAGCTTGTTGCAAAAAATAGAACAGCAGAATATAGAAGCCTTTAGCGTGCTCGACGTCTACGACCAACGCGGAGCTTGGTTGCGTAATACGCTCGTTGCCGATCGTGCGCGTACGCGCGAAGAAGCTCTCTCCGACATATATCGAATAATGCGACCGGGCGAACAGCCAACTTGGGAGTCCGCAGAGAATCTATTCCAGCAGCTCTTCTTCTCTCTCGAAAGATACGATCTGAGTGCTGTCGGTAGAGTCAAAATGAACGCAAGGTTGGGGTTCTCAGATGTCTCCGATTCCGTGCGTACCCTGCGCAAGGCGGATATAGTCGTCATCGTGCGAATGCTGCTAGACTTGCGGGATTCGCGCGGTGAGATCGACGATATTGACCATCTCGGTAATAGGCGCGTGCGCTCGGTTGGAGAGCTGCTCGAAAACCAATACCGTATGGGACTCATGCGGATGGAGCGGGCTGTGCGAGAGAGAATGAGCTCCGCCGATATTACTAATGTCATGCCGCAGGACCTGATAAACGCAAAGCCCATGGTCGCTGCTGTGCGCGAGTTCTTCAACGCATCCCCACTATCGCAGTTTATGGATCAGACAAATCCTCTATCGGAAATAACCCATAAGAGACGCCTATCGGCTCTGGGACCGCGGGGGCTGACGCGAGAACGCGCAGGGTTCGAGGTGCGCGATGTGCATCCAACCCATTATGGGCGAATATGCCCCATCGAGACGCCCGAAGGTCCGAATATCGGGCTCATAAACTCGCTCGCAACTCACGCGCGCATAAATCCATACGGATTCATCGAGACTCCGTATCGTAAGGTCGAGGATGGCAAGCTCAGCTCAGCAATCGAATACCTCTCCGCTATGCACGAGTCTAACTACACGATAGCGCCAGGCGATAGCCAGATCGACGAGCAAGGAAAGTTCGTCGGTAGAGTAATACCTTGCAGACGCAAGGGTGAATACATAACTTGCCCGCCGAGCGAAGTGGACTACATCGATGTCTCGCCGAAGCAGTTGGTATCCGTCGCCGCAGCACTTATCCCGTTCCTGCAGAACGACGACGCAAACCGCGCCTTGATGGGCTCTAATATGCAACGGCAGGCGGTGCCGTTGTTGCGCTCTGAGGCACCTTTGGTCGGAACCGGTATGGAGGCTCGCGTGGCGCGCGATTCGGGAGTCGTCATCGTCAATAAGCGCGCCGGCATCGTAGACCAAGTCGACGCAACCCGTATAGTCGTTCGCGCAACAGAAGAAACCGAAAGCAACGAGGCGGGGGTCGATATATATAATCTCATGAAGTTTCAACGCTCTAACCAGAGTAGTTGCATAAATCAGCGTCCCTTGGTCAAGGTCGGTGATATAGTCGAGGCGGGTGATATTATCGCCGATGGAACCTCCACAGACCTAGGCGAGCTCGCGCTCGGGCGCAATGTCTTGTGCGCATTCTTGCCGTGGAATGGCTATAACTTCGAGGACTCGATACTAATTTCGGATAGAGTCGTGCGCGACGATGTCTTCACATCCATACATATCGAAGAATACGAAGTAATGGCTAGGGATACTAAACTCGGGCAGGAAGAAATTACTAGCGATATTTCTAACGTCAGCGAAGACGCGCTACGCCATCTCGACGAAAGTGGAATCGTCCATATCGGTGCAGAGGTCAAGGTCGGGGATGTGCTGGTCGGAAAAGTGACGCCGAAGGGAGAGTCGCCCATCACGCCAGAAGAAAAATTATTGCGAGCTATCTTTGGCGAAAAAGCTAGCGATGTCAGGGATACATCCCTGCGCGTGCCGCCAGGCGTATCGGGAACAGTCGTCGAAGTGCGGGTCTTCTCTCGTAGCGGTACCGCCAAGGACGAACGCGCAAGGCAGGTCGAAAACGAAGAAATACAAAAACTCGCTAAAGATAGAAATGACGAAAGAACCATACTAGAGCGTTCCTTCGCCGATAGGTTGCGCGAGCTCTTGCAGGGGCAGACGGTCGCATCTGGAACTCGCACCCTGAAAAGCGCTAGTAAGATGACGCACGCGATACTCAAAGAAATCTCGCATAACGAGCTATGCAGGCTATCTACTACCAACGACAAGATCAACGAGCGACTCGCTACCATGAGTGCCTATTTCACCTCTACCATGGATGCGTTGACCGCACGCTTCGAGGATAAAATCGAAAAATTACAGCGTGGCGACGAGCTAATGCCAGGCGTGATGAAAACCGTAAAGGTGTTCGTAGCCGTCAAACGAAAGCTACAACCGGGCGATAAAATGGCTGGAAGGCACGGGAATAAAGGGGTCATCTCGCGAATAATCCCCGTCGAGGACATGCCTCACCTGGAGGATGGAACGCCTGTCGATATCGTCCTAAACCCTTTGGGCGTGCCGTCAAGAATGAACGTCGGGCAGATACTAGAGACGCATTTGGGCTGGGCGTCCGCGCGCTTGGGACGCGAGGTCTCCGACTTGTGCGACAGAATTAAATCGGGCGACAAGGAAGCCGACAAGGGCTTGAAGAAAAAACTCAAAGAAATATATTCTGAAAAAAATGAAGCGGCGTTGCTCGAATCGCTCGACGAGGGCGAGGTCGCTACCTTGGCTGAAAATCTGCGCAACGGCGTGCCTATGCGTACCCCCGTCTTCGACGGGGCCAGCGAGGCGGATATCGATAGTATGTTCTTGCTCGCAGACCTCGATACTTCAGGGCAGGTGCGCTTGATCGACGGTAGGAGCGGCGAATACTTCGATCGAAAGGTAACCATCGGATACATATATATGCTCAAGCTTCATCATTTGGTCGATGATAAAATTCACGCGCGTTCTATAGGTCCCTATAGTCTAGTAACTCAGCAGCCACTCGGCGGTAAGGCGAAGTTCGGCGGGCAGAGGTTTGGCGAAATGGAAGTATGGGCTCTTGAGGCGTACGGTGCTGCGTATACTCTCCAAGAAATACTCACCGTCAAGTCCGACGATATCGCCGGAAGAACTAAGGTATACGAAGCAATCGTGCATGGCGACGATAACTTCGAGGCTGGAATCCCCGAATCATTCAATGTCCTCGTCAAAGAGCTACAATCTCTATGTCTGAATGTGCAACTGCATCAGGACGAGTGAAGTCCTAACTCAATATAGATATTACCATAAAAATTACTTGGCAAAACCCTCAACGGCTACTCACCACTAGGAAGCAACGCAAAAATGGAAACTTTTCGGCAAAATGACGAAACGCGCGAGCAAAGCGCAAAAGGCGAAAATAAAGAAAAAATGCCCGTAAAAAAAATGTCCATGGAAAAAATGCCCACGGGAAAAATGTCCATGGGGAGAATGCCCATGGAAGATTCGCGACCAGAAGATCGCGAAAACCCGCGAATGCTCGCTCGCACAGACTCTCCGCTACATAACTACGACCCGCGCGGACAAACAAGTCCGCCGCTGTTCGACTCGATTAGAATATCCCTAGCATCGCCAGAACAGATCAGGTCTTGGTCTTGTGGTGAGATTAAAAAGCCAGAAACCATAAACTATCGAACCCTAAAGCCAGAGCCAGAGGGCTTGTTCTGCGCTCGTATCTTCGGACCCGTCAAAGACTACGAATGTCTATGCGGAAAATACAAGCGCATGAAATACAAAGGGATAGTCTGCGAAAAATGCGGAGTCGAGGTAACACATTCTAAAGTGCGGCGTGAGAGGATGGGGCATATAGAGTTGGCTGCTCCAGTAGCGCATGTTTGGTTCTTGAAAATCTTGCCCTCGCGAATAGGCGTGATGCTCGATATGACGCTGAAGGATGTCGAGCGCGTTCTATACTTCGAGAGCAGAATCGTCGTAGAGCCGGGAATGACCGATCTGGAAAAACAGCAGCTGATGAGCGAAGAAGAGTATTTGGACGCGGTCGAACAATACGGCGAGGGTAGCTTCTCTGCTCCCATCGGTGCGGAATCTCTGCAGGTCTTGTTGGGACAGATAAATGTGATCGAAGATATAAAAATCGCGCGCGCAGATATGAAAACAACCACCTCAGAGCTAAAGCGCAAAAAAATCGTCAAAAGGCTCAAGCTGTTGGAGATATTCCGCGCCTCTAAAGCAAAACCAGAGTGGATGATCTTGAATGTGCTACCAGTGCTCGCGCCTTCCTTGCGACCCTTGGTGCCGCTCGACGGGGGGCGTTTTGCAACCTCCGACCTGAACGACCTATACAGAAGGGTCATCAATCGAAATAACCGACTCAAAAGGTTGATGGCTCTCGGCGCGCCAGAGATCATCATTCGCAACGAAAAACGGATGCTACAAGAATCCATCGACGCCCTCTTCGATAATGGAAGGCGCGCGCGGGTCGTGCTCGGCGCTAATAAGCGACCGCTCAAGTCGCTATCGGATATGCTCAAGGGTAAGCAGGGGCGATTCAGGCAGAACCTCTTGGGAAAAAGGGTGGACTACTCGGGACGCTCGGTTATCGTCGTAGGGCCTGAGCTACAACTGCATCAGTGCGGATTGCCTAAACAGATGGCGCTAGAGCTCTTCAAGCCCTTCATACTAGGAAAGCTAGAGCTTTACGGCATGGCGGCTAATGTCAAGGTCGCAAAAAGGATGGTCGAGCGCAAAAGACCAGAGGTTTGGGATATCTTGGAAGAAACTATCACAGAGCATCCCGTGCTACTAAACCGCGCGCCTACTCTGCATCGGCTCGGAGTGCAAGCCTTCGAGCCAGTCTTGATCGAGGGTAAGGCGATACAGCTACATCCGCTCGTCTGTACCGCCTTCAACGCCGATTTCGATGGCGACCAGATGGCAGTGCATGTGCCGCTCTCGCTCGAAGCTCAACTCGAAGCTAGGGTGCTGATGATGTCGACTAACAATATCTTGTCGCCCGCCAACGGAAAACCCATCATCGTACCATCGCAGGATATCGTCTTGGGGCTTTACTACCTATCGCTAGAAAGGCAAGACCAGCCGAGCGGCGAGCCCATAAAAGTGCCAGATATCAAAGCCTTGGAGTACATTATCTCGCGTCAAGAGGCAACGGTGAGCGTCAGTAATGCCGCCGGAAAAAAACAAGAAAAAGTTCTCACAGACGAAGAGCTCAAAGAGCTGAGCACCGAGAAGCTGTTCGAAATGCTACAAGCAGGCTCGGCTAAGGTGTTTCGCATACCCACGCTCAAAAGCGCAGGCGAGAGAGACTACGCGCTCGCTAGCGGGAGAATCAAGCTGCAAAGTCGGATTAAAGCCGACCTGCGCGTGCGAAACGAAAAAGGCGAGATAGAAATGCAACGATTCATAACAACCGCCGGGCGAATGCTGTTGGCCGAAGTCTTACCTCGCGACCAGCAGGATGGAGTGGTCCTCGTGCCGTTCTCGCTCATTAATAGGCTGCTGACTAAAAAAGAGATCACTTTGCTAATCGATGTAATATATAGAAATTGCGGAGGTAAACTCACGGTAGAGTTCTGCGATAGGCTAATGACGCTCGGATTCTCGTGGGCTTGTCGTTCGGGGATATCCTTGGGTAAGGACGACCTATTGATACCAGATAGCAAAACGCGCTTGATCAACGAAGCGCAGGGTGAAGTGCGGACGCTCGAAGAGCAATACCTGCAAGGCTTGATAACCCACTCGGAGAAATACAACAAGGTCGTAGATGTTTGGTCTACTTGCTCAGACCGTGTCGCTGACGAAATGATGGCAGCTCTAAAGTTGGACATCTCAGGGGAGACTAACGCCGTATACATGATGGCGCATAGCGGCGCCCGCTCATCGCCAGCACAGATCAAGCAGCTCGCTGGGATGCGCGGGTTGATGGCTAAACCCTCAGGCGAGATCATCGAGCGACCTATTATATCTAACTTCAAGGAAGGTTTGTCCGTGCTCGAATACTTCAACTCAACGCACGGCGCGCGTAAGGGGCTTGCCGATACCGCTCTCAAGACCGCAAACTCTGGATACCTAACGCGAAGGCTCGTCGATGTCGCACAAGACTGCATCGTTACAGCCGAAGACTGCGGCACAGAGGAGGGATTCAACATCGCCGCCATCATAGACGGCGGCGATGTTATCGCTCCGCTCTCTGAACGTATACTCGGACGCTCAAGCGCGGAGGACATTAAAGACCCTAATAGCAAGAAGCTGCTCGCCAAAAAAGGAACTCTGATAGATGAGTTGCTCGCCGATAAAATCGAGATGGCAGAGGTCGATAAAGTGCGAGTGCGCTCGGTCATAACCTGTAAACTCGAAAATGGAATTTGCGCCACATGCTATGGAAGAGACCTCGCGCGGGGAACAAAGGTCAACATCGGCGAGGCGGTCGGCGTAATCGCCGCTCAATCCATAGGCGAGCCAGGGACGCAGCTAACTATGCGCACATTCCATGTCGGCGGCGCAGCGCAGGGCGGATACGAACAATCAACCATAGAAGCGTCCATCGATGGAACCATAGAGTTGGTCTCTAGCCAGACCGTCAAAAATGCAGAAGGGCGTCTCGTCGTCATGAATAGGCAGTCGGAGATCGTCTTGCGAGACGAGCAGGGGCGCGATAGGGCGCGACATCGCTTGCCTTATGGCTCGCGGTTGTTCGTCGAAAACGGCGCAAAGATATTGCGCGGGCAGAGGCTAGTAGAGTGGGACCCATATACTATCCCCATCATTAGCGAGGTGAGTGGAATAGCCAATTGGCTCGATTTGACAGAAGGCGTCTCTATGCGGGAGTCGGTCGATGAAATAACTGGCATAACTCGTAAGGTCGTTACCGAGTGGAAGCAGGGAAAAAAGGCGACCGAACTGCGACCGCGCATAACCTTGCGCGACGAAGACGGACAGGTGATAAAGCTACCTAATCGAGACGAAGCTCGATACTTCATGACGGTCGGTGCTTTCTTGGTCGTGGGAGACCAGCAAAAAGTCTCGGCAGGTGAAGTGCTAGCGCGCTTGCCTCGCGAGATCGCTAAAAACCGCGACATAACCGGAGGCTTGCCGCGAGTGGCAGAGTTGTTCGAGGGGCGAAAGCCAAAAGACTATGCCGTCATGAGCGATATAGACGGAGTCGTTAAGTTCGGGCGCGACTATAAGTCGAAAAGGCAAATCCTAGTGCAGCCAGACGAAGGCGCGCCGAGCGAATACCTGCTCTCGAAAGACAAGCACCTCGCCGTTCAAGAGGGCGATAGAGTCTCAAGGGGCGACCTGCTCGTCGATGGCTCGCCCGTGCCGCACGATATCCTAGAGATCATGGGCGAGGAGGAGCTGACTAACTATCTATGCCTCGAAGTGCAAGATGTATATCGAATGCAGGGTGTGAAAATCGACGATAAGCATATCGAGGTCATCGTTAGGCAGATGCTGCGAAAAATAGAGGTAACCTCCGCTGGCGAAACCGACCTCCTCGAAGGCGAGCAGATAGACGCTCTGCAGTTTGAAAAAGAAAACAAGTTGGCTATCGAAGAAAACAAAAAACCCGCAGAAGGTAAAAAAATCTTGCAGGGAATAACTCGCGCGTCCTTGCAGACTAAATCCTTCATCTCCGCCGCATCGTTCCAAGAGACTACTAGAATACTCACGGAGGCGGCGGTCGCCGGAAAACGCGATAACCTGCAGGGCTTGAAAGAAAATGTAATCGTCGGAAGGCTGATACCCGCGGGAACCGGTGCGCTCGCTCGAGTCTTCCGACTGCGCGCGGCTGAAGAAGATCAAAAGGCGCGCTTGTTGGATGAAGAAAAAATCGCGCAACAGGAGCTCGAAGATGGGGTGCTGTTGGAGGGAGGGGGAGCTGAACATGGGTCGTTGCTAGGAGAGACGATAGGGGATGCGCCAAGTAGTGCGCCAGAGGATACGCCAAATGGTGCGTCGGGCGATGCTAAAAGCGATGCGTCGGGTGATGCGTCTGGTGATGCTAAAAGCGATGCGTCGGGTGATGCTAAAAGCGATGCGTCTGGCGATGTTGCGGAGGGCGCATCTGAAGAGTCGTTAGGGGATACTAAAAAAGAGGGGCAAGTCGCTGAGGAGGTAGTCGCGGGCTAGCAACAATGGCTGTGCAAGGGGGTCGTTGCAACAAGAAGCTGGGCTCGTCCTCGCTATAGTACTTGCATAGAGTGCTTGCATAGATTACTTGCATAGAATATTTGCATAGAGTAATTGCATAGAGTGTGCATAGGGTGATTGCATAGAAAAACCGCATAGAGTATCTACATAGGCGGGCAGATGGGCGAGGCTCGCTCGACTAGATATTCTTCCGCGGTTAAAGTAGTCGGCTATAGGTAATTGCGCTAAATTAGATATAGCGGTAGGATTAGATACAGCGTTAAAATTAGATAAAGCGTTGGAATTAGATACAGCGTTAGGATTAAAAATAGAGTTAATCATAGGCTCTCAAGCCGCGGTTGTTAGGGACTACTCGGTGCAAAAATACTTAGTGCAAAAACCCCACCCTTTGCTGGTTGTCGTCGTCTGCTTCGTTGTTACGCTAGCCTACGCTAGTGGCTCCGATGTCTCATTAGGCAGGGCGTTAGGTAGTCTAGTCGCTAACGCCTCGGCGCAAAACGCCTCGGCGCAAAACGCCTCGGCGCAAAACGCCTCGGTGCAATTGGCGCAGGCGAGCGGGGGCAAAGCGCAAAAAGCACTAAAAGTGCAGGATTTACGCATCGGCAGAAAGGATGCCAATGGCGATTCTCCTGATGCTCCCAGCGCAAAGGCTGTAGCCAGAGTCGTCCTAGAGCTAAATCGCGTAGCTCCCTTTCGTATCTTCACGCTAAAAAACCCCGAACGCCTGATAGTCGACCTGCCCAACGCCGACACTCGACAGCTATTGCCACCAGCAGCATACAAGCAAGAGCCAGGCACGCTGGTCTCAGCCTATCGCTATGGCTTATTTCGTCCAGAGATTTTGCGCTTTGTCTTCGAGTTCAAGCAGCCGATATCGCTGCTCACGCACGGAACTCTGGCTGCCAACAAGCAGCGCGGATTCAGAATCTTCATCGATACGACCAGCGCGCGCGATGCGCGACTGCCTCCACCATCGACTAACTTCGCATCGAAGGGTTGGAAAAAATACGAAAGCGCGCTCACACCGCTATGGCAAAAAGCCGCAAAAACTACCGCAAAAGCTACAAAAAAAACTAGCTCGAAATCGACAAAAGCTCGAAGCGAGCAGACAAGGCAGGCAACAAGGCAGGCATACAGCTCTAGCGGCAAGGTTAAGCGCGTGATTATAGACGCCGGGCACGGCGGCATAGACTCCGGCGCGCGTGCAAATGGGTTGGTCGAAAAAAAAATCGTCCTAGCATACGCTCGCGAGATTGCCAAAACCCTAAAAGCCTCCGCTCGCTATAAAGTGTTCTTGACGCGAGACGGAGACTTCTTCATACCTCTAAAGCAGCGCTACGAAATAGCCCAACGCCTGAAGGCAGATATTCTAATATCCGTGCATGCCGACTATCTGAAAAATAAAAATGTAAGAGGAGCCACAATCTATACGCTCTCTGAGGTGGCTTCCGATAGGGAATCCGCAGAGCTCGCCTCGCGCGAGAATAACGCAGATGTGTTGGTCGGGCAAAACCTCGCAGAGTTTACTCCCGACGTTTCGACTATTCTCATAGATCTTGCGCGGAAAAGCACTAACCGAAAGTCATGGCGGGCTGCTAAAAAATTCGTAACCCACATGAAAAAAAATATCCCTACCTTGCGCAGTGCCCATCGCTACGCAGGTTTCGTCGTTCTAAAGTCGCCTAACATACCATCGCTATTGTTAGAGATAGGCTATATGTCTAACGCAAAAGATGTTAGAAATCTAAAGCAGTCCGCATTTCGTAAGAAAGTCGCGGGGCTTGTGTTAATGGCTCTCGATGATTATTTTAAAGACAGCTAGGGTGGAAACAAGCCAAGCAAAAGTAAAAGACGCAAAAACGAGCAAAAGTAACCACAAGGCAATTCTTAAACAAAGCAATCACTAAGCACGACTAGCTAGATGTACGATCCGACATACCCCTCAGCGTTGCGCAGATTCTTCTTTGCATACGCTAGCACCACGCCATTGCGCAGGTTTGTCCTCGCAAGTCTGTTCGCAGTATGCGGTTCGATATTTGCGGTCGCCGCAACCCTATTATTCTTCTCGCTCAGCTTGCCAGACTATCGGCAGTTGATCGACTACGACCCATCGAAAACTACTCGCGTGTATGCTAACGATGGTGCCCTAATATCAGAGTTCGCCGTCGAAAAGCGCGTCTTCGTACCCATCGAGGCTCTACCGCAAACCTTGCGACAAGCGTTCATCTCCGCTGAAGATAAAAATTTCTACAGCCATTTTGGCTTGGACCTGAAAGGTATAATGCGCGCAATCTCGACAAACCTCACAAGTTTTGCTAGCGGTTCCTCAAGGTTGGTCGGCGCATCGACGATAACCCAGCAGGTCGCTAAAAACTTCCTCCTAACTCGCGAAAAAACGCTGACGCGTAAAATACGCGAGGCGATACTCGCAATACGAATCGAGAGGGTGCTAGACAAGGATAGAATACTGGAGTTATACCTAAACGAAATATACTTGGGGCGGCAATCCTACGGTGTCGCATCGGCTGCTCGTAGCTACTTCGGGCGCGATGTGCGCGATCTAACATTAGAGCAAGCGGCATACCTCGCCGCTCTACCGAAAGCTCCGAATCGATACAATCCGCAGAAAAAATACGAGGCAGCAATAGGGCGTAGGGACTGGGTGCTCTCGCGGATGCTCGCAAACGGCTTCATCGAGCAAGGACAGTTCGAGCTCGCGAAAGCTACAAAGCTACAGACCCTAGTATCCGAGCAACGCATCGAGGCTAAAGGCTCCTTCTTCGCCGAAGAGGTGCGCAGAAAGCTCTTCGATACCTTTGGCGAAAAAGAGTTATACCACGGTGGGATGGTCGTCTATAGCACTCTCGATCCTAAACTGCAGATATTCGCAGAGCGCGCCTTGCAGAAAGGAATACGCCAATACGATAGAAGGCACGGATACAGAGGGCATATCGGGGTCGTGCTCTGGCGCGAAAAAAATGGCGACCCTGCGAATCTAAGCCCGTTCGTCGAAATGAAAGGAAAATACGCAAAGCCTAGCGAAGAGGGTAAGTTGATCGCGTTACAAGATGTAAGAAAACCTATCGGCTCGCCTAAAAATTGGCTGCTCGCGCGGGTCGATAAAGTGGGCTCGCGCGAAGCATCGTTGGTAACCCAGCAGGGCGAACGCGGTAGGTTGTCGCTCGAAGAAATGAGGTGGGCGCGCGAACAAATAAAGCCTGAGCGTGCGCGCGCAGAGCAAGAGTCTCTCTCCGAAGACGACCTCGTGCTACGCGGCGGGCGATACGAAAGTCTCGACGAAGAGCTATACCGTGAGAAGCTGGGTGCCTCTATCTCTAAACCTTCAGACTTGCTAAGGGTCGGAGACTTGCTGTTGGTCGCTCGAAAAGGTAAGCAGAGCGGCGTCTTTACGCTCGAACAAGTGCCAGAGGTCAATGGTGCGCTAATAGCACTCGATCCATTTAGCGGGCGCGTGCTCGCGTTGGTCGGAGGCTGGAGCTTCGACGATTCGGAGTTTAATCGGGGAACTCAAGCCATGCGTCAGCCAGGTTCGTCCTTCAAGCCGTTCGTTTATCTGTCCGCGTTAGAAAGCAACTTCACACCCGCAACCAGAATACTCGACGCGCCATTCGTGTTGCCATCCGATGGTAGCGAGGGCAAGTGGAAGCCGAGCAACTTCTCGCAGAAGTTCTATGGTCCATCGCCTATGCGACTAGGCATCGAGTACTCGCGAAACCTCATGACCGTGCGATTGGCGCAAGCCGTGGGGATGGATAAAATCGCCGCAACAACAAAGCGATTCGGAATCATCGAAAATATGCCGCAACGCTTGGCACTCGCGCTCGGCTCAGGCGAAACTACGCTCATAAAAATGGTCGCAGGATACGCAATGTTCGCAAATGGCGGGCGCAGGATAACACCCGCCCTCATCGAGAGAATCCAGAGGTCCAACGGAGAGACAATATATCGTCGCGATGCACGAAACTGTGAGCTTTGTATGCTCGATAATGCAGAGATCGATGTGGATGCTAAACCTCCCATATTTCCTCCGCAAGGCGAGCGCGTGACCGACCCCGCTAGTGCTTATCAGATCGTTACAATGCTACAGGGGGTCGTAGATCGCGGTACCGGAAGGCGCGTGCGCTCTGAGGTGAGCGGCGATATAGCTGGGAAAACCGGCACGACTAATAATAATCAAGACGCTTGGTTCGTTGGCTTCTCGCCTAAACTCGCTGCTGGTGTGTATGTCGGTTTCGACCAACCTCGCAGTTTGGGGAGGTTGCCTTCGGGATTCCAAGAGACTGGCTCTAGCGCGGCTGCTCCGATATTCGCTAACTTCATGCGCAACGCCTTGAAGGGTAAAAAACGTTATTCGTTCCTACGACCTAAAGGAATCGAGATAGCCATTATCGATCGCAAAACCGGCGGACGAGTAGGCACCGATGCTCAACAGGAGCAGGTGTTCGAGGAAGTGTTTAAACTCGGAAATGCGCCGAAAACAACTAAAGAGAGCCTGCTCATTACTGGCGGTTCGTCGCTCAATCCATCCGAAGAGCGAGGGGAGGGGGAGGAGGAAGCTCCGACATTGGGTATATACTAATTTTCGGTATGTATTAATTTGGAGATTTGTTAGCTGGCTGTTAGTGAATGGTTGGGCGAGCGGTATAAAAAAAACTCGCAAATGAGCATGCAAATAAAGACGTACTATGAAAGACGTACTATGAAAAGCGTACGGCTAGAGACGTACGGTGAAAGGGTGGTAAAAAAGCCACAACGCCTAAAGCGTACGTCTGTCGTTGTAGCCCCGTTTGGCTGGTGCAAGCCAGTCTTTACATATCATCGCCCTCCATATCCATAGCCTTCCATCATCGCCTGCCATCACCGCCTTCCATATCATAGCCCTACATATCATCGCCCCTAGCATCTCGCATATCTATGGTCGGGCTGGCGTATCGTTAGTTCGGAAATATCTCGGTAGCTGCGAAAAAGAAGGCTATCTCGGTCGCCGCGTTAGTAAGAGAGTCCGAGCCATGCACCGAGTTCTCCTCTAGCGATAGTCCGTGGGTAGCGCGGATCGTGCCGTCCTTCGCCTCCGCGGGATTGGTCGCACCCATTACCTCGCGGTGCTTCGCTACCGCGTCCTCGCCCTCCAAAATCTGCACCACGACCGGCGCAGAGGTCATAAAGGAAACTAGATTATCGTAGAAGGGACGCTCGGCATGCACTGCATAGAAGCTCCGCGCTTGCTCCGTGCTGAGCCTCAGTCGCTTTTGCGCTACTAGCCTCAGACCAGAGCTTTCTAGCTGCTTGATAATCGCTCCGATTATGTTGCGTCTCGTAGCATCGGGTTTAATGATCGAGAGCGTGCGTTCGAGTTTGGGGGGTGTCATTCGTCTCAAGCCTATTGTTGTGATTATGTTTTTGCGTCGAACGATTAGCTAGCGATTAGCCTAAATTGAACTAGACTAGTCGCACCATCGACAACGCGTGTTATAAAGGAAGCTATCTTTTATTGAAAATAAAATCTAGACAAGAAATTAAACACAAAAAAGCAGACAATAGACACTTATTATAAGCAAGCCATTTATAAATAAGCCATTCGATAAACTTCTTGCGATAAACTTCTTGCGATAAATTACTTGCGACAAACTTCTTGCGATAACCCCCAGCGATAACCCCCAGCGATAACCTTTTGTACAATGCTTCCATGCTACACCCTTTCCGAG
>JABABG010000130.1 GCA_014238315.1 Alphaproteobacteria bacterium
AAAATATAGGTATCAGCCCCTGCGCCTCCGACAAGCGTGTCGCTACCCGGACCACCGTCTAATACGTCATGCCAATCTCCCCCGTAAAGCCTATCGTCTCCCTCACCGCCGTAGAGTTTGTCGGCACCCTCGCCCCCGTGAAGCTCGTCTCTCCCCTCTTGGCCGTAGAGCTCGTCGTCTCCAAACTGGCCATAAAGAAAATCGTGACCTATCCCTCCATAGAGATAATCTTTATAAGTATGGTAAGGGAATGCTCCCTCGTCGACATACCTATCTTGCTCGCCGTAAAGAAAATCATTTCCTCCGCCTCCATATATGTGGTCGTTACCATAAAATCCCTCAATTTTGTTAGACTTGCTATCACCTGTAAAGGTATCGTAACCGTACGAGCCTTGTATATTTTCCACATTTTTAACAAAATCAACATCCCTTACATTTCCCCCACTAACTGAGGCTTTCGCATGATCCTCACGACCAGAATTCTGAGTAGCTCCAAGATCTAATGTTACGCCTTGTCCTCTCGGCTCAGCATATTCAAAAGAGATGGTGTCGATGCCTTCCCCACCGTCGATAAGATCGTATCCTTGTATGCCCCCTAGGAAAGAATCGTTGCCTGTCCCACCGATAAGCACATCATTTCCCATACCCCCATCAATGTGATCATCGCCACCTTGTCCAGCAACCCAATCGTTACCACCCTCCCCAAACAAAAAACCTCTGCCACCACCCCCATATATCGTATCGTCTCCTTCGCCACCCCAGACACGATCTGTAGCTCTCCTCCCTCCACCCCCAACGAGAAAATCATTGCCGCCGTAGCCATAGATGTCGTCGCTTCCGCCCGCACCATCGATATCATCGTCTCCGTCGGTGCCGTGTATTGTAGTCCCGAGATGCGTTCCCCGTATTTTTACCATTGCTCTGTCCCTCCTAAAGACACATAAAGATTGCGCAAAATGGGGCTGAATCTGTCTTTCGCCTTACCCCTTTCTCCCCCTTTCCCCCTCTCCCCCTCTACCCCTCTACCTTTCTTCGCCTGCTTGACGCTGTCTAGCAATCGGTCAAGAGCACGAGGGCACGAGGGCACGAGCCAACATCAAACATCACCCCTAGCATCGCGAGCAGGGAGAATCCTACTACGAATCAGCTAATGGCGAATAGTAGAAAGATTTGTAAAAAAAACAACTATTTTAATTCAAGGATACTACTTTTTTTATTAGAACGAGCACCATTTAAGCTGGCGTAATTTGCATAGCGTTATTTGCCGAGCGTTATTTGCATAGCGTTATTTGCATAGCGTTATTTGCATAGCGTTATTTGCATAGCGTTATTTGCATAGTGCTATTTCCCTATCACTACGCTTAGCTATAGTGCTGGTAGGTTCTGTGAACCATCAGGAATAGCGCGAATGCGAACAGCAGCACGTCGAGTATATTGCGCTTTTTTTTGCGCCAGGCTAGCAGCAGGGCTGCGGCGTATGCGGCGCATAACATCGCGAGGATTGCTGGAATGATGAGCCAAGCCCACTCAGCCATGCTTTCTCTACTTGAGAATCCGAGTATTTTGTAGAAAGCGTTGACGAGTCCCAGTGCTACGGGCAGGGTTGCCCATAGTATGAGCAGATATATTGCTCTTGACAAGGCGGTTGCGCGATTTTCGAGTGTTTGAGCGAAGCAAATGGCGACGATGGCGTTTATGACGACGGCGGAGAAGAAGCGCACTTGCTCTACGACTTGGTATATGGGCTCTAGCATTGTTTCTGTTACAGCCTGCAATATGCTCTGCATGATTATTCTCCTGCGTTTAGCCATTAACCTTTAGCCATTAACCCTTAGCCATTAACCTTAGCCATTAACCTTATCCATTAGCCGTTAACCCTGGCGATGGTTCTTTTCGAGTATTGACAAGCATACTATAATGTAGGGACAACTTATTAGGAGTTAAAATCGGTATCAGCATATCTATGAAGGATAAACGAGAAGCCCCGCGCGCCAGCAGTTCGGAGGAGATAGTCACCTTAACGGATTCCGCTACTTGCGTTTTACGCGAGAAACTATCGGCGGAGTCTTCGCGCCGCGGCACTGAGATTTCTGGCATGCGTTTATCGTTGCGCAGTGGCGGCTGTGCGGGAATGAGCTACGAGATGTCTTACGCGATTTCACCATTATCTAGTGACATCCGTCAGGAGTTTGAAGGGATCACTTTGTATATTGACCCTCTAGCGACGATGTTTTTGCTAGGCACTGTCATCGACCACCAACGAGACAAACTATCGAGCGGCTTTACATTCACGAGTCCTCGTGCGACTGGGCGCTGTGGCTGTGGCGAGAGTGTTTCTTTTGGATGAAGAATATGTTTGGGCTAGGAGCTGTAATCGACCAACTACGAGACAAACTACCGAACGGCTTTAGGTCCAGCCCCTCGCGCATCAGCCCCTCGCGCATCAGCCCCTCGCACCTCGGACTCTCGCGCCTCAACCTCCCACCCACCGAGCCCTCACGCGCCTCGGACTCTCGCGCTTCATTCTCTCGCACCTCGGACTCTCGCGCTTCAGTCTCTCGCCTATGAGTGACTTTATGGTGGGCGGTCCGTCTGGCGACCGTCCTAACGAGATTATTCCTCCTATAGCGACTTTGACGCAGGGCAGTTTACTACGCCATGTATTCCGTCTTGCGTGGCCTGCGGTTGTGGGTTTATTTGGAATATTCATGTTTAATTTAGCGGATGTATTTTTTGTAGGCAAACTAGGCACGGTTCCGCTAGCTGCGATCAGCTTTGTCTTTCCGTTGCTTTTTGCCTTCATCACGCTATCGATAGCGCTTGGAGTATCTTCGACCTCGTTAGTTGCGCGCGCGTTAGGCTCTTGTCGCGGAGTTGATGCTCTTGAGCTTGGTAGTTCTGCGATAATTTTATCTTTGCTATATGGACTGTTTTTATCTGCGCTTGGCTCTATGACGATAGAGCTGGTATTTAGCGCGATGGGAGCGAACGCGGAGACTCTTCCCGAGATAGTTTCGTATATGCGCGTTTGGTATTGGAGCGCGCCACTACTGACTTTATTAATTGTTTCGAACCACTTACTGCGCGCACACGGAGTTTCGATTTTCCCAGGATTAGTAATGTTATTTTCATCACTGCTGAACATAATTCTCGACCCGCTATTAATTTTCGGTCTATGGGGCTTTCCGCGCCTAGAGATAGCAGGAGCGGCATGGGCTACCTTGATTGCGCGCACTGGAGGCTGCATTCTATTGCTTTATGGATTGTGGCTGCATGGCTTACTGTGGAAGGTTCGGTCTAGTTTTTATGGTTTGTGGAGAGATTTCTGCCTTTTATTTCGATTTATGCTACCTGCAGCTGGGCAACAGATTGTGCAACCTGTAACGGAGATTTACATGGTTATTTTGCTTTCGAGTTTTGGCACGGCGGCGGTTGCGACTTATGGAGTTATCACGCGTTTATATTCGATAATTTTTTTACCTTATTACGCGCTATCGATAGCCTTAGTTCCGATAGTTGCGCAGAATTGGGGAGGCGCGCACCGCTTGCGAGTTCGCGAGGCGGGCTCTCTAGCGGTGCGTTCTTCTATCATTTGGGGAGTTTTATGCATGGTTCCGCTGTATTTATTTGCGCCAATGATTGCGGAGGTATTTGGAGATAGCGAGCAGTTTATTAGTTGGACGAGTTTTTACTTTCGTTATGTTCCTTGGAGCTTTGCAGGAGCTGGCGTAGTCATGCTATTGTGTTCGTTTTTTTATGGGATTTCGCGTCCTGCTTATGCTTTTTTCACGGAGGTGGTGCATTGGGTTATTCTTTACGCGCCGGTGGCTTATATTGCCTCCAAGCTAGTTGGTGTTGAGGGTATTTTGTTGAGCGAGACTTTTTCGAACGTTTCTGCGGCTTTGCTTGCGCTGGTAGTTTATAGATTTGTCTCAAGACGAGGCTTTTAGGTCAACAAAATGGTCGGGTTGCCATAAGCCCCCCACCCCGCGCCAACTAAAGACGATCTACAGACTCGACGAGCTCCAGCAACCCCCCGCAACCCTCGCCGGTCAAGGCGGAGATAGCATAAGCACCGCTATTACCAGCAGAACGCACGGCTGCCAAGCGCCTATTAATCGTCAAAGCGTCGATTTTGTTCCACACCTCAATAACCCGCCCGCGACAACCCAAACGCTCCAAGACACGCAAGACTTCCAACTTTTGTTCGGCGGAGTTACTGGCGGAGATATCACGCACGTGCAAAATAGTCTGCGCCTGCACGACTTCCTGCAAAGTTGCGGTAAAAGCGTCGATCAAGAAATGAGGGAGGCTGGCGATAAAGCCAACCGTATCCGCCAGCAATAAAGTCCTAGCGCAAGATTGGGTAGAGTCGCGCAACCGCTTAATTTTTGTATCGAGCGTCAAAAAAGGCTGGTGCCTAGTGTCCTGCCTGCGCGCCTCTGGTAAAGCGAGCAGCTTGTTAAACAAGGTCGATTTTCCCGAATTGGTATAGCCAGTCAAAGCAATAAGATGACAATTTTGCCTAGCGCGCCTCTGCAAACCCCTGTTTCGATTCAACTTATCGAGCTTTTTGTCGAGCGTCCGCGCAGTCTTGTCGATCATCCTGCGGTCTAGCTCTATTTGCCTCTCGCCTGGACCGCCCAAGAATCCTTTTCCACCCCGCTGCCTCTCGAGATGCTGCCAAGCCTTGGCTAATCGCGACTTCTGCCACACACACTCGGCGCGAGAAACCTGCAACCGCCCCTCTTGGCTCTTAGCGTTGGCGGCGAAGATTTTTAGTATCAAGCTAATTCGGTCGATAACGGAGCAGGCTAAGCTTCTCTCCAAGTTTCTCTGCTGCACCGCACTTATGGGCGCGTCTAAGTATAAAGCGACTATCCCCCTATCGGCGATCAGCTCGCCCAATGCTTGCAAACTTCCCTTGCCGATAAAGGTCTGAGCGTGGGTCTTGCGCAAATGTATAGTTTTTTTCTCTACCACCCTCAGACGCGCATCGGACGACTGCACGAGATGCGTCATCTCGTCTATGCAATCGAGTGGCTCGCGCTCCTCAGCCTGCGCCTGCTGCGATGCGCGCGGTAAGACCACATGTAGCACGCAAGCAGGCTGCATTGCAGAACCCACTCTAGCAGCACCCACTTTGGCAGAACTATATCCAGCCACGCCTAAGGCTATTCAGAAGAACTACCGCTACCCGAAGCTAGCGCCTCGTCTGGTAATATAGTAGATATCGCATGCTTATAGACGAGCTGTGATTGGTTTCTTCGGTCCAATAGGATACACAAATCGTCGTGCTTAGTTAGGTTTCCCTGCAGCTTAACCCCATTCGTCAGATATACGGTAACGCTAGCACTAGCATCGGCAACTTTATTCAAGAAGCCCTGCTGTACTATTTGTTGCGCATTCTCTATTTTTTCGCTAGAGGTCGTCATAAGTTTTCCTCCTTTTATCGAATGCCCATTCTAGACATATTGCTCGGAGATAAACTATTCTCGAAAAGGCTTGTTGACGAGAAAAGATTCAGCGACTAGAGTGCATAGCAATGCACCCATAAGCCTTTTACAGAGTTTAGCCTTCCTCCCAAGCAAGTTGTATTTTACTATTGTTGTTTGTAATTGCAACACCTTTCGTAGCCCTACTAAAGTAGCCCTAAAATAGCTAAAGTAGCCCTAAAATAGAGTCCCATAAGGTATAGCAACCCTAGAATATGATAGAATACGAATAGAATGCGATAGAATACGATGCTCACCCTCTATACGAACTACGCGACCCCGAACGGCATGAAAGTAGTGCTTCTTCTAGCGGAGCTAGGATTAGACTACAAACCAGTAGAGGTTGACTTCTCGAAAGACGAGCAGTTCAGCCCGTCTTATTTGCAGATAAGTCCTAACAATAAGATACCGGCGCTGGTCGATAGTAGCGATGGGGGAGAGCTAAGCTTGTTCGAATCTGGCGCGATAATGCTATACCTAGCGGACAAGAGCGGTCGCTTTATCAGCCGCGAGCCGCGTATGCGCGCGGAAACTATAGTTTGGCTTTTCTGGCAGAACGCGAGCCTAGGCCCTATGCTAGGTCAAGCGCACCACTTTTCGACCTTTGCCCCGGAACGGGTAGCCTACGCGCTTAGACGCTACTTTGACGAGGCGCAACGTCTCTATCGAGTGTTAGAGCGTCGCTTGGGCGAGAGTAGCTATTTAGGCTGCGATGAGGTTTCGATAGCGGACTTTGCCGCCTACCCTTGGGTCAATGAAATGCGCCACGCGGCGCAAGGCATCGACTTGCAAAAGTTTCCAAACCTCAGAGATTGGCTTACACGGATAGCTAGTCGCGTAGCTATCGCTAAAGCCTATAGCGAGCACCCACAGAAAGCACTTGCGGTCCAACATATAGCTTGAAAACTTGACGAGTATCTCCACCAAACAACTGAAGATAGCGGCAGCCCAGATAAACCCGAGCGTAGGCGACATAGACGGGAATATAGCTCGCATCCTGCAAGCACGTAGGGATGCGCGAGAGACGGAACTAGTAGTATTTTCAGAACTTGCCCTATGTGGCTACATACCTGAGGATTTGCTCTATAGGCAAGAGTTTCTACGAGCCTGCAGGGATGGCATCGAACGCTTGCGAGATGCACTTAGTGAGGATAAAGGGGCGAGCATCCTATTCGGTGCTCCGCGCCAAGGCGATGCGTTGCCAGAGAACTTAGCGCGAAGGTTCGAAAAGCTAGCTTATCGGCGCAAACTTTATAATAGTGCCTTTTTAATCGATAGTAGCAATGATAATCGGCTTTCCTATTGCGACAAACGCCACTTACCGAACTACGGCGTCTTTGACGAGAAACGCTACTTCGAGCCTGCCGAGACCATAGCCCCGCTCGCCTTTCAAGGCTTTAGGCTTGGAGTAATGCTTTGCGAAGACTTTTGGTACGATGATGTAGCGACAAGCCTTGCGGCGAGTGCCGCCGACTTGCTAGTCGTGCTTAACGCCTCGCCTTTCGAGCGAGGCAAGCATGCGTATCGTCTATCGAGGGCGCGAACGCTAGTCGCGAAGACGGCTCTTCCACTCCTTTATGTCAATCATATAGGCGGTCAGGACGAGCTAGTCTTTGACGGAGGCTCTTTCGGGCTCAGCCAATCCGTGTATGCGCAAGGTTTGAGCACGGAAGATTTAGCTATTACATCTCCCCAAAAAATGCCATTAGAAATGCCACTAGAGACGCCACTAGAGATGCCATTAGAGATGCCATTTTTTGAAGAACAGACGCTCAGCTTTCTCTACCGAGATAGGCAACTCAGCCTTGCGGACAAATCTAGAAAAGGAGTATTAAAAGGAGAGGCGTCTAAGTTGGTACCTAATGTTGTTGTCGAGGCTAGCGAGCAAGATACTAAGCAAGCTGATGGGCAAGACGATGAGCAAGACGATGAGCGAGCGGATTCTTTACGGCTTACTTACCGCGCGATCGAGCTTGCGATCAGGGATTATGTTAGAAAGAATGGGATTAGTATGGTTGTCTTAGGCATTTCTGGCGGCGTAGATTCGGCGCTATGCGCTACCCTTGCTTGCGATGCGTTGGGCTCGTCGCGGGTTGAGGGATTATTCATGCCGTCGCCCTATACGAGCGTTGAGAGCGAGGAGGACGCGCGCGTTTTAGCTGACGGACTAGGCTTTCGTCTACGAGAGCTAGCGATAACCGATGCGATGTCTAGCGTCTCGAGTATTTTTTCGCGTGGGGTTGGCGAGGATTACAGCGGAGTTGCGGCGGAGAATGTGCAGGCTCGTCTGCGAGCTGTTTTACTGATGGCGTTTGCGAACCACCGCTCGAGCGCGGAGGGCTCTTGCCTATTACTCTCGACTGGAAATAGATCCGAGTACGCAACGAGTTACACGACCCTGTACGGAGACATGTGCGGAGGTTTCGCCCCAATCAAGGATTTATACAAGACGGAAGTGTATTCGTTGTGTTTGT
>JABABG010000106.1 GCA_014238315.1 Alphaproteobacteria bacterium
AGCCCTCGCGTAGAGTGTTGACCAGCCCTCGCGTAGAGTATTGACAATCCCTCGCGCAAGCACTAGGCTAGGACGCTCGTGCGATGAGATTCGAGAAAAAAGCATCGCAATAGAAGAATATCGATAGAGGAATATCCGATGACGAAGCGCCTGCGCTCGAAATACAAGTCTAACCGCCGCCTAGGATTAAACCTATGGGGTAGACCCAAGTCTCCCGCGAACAGGCGCAACTACGCGCCCGGCGAGCATGGGCAGAGGCGGCGCAAGGTCAGCGACTATGGCATTCAGCTCAACGCAAAGCAGAAACTACGCTTCTATTATGGCAACATTTCAGAGGGCAGGTTCAGACGCTACTATCACGAGGCGGCTCGCCGCAGGGGAGACACCAGCGAGAACCTAATAGGCTTGCTCGAACAACGGCTAGACATCGTGGTATATCGCTCGAAGTTCGTATCCACCGTATTCTCGGCACGGCAGTTTGTAAACCACGGGCATGTGTTGGTCAACGACAAGCGCGTTACGATCCCCTCCTACGTTCTATCGCTAGACGATGTCGTGAAGGTCAAATCCAAGAGCACCGAGCTAGCGTTCGTTTTGGAGGCGGTAGCACTTGGAGAACGAGAAGTACCAGACTATCTTGTCGTCGATCATAAGAAGATGACAACGCAAATCTCGCGCATACCGACGCTTGAAGAGGTACCCTACCCCGTGAAAATGGAGCCGAACCTAGTCATCGAATACTATAGCCGTTAGAGCTAAGTAGAAAAGGCGCGCAAGCCTCTGGCCGCGTACAACTTATTTGGAAGTTGGAAGTTGGAAGGAGGGGAAGAATTTTTTGAAGGAACGCCAAGATGGATGGCGCGAACTGCCGTATGCTAAATACCTGCTCCTCACTCCCTGATCCGAATAGTCTGTTGTGCCAAGATAGGTTGCTACGGGATAGTTTGTTACGGGATAGGTTGCTACGAGATAGCTTGTTGCGAATGAGCGCGCGAGCTTTTCTTCGCACCGCGTTTCTACCCTGCCTTCTTGCCCTCTCGATATGGCTATTAGCGATGGGTCTGCTTGCCTCCGCGAGTAATGCAGCCGACTTCTCGCACCACACTCGTCTATATTTTGGTAGTGGCTATAGCTTCGCTAAACTGAGTAGCGCGTTTTACAATCCGAGCTACCGCGCTGACGATACCTCAAGGCTGTTCTACACGAGCCAGCGCGGCTTGGGGCAACTACGCGCAAGCTGGGACGGCTTTTGGAAAATACGGAACAACAACGGACTATACTTGAGTACTGCTTCTAACCTGATAGGCGGCGGCGGGACGGGTAATCTTGTCGATCAAGATTTATGCGCCGAAGGAATAACGATTGACTTTGCAACTGACGACATTTGGACCTGCCCGCAAGCTACTACTCTATGGAGCGAATCACGGCACGCTACAGACAATTGGTTTTTGCGTGCTGATGCTCTCGGTGCTATGGGTTTTTTCCTATCGCGCCCCAAGAGCCGCGGACGCGACTTTGGGCTAGGACTAACCTTCGGCTACGCGTACCATAACGAAAACGACCTCGCGAGAGGCGGAGAATTTAACACCTATCTCCCATTGGGTATCACGGGCGAAGACAACGTTAGGTATAGGTATAGAGACCAGAAGATGCAGGTTATCGGCAACAGAGTTTTTTGGCGATACCCACTCGTAGGGATAGAGATATGGAGCGAACAAGTGCCGTTGAGATGGCAGCATCCGATCACGATGAAAATCGTTGCGAACTACATTCCGCATGCGATCTTCCGCGAGGAAGACTCGCACTTTCTGCGCGTCTATCACCCAGACGACAATCCCGATGGAGACCTCGGAGCTGCGCCCAATATAATTTCAAAAGGCGAGGGCGAGGGCTTTCAACTGCAGGGTAGCTTCTCGCTACCCATCCGCATCGGAAGGCGTAAGGCACCTTACCCAGAGTTAGTCTTGGCACTCGAATGGCAAAAACTATTCTTGAAAAAAGGCAACATTGTTTTCTTTGGTAGAGATGAAGTTCCATCCTCAGCGTACCCCTTGACGCGCTTTACGAGCGAAAACATCTCCGCCAGCCTTGGTGTCAATGTAGTCTGGTAGAGGCGGGGAGACAAGGCTACTAGGTAACTTCTGACTAGGCGACTGCGGTACTTAGGTATCTTTAGAACTAGGCAACCTCACCTACCTCGCATCCGAGCATGGCGAGTTTTTTATCGACCCCCCAATAGTAGTTTCCCAACGCCCCGCTCTGCCGTATTACGCGGTGGCAAGGAATTAGGAAAGAGATCGGGTTATGGGCTACAGCCTGCCCGACCGCGCGTGCCTTTCGAGGATCGTCGGTCAAACTCGCATAGCTAATCATGGTGCCTGGCGGTGTTCGTAGCAAAGCCTGCCAAACGTGCAAGCGAAAGGGAGTAGCTATAAGGTGTAGCGGCAACTGCGAAGGCACGGACGAAGAGGCGGGCGATGGTGGAAAGATAGCTCTGGCGTAAGGAGCTAAAGTGCTCGCGTCCTCGCGGAACTTTGCGCGAGGCCAACGCGCTTGAAAATTCTGCTTGGCAGAACTCATATCTGAGAAGCGCACGCCCTGAAACCCTAGCGCGCACAAACCGCGTTTAGTTGCGGCAAAATAGCCCATACCAAAAGGAGTTTGCTGGCAGGCATAGCAAATCTCCAAGCCCTCGCCGGCGCGCTTATACTCGCCTGGCGTCATCGCCTCGATGCGCAAGAATAGGTCGTGCAAGCGCGAGGGCGCAGACAAGCCAACGCTATAGCTCGTATCGAGAATGCTCGTACCGCGCTGCAACAAAGAGCGCGCCGAGCTACCGTTGAGTAGCGACAAGAAAACCTTAGGGCTAATACCAGCCCAGCGCGAAAAACGCTTTTGCAACGAGAAAGGATTCTCGCCCAACCCAAGCGCGAGCTCCTCTAACGAGGGCTGCTCTTCTTGGTGCTTAACGAGCCAGCGTAGCGCGCGCGCGACCATAGCATCCTCTTGCGTTGCTCGCGGCAGGGCGAGACGGACGCTAATAGC
Organism: Alphaproteobacteria bacterium; assembly: GCA_014238315.1. GTDB lineage: Bacteria > Pseudomonadota > Alphaproteobacteria > JABAAW01 > JABAAW01 > JABAAW01. The sequence goes on from JABABG010000106.1 coordinate 3,046, forward strand.
GTCGCTAGCATAACCGCTAATACACCCATTGGAAGTCTTGTTATTTTCTATCGCCATTGCACTCACCCCTATAGCTTCGACCGCTCTGTTTTTTGGCTACTTCTCGTAGCCATTTTTATAGACTGTTATCTCATAGACTGCTATCTAGCGAGCACCGAGACAACCCGTTTCTTGCTCTTGTTTGCAAAATTGAGTATAGTTTCGCCAATCTCGTTTGTGTCGAGCAATCTTTATGTCGAGTCTATCCTCAATTTTGTTGTTAAGCATATTCCGCCTCCGCGGCCTCGTAGCCCCGTTAGCCTTGCTTTTTTTATGCTCTTGCGCGACGGGGGTTGCGGCTCTGGGTATTGCCTACACTGTGCAGACGCACCGCCTGCCGAGCGATGACCTAGCGAGCGCGATACTAAACAAGGATTGCAACTCGTTGCGACAGCAGGAGGAAGGCGGAGCTTGGTGCAGAGACCGCAATGCAGAGAAGGCACAAGGTCCTTCGCAACCGCCAATATGGTGCTATCGCTCGTTAGGGGATGTCTCTTGCTACGACCGCCCGATAGAAGACGAATCGGCGCGGTTGGTGCAGTGAAGAATTGGAACGAGCTTATAAAACTCTTGCTTTTCTAGTAGTTGCTATAAATAATGAAGCTAATACTTTCACCGAGAAGGCTACATCGGCAAGGCTAAGTATGGCTATTATTATGGCTATTATGTAGTGCCAACATATTGCGCAAAACATGGTATGCAAAACATAGTGCGCAAAACATAGTGCGCAAAACATAACGCGCAAAACATAGCGCGCAAAACATAGCGCGCAGAGGCGTTGCATGACCGCTTTTAGCTTACAAGGATAGGCAAGAGAAGTAGCGTAGAAGTATCGGCGACAAATAGGGACAAAATGGACGAGAGTAGCACTAGTAGCAATGAGCCAAACCTCGCCCCCAGTGTGGCGGCTAACGATGGGCTGTCTTCTACAGATGGCAAGCCGACGCCGCCTTCCGACAACCCCTATTCAGAATTTTCTTCGGAATCTTCTTGGGATCGCTTAAGCTTGGCGTTGAACCGCCTTGAAAGCGCGATACTCGCCAAACAAAACAATAGCACCAAACTAAACGCTGATCCTTCTATGACGAACGAGGAGCGCGATGCGAGGCTGGAACAATCTCGACAAGAGACGCTGGAAGCTCGGCGCGAGCGCGACAGTCTGAAAAAAGTAGTCGAGGCGACGCTAGACGATATTCGCTCGTTGCTGAAATAAAACTCTAAAGAAAATAAGCATCCCCACAAGCGTGCGCTCGACCATCACCATAGTTGTAAACGGAAGCAAGCGGCGTATAGTCTGCGAGCAAGGACAGGAGGAACACCTGCAACACGCGGGTCGCTACCTCGACCGCCGCGTACGCGAGATGAAGGGAAACGTCGGTGCCATCGCCGATTCAGAGCTACTGGTGCTAACGGCATTGATGCTAGTAGACGATCTATCGGATAAGCAGGGTAAGATAAAGGAGCTAGAAAGGCTAGTACAGGAGCAAAAGGATACGGGAATAGACAAGACGCGTAGCTCTGCTGCAAGCCTGGAAATACCGCTCGAAGAGCCGCGCCTTGAGCGCATGGCAATGCGTATAGAACACCTTGCAAAAATTTTCGCAGAGCGTTAGAATAGCCTCGTCACGGCGGCTGAGCGCGAACGCGGAATCAGGCTCGAGGGCTATATTAATATATTGGAGCCTGCCTCTGTCGGCTTGCCTATAGTGCTTCGGTATCGTGGGCTCCCCCTTTGGCATTTGGCCATCGGGCAGCAATGACGCGACGCCTACAGCGGCCGTGATTTTTTCTCCGCGCAAACCTGTACAAACCCACCGAGGAGGGGCTACCTCCGAGGAGGGGGCTACCTCCGAGGAAGCAAAAAGATGGATAGCGCAATCTCGCCCACAGCAAAATCTCTAAAAGCAACGCTACGCGAAGAAATGCAACGCAAGCGCAAGCAAGCGCAGAGCGACTATCTGCAAAACGGTAGTGCCCAGAGAGCCTTATGCGATAGCTTCACTGCGCTACTGGGAAATTCGGCAGGCAACCTATCGAAATGCCTATCGAGACCCCTATCAAAATCCCTGGCGAAACCTTTGGCGGAACCTCTGGTGAAACCTTTGGTGAACGATAGCCAGCCTCTATGCGCGGGCTATTTTCCCATGCATAGCGAAATCGACCCTCGTCCTCTGATGCGCATATACGCGCAGAAATACGCTAACCCCAAATGCGCTTCTTGCCTCTTGCCGCTGGTGGTAGGCAAGCAAGAGCCGTTACAGTTCCGCCTCTACGATGGCGACGATACTCGGCTCGAAGATGGAGCTTTCTCGACAAAGCACCCAGCCGCAACAGCTGGCGTAGGCGAGCCAACTCTGCTACTAGTGCCTCTATTGGCTTTCGATAGAAACTGCAAACGCTTGGGCTACGGCGGCGGCTTTTACGACCGCAGCTTGGCGGCGTTGCGCGAGAAATCACAAGTATTTGCTTTGGGAATAGCCTACGAGGCGCAACTAGTAGCAAGCATACCAAGCGAGCAACACGACCTAGCGCTCGATGCCGTTTTGACCGAGCAGAGAGTATATGCAGAGAATTTATAGAGGATATACGATGGTGCGTATATCTTTGCCTATTAGAGTCTCTAGCGTCTAGCAACCTCTCGCCTCGTAAAACAGTATTAAGCCCATGCGGAAAAATCTACGCGTCTTGTTTTTAGGCGACATCGTTGCTGCCAACGGTCGAGGGGCTGTGATGCGTTGTGCACCGCTCTTGCGCGAGGTGCTCGCGCTCGACCTTCTGTGTGCGAACGCGGAAAACGCTGCGCACGGCTTTGGACTGACGCCCAAGATTGCAGAGGGTCTTCTAGAATCTGGACTAGACCTTCTAACTAGCGGCAACCATATATGGGACCAACCGCAGATTATCGACTACCTTCGCGAGAACCCGACCGCTCCGATATTGCGTCCTCTCAATATGGACTCAGCCCCGCGAAACCCGCTACCAGGTCGCGGCTACGCCGACCTAGAGATAGCAGCCGGCAAGCGCGTGCGCGTGATAAACGTTATCGGTCGCGTCTTTTTAGAGGCTTGCGAGCATCCGTTCTTTGCGCTTGAGGAGCTGATCAGCGCGAGCGCACCGATGGAAGATGGACTAGACGCATTGCTAATCGACTTTCACGCCGAGGCGACTGGTGAGAAACTATCGCTCGCCAGACTATGCGATGGTCGAGCCTCTGCCCTACTAGGCACGCATACGCATATTCCTAGTGCCGATACTTGCATCTTGCCTAAAGGTCTAGCCTACCAAAGCGACATCGGCATGTGCGGATGCTACGACTCGATCATCGGCATGGATAGCGAGAAGGTCGTAGAGAGATACCTGAAGCACATTCCGCGAGCAAGGCTAGAGCCAGCGCGCGGGGTGGCTAGCCTCTCTGGCATATTCATAGAAATAGAGGCAACGACTGGCTATGCAAAATATGTAGAGCCTTTCCGCCTAGCTGCGAACGAAACTGGCATGCTCCGCACCAGCCTGCCAGAAGAATGCCTACCTTATAAGCAAGAGCTACAGCGCATGCTAAGCGGCGATTGACCTATTGCGCGCGAGCGTGCTATAGCTGGCAGTACTATGGACGAGCTACTATTCCAAAAAGACCAGTATGCTAGGAGCTGTAACAGCGATGTGGTCAGCGTTCTAGCGGGCGGTGTTGTGCTTCGCCAGAGCGTGTTTTTTGCGCGGGCGGGCGGGCAACAGGGAGACCAAGGGGTGTTGGAGCAAGGAGTGCTGGAGCAAGGAGTATTGAAAAAAGCCTCGGCGAGCAAACAACTGCGCGTGCAAGATTGTATCTATCAGACTGAAGATGGCGAGGACAAAAAGGTTATCGTCCACCTGATAGACGAGAACGACCAGCAAGAAGGTAAACTCTCGGTAGGCGATGTAGTAGAGGCGCGTATCGATTGGCAGAGACGCTATGCGATGATGCGACTACATAC
>JABABG010000061.1 GCA_014238315.1 Alphaproteobacteria bacterium
ACAAGATAAATATACAAAGCATCGAAGGGATTACCGCAACCGCAAACGACGATATAATAATCGCTAATGCTGATAAAAATATACTCGACGCTGGAGTAGGGATCGATACCATAAGCTACGAAAAATCACAGGGCGCTGGCGTTACCATAGCCTTGGCTGAAGTAGATCAAGTGGCGACAGTCTCAGCGGGGGATGCAGAAAACGATGAACTGATAAACTTTGAAAATATTATCGGCTCGGTAGAAGGAGATACGCTAGTTGGAAACAGTCTCGCAAACCTAATACAAGCCGGAGACGGAGACGATACCATAGCCGGCGAAAACCTAAATACTAACGCCGCTATAGCAAGCACAGATACTCTCGAAGGTGGCATCGGCGAGGATACATACAGCTATTACTATACAACTGCCATAAAGCACGGAATCGATGTCATCAACGAAGTGGACGAGGTAGCCGCCGGTAAGATCAATAATATAAAAATTATCGTAGATGATATTCTAAATTTCGATTGGACTAACATAGTAACATCTCTGCAACAAGACCCTAACGACGTAGATAGAATTTTGCTAAAGTTTGGCTCAGACGATGCTAACCATATAAGCCTGCTAAGGGCTGATATTATAGCCGGAGTCTTCAAGCTAACTTTCCTCGACGATGATCATTTGACGGAAATAGGCGAGGAAATAGACGCTGCAACCCTTAGTAACAGAGCAACAGCATTGGGCGGCATAACACGGATCGGCATAGATGATGTGGGGAGCGAAACGCTAACCGGTGCCTCGGGCGACGATACCTTTATCGGCGGGAGAGGCGTTGATATACTAGAAGGGCTAGAAGGATTCGATACTTATGTCTTTAGGAGTGGCGATGGAGAAGATACAATTATCGACGATGGCGGAAACTTGGACTTCGATTATATTAACTCCATAAGCGAGCTCAACTTCGCACTATCCGCGACTGACCCCGACCTTGTAGAAATAACTAATACACTCAATACTGATAAAGAAGTAATCCAGAGTAGCCAACCAGACGGTAGTTTCGACTTTGAGATAAGAGATAGCACGAATAATGTAGTTCTAGCTACTATCTCAAGGTTCGGCGGGACGGTCTCTCCAACCACAGATGCGAAGGATAATATATTATTTGGCGCTAGAGGAGATGTCGAAGATACGATAAATGGCTTGGATGGCAACGATAGAATCTTTGGCGGCGGCGGAATCGATACTATAAATGGCGGTAGCGGTATCGACAACATAAATGGCGGCGCAGGCAATGATAAAATTACCGGGGGAGGAGGAGATGATACTCTAAATGGCGGCGAAGGCGACGATACCTATGTCTTTAGCGCAGGGAGCGGGATGGATACAATCACCGACGATGGTGGAGGTATTTTGCAATTTAATGATGTAGTCGATCCTAGTGCATTCTCATTCGAAACTCTGAGAGATGTAGCCGGCGTAAAGGATATTAAAATCACCATCACAACTAATGTGCTCGGTGTCGACTATACCGATAGCGTTACTATTAACAATTACGATAACAATATATTCACTATAAAATACGGTACTGGAACTCCAGCAACTCTGGGAACATTATACCTGATAAACTCAGGTCCTAATCTTGTCGGAGATGCAAACGCGAATGTTCTGGCAGTCGCGCATCAAGGCACCGATACTGCCTCGTATGTCCTCAATGGAGGCGTGGGAGACGATGTAATATACGGCGGAAAAGGAAGTGATGTTCTAAATGGCGGAGCTGGAGACGATATAATCTTGGCAGGAGAGGGAGGTGGGCTACTCTCTGGCGGTGCAGGTATAGATACTATCGTCGGAGCAGTAGGCGGGGATACCATAACCGGGGGATCAGAGAACGATATACTCAGAGGGGATGGAGGAACAGATATTTATGTCTTCAGCAGCGGAGACGGGCATGACGTTATCGAAGGTGACATCGATCAAGGAAGTATTAGCGGAATCTTGCAGTTTAGAGATATCACACAAGCAAGCGATATAAGCGTCGATATAAATAGCGACGAAGATTTAGTAATAAATGTAGCCGCCGATAGCGTTACTCTCAAAGATGGCAGTAGCAATATGCGAATACGATATAACTCACCACTTCAAGATTGGGCAATAGTAAAAGTCGCAAGCGCGAGCGGGACACTACAAGGAAGTGATGTAGTCAATGTCTTGGTCGGAAGCAAGGGAGAGGTCGTAAATACACTACAAGGCTTGGCTGGAGATGATTTCCTATTCGGACTAGGAGGCGCAGATATACTAGAGGGCGGGGCAGGGGACGATACATACGTCTATTACTACACAGACACAATAAAACATGGGCAGGATACGATAAACGAAGATAGCAACAGCGATGACAACACTATACTCATCGTCATAAGTTCATTATCAATAGAAACCAATACCAATACTTGGTACCTTAAGGAAGAAAGTGGAAGCGGAGCAATAGCCGATATAATAGTCGACCCGAACGACAACGATAGAATACTCATACAGTTCGACGACCAGAACTATATCAGCTTACTCAAAACCGATGTAGTTGATGCAGCCATTAGTAAAATACAGTTGCGCATCGAAGATAGTGTTGGAAATTTCCTGGATATCGGAAAGCTAAACCTAGCTCAAGCGATAGAAGCCGAGTTGCCTTCCTCCCTTCCTATAACTAGCATAGCACCGTCGGACGATAACACAGAGCTTAATGGGGGGGCCGTAGGCGACCAGCTAACAGGACTCGGAGGAGATGATACTCTAACAGGTGAAAAGGGCGATGATACACTTACAGGCGGGGCGGGCGGCGATACTTATGTCTTTAACAATGGCGATGGAGAAGATACAGTTATCGACGATATTGGTAGTATGCTTGCCAGGAATGTACTGCAGTTCGAAGCTATTACTAGTCTCGCCCAGTTGGAATTCGCGGTAGGTACCAATAATAATGTAGAAATTTCTTTCACCACTAACACGGATGATAAAGTGACGCTACAAGGGGTTAGCGATGGTGCTGCTTTCAGCTTCGACATAGAAGATGCCGATGGCAATAAGTTGGCAGTCGTAGAAAGGACCAATGCGGGCGGAGGCTTCTTTACCGGGGCAACAGAAGATAATTTTATATTTGGCCAAGATAATCAAGACTTTATCTTTGCTGGGTCTGGCGATAGTACGGTATTTGCGGGGAGGGGCAACGACTCGATATATAGTGGGACCGGTGATGATCATTTCAATGGCGGTGCCGGGGATGATGACTATTACTTCTATATTGGTGGGGGGACGGACACTATTACCGATACCAGCGGGACGGAAGATATACAATTTGTATCACAGGGCATGGATGTATTCGATGGAAACAATTTCATCCTTGAAAGAGATGGAACAGACTTGAAGATAAGCTACGATACGCAAGAAGTAACGGTCACGGATTACTATTCTCGTCCCGCTGACTACACTATAGTCTACAACACAGATGGGTTCACGAATATAGAATTAACCCCTCCAGCTTAGTGAACTACTCGCTGTAGAGGGTGGTGGGGCTGGTAGGCTGGTAGGCTGGTGGTAGAGCTGTGTCGGTTTCGATAAATGCTAGTCTTTGATAGTCTCTAGTAGGCGAAAAAGAAGTTGCAGGCTCGTGTGCGCCGCAACCTGTCGTAGGGCGTTGCGAGTTTGCAAACTTAGGTGGTGTTCCTGATGTTCCGCACCATCAGAAAAACCCGCAGAAAAACCCGCAGAAAAACCCGCAGAAAAACTCGCCTTAGAACAGCTAGAAAAACCCGCCGCCAAGTATAGAAGTCCGACCTCATCTCTATCCCTACGCGAAACCTTATCAGAAACTCCAGCGGAAGAAGATACAGAAGAGGTGGGAGGGGCTGGAGGGGTTGGAGAGGTTGGAGGACCAGCGTTAAAAAAATCATCGCGACCAGCGTTGCCCGTAAGCGCTAAACCCAAGACGCGAGAGCCGTCCGAAGATAAGCCTAGCGCGCTCGCCCGCGATAAAAGACCGCTCAACATCGAACTCGCAACCTCCGCGCTAACCTCGCCCTTCGACGAAAGGAGGGACTGCGGTACTCCTAGAAAAGAGCTCTTCGATAGTCCGCTGTAGACAACAAGCCCAAAGCTGAAAACTTCCGAAGCACCGCTCGGCTCCGTCAATGACGAGCTCAATAAGCCGCCAGTCATAGATTCGCAGACTACTAGCTTGACACCGCAAGAGCGCGCAAGCGACAATACTCGCCTAGAGAGCAACGATAGATCAGCGTCAGACAACGAAAAAATGCCAGGCTGAACCCCAAATCGGATCGTGGGCGGGAAGAAAAGTGCCTAGTGATAGCTCCAAAAGATACAAAATAAGCAATGTCCATAGACCCGCGAAAGAATCGTCAAGCATAACTCCTAATCCATTTTTAAACTTGCGGTCGATCAATCCCGCCGGGAAAGGCTTCCAAATGTCAAATAAGCGGAACAGAAAAAACGCCGTCGCATAGCCTAAAAAACCTCCCCAACTACTAAAAGAAAAAGGGACGAAAAATAAAACTCCAGCTTGCGCTGAAAACTCGTCTATGACGATGTCAGAGTGGTCGGCTCGCCGCTTCATAATCCCGTAGGCTTGCGCGGCTGGAACTCCTAGGGCAAAGCTGGTGAGTGCCAAAAACGCAATCGAGATTTTACCAGCACCGAAAAACTCTAGTAGTGCGCAACAGAAAAACGCAGCAGCAGAGCCCCAAGTGCCAGAGGCAGGACGTAGGAGACCCACGCCCAAGCAGGTCGCAAGGTAGGGGCTCAATGTGCGGGGGAGGGCTGTAATCTGCCGCAAAAAAACTCTCTCTCTTGCTTTGGTATCTCGTTTGGGTCTTTTGCTTGGGTCTCTTGCTTGGGTCAGCTCGTTTTGGGTCTTTTGCTCAATAAATCTACCCGTTAGCTCGGCTCGCTACAACCATCGTCGCTGAAAGTAGTCGTCCTAAGTTATCACCACCATAAGTGGCTCTAGCAAACGATTCAGCCAACGGCTCAGCCAACGCTGCCCTCAAGCGAAATGCCGACTAGCTTCTGCGCCTCGACCGCAAACTCCATCGGTAGAGTCTGCAAAACCTCCTTGCAGAAGCCGTTTACTATCATCGAGGTGGCACTCTCCGCGTCCAAACCACGTTGGCGGCAGTAAAATAGTTGATCCTCGCCTATGCGGCTGGTCGAAGCCTCGTGTTCTACCTGCGCTCGCGGGTTGCCGCTCTCGATGTAGGGTATCGTGTGCGCTCCGCAACGATCGCCTATCAAAAGGGAATCGCATTGCGTGAAATTCCTAGCCCCACTAGCCCTATTCGATATACGCACTAAACCTCGGTAAGTCTGATCAGCTTGTCCCGCAGAGATGCCCTTCGCAATAATCCGCGAGCGCGTGTTGCTGCCTAAATGTATCATCTTCGTGCCAGTATCCGCTTGCTGATGGTTGTTCGTTATCGCCACAGAGTAAAACTCGCCGCTAGAACCCTCGCCTTGCAGAATGCAGCTCGGATACTTCCAAGTGATCGCCGAGCCAGTCTCTACCTGCGTCCAAGTGATGCGCGAAAACTTGCCGCGGCAGGCTCCGCGTTTCGTGACAAAGTTATAGACGCCACCCTTGCCTTGCTCATCGCCAGGATACCAATTCTGTACCGTCGAATACTTTATCTCCGCATTATCCAACGCGATTAGCTCGACTACAGCAGCGTGAAGTTGGTTCTCATCGCGTTGCGGTGCCGTGCAGCCCTCTAGGTAGCTAACATACGAGTTATCCTCCGCTACTATAAGCGTTCGTTCAAACTGACCAGATAATTTTGCGTTAATGCGAAAGTAAGTCGATAGCTCCATAGGACAACGCACGCCGCGTGGGATGTAGACAAAAGAGCCGTCCGTGAATACCGCGCTATTAAGGCAGGCAAAAAAATTGTCGTTGTACGGTACAACGCTACCAAGATAACGGCGCACCAGAGCGGGATGCTCGCGCACCGCCTCCGATATCGAGCAGAAAATTATTCCGTCCTTCGCAAGCGTCTCGCGGTAGGTGGTTGCAACCGAAACCGAATCGAAAATCGCATCGACCGCTACTCCCGCAAGCCATTTTTGCTCGCTCAGCGGTATACCAAGTTTCTCGTACGTCGCAAGTAGCGCCGGGTCGACCTCGTCTAGCGACTTCGGGCGTTCCGCGTTCTTCGGCGCAGCGTAGTAGTGTATCGCCTCAAAGTCTATCGGAGCTATGCTGAGTTTCGCCCATCGAGGCTCCGCCATCGTCCGCCAGCGCCGATAGGCTCGCAAGCGGAAATCTAGCATCCACGACGGCTCTTCCTTCTTAGCTGAAATAAAATCGATCGTGCTCTCGTCTAGCCCAAGCGGCGAGTACTCCGTTTCTATATCCGTCTCAAATCCGTACTTGTAACGCTCGCTCGCTAGCGCTTCTACCTGCGCGGTCGTCTCCGCTGTCACTTCGCTCATAGAATAAATCTCGGCTAAATCTCAATGTTAGGGATAAAAAAATCAAAACAATGTCTAGTAACCTATAGAAAATTCTCGCAAATTTTGCAAGAAAATAACAAGAATACAAGCAGGCACGCAACCTCTCGCAACTGCTGTTTTTGCCCTTGCTCTTACTCTAACAGCCTTATAACCTAGTCTCGTTAGCAGTAATTTTGGGGCGGTTGTAATGGCTCAACTTTCTAATCAAGTATCTTGCGATATAGTTGTTATCGGCGGCGGTCCTGGCGGCTATGTCGCTGCCATAAGGGCTGCGCAATGCAAAAGGCAAGTCGTGCTGGTCGAAAAAGAAGCACTCGGGGGAATATGCTTGAACTGGGGTTGCATCCCTACAAAGGCTCTATTGCGTAGCGCTGAGGTGTGGAGGGGGTTGGCAGAGCTAAAGCAATTCGGCATAAAAGCTGAACGGCTATCCTTCGATAGTTCGAAAATCGTCGAGAGGTCGCGGGCTGTCGCCAAAAAACTCAACAGCGGGGTCGATACCCTAATGCGAAAAAATAATATCGAGGTTTGCTACGGTAGCGCGAGGTTACTCGCCGATGGGTCCGTTGTCGTCGCTCCGCAAGAGCCAGCACCGAAAAAAAATAAAGAGAAGACTCAAGAAAAGACTCAAGGGCGGAAAATTAACGCAAAGCATGTCGTCATCGCAAGCGGAGCGCGGGCGCGACAAGCGCAAGGTTTGGAAATAGACGGAGAAAATATCTGGGGCTACAAGGAGGCGATGCTCGTACCTAGTTTTCCTAAAAGTTTGCTCGTAGTGGGTGGTGGCGCTATCGGTATCGAGTTCGCTTGCTATTTCGCCGCTTTCGGAGTCGAGGTGACCATAATCGAGGGTAGGGAGCGCATACTGCCTAGCGAGGACCAAGAAATCGCCGAAATGCTGCAGAGCGAGCTCGCTAAAAAGACCATAAAGTTTAAGCTCGGGGTGTCCATCGAAAAAGTAGTCAAAGCCAAAGGGCAATGCGAGATAACCCTCAAAGATGGCTCGAAGTTGGTGGCGGAGAAAATACTCTCCGCTATCGGGGTCGTCGGAAATGTCGAGGGCTTGGGGCTCGAAGAGTTGGGGGTCGAGATCGATAAAGCAAAGGGCGTAATCAAAGTCGACGAATACGGGCGTAGCAACAAAAAAGGAATATACGCGATTGGCGATGTCGCCGGCGCGCCCATGCTCGCACATAAAGCCTCGCACGAAGCGGTCGTCTGCATCGAGGCTATTGTATCCGATGATAGCGGCGGCGGTGGCGGCAACCACCGAAAAATGCCAAAGCCCATAAACAAAGCCCATATTCCAGCTTGCGTCTATAGCTCGCCGCAGGTGGCGACCGTCGGGCTCTCCGAAAAAACCGCAACAGAGCGCGAAGGCTATCAAGTCAAGGTCGGAAAATTCCCCCTCATCGCTAACGGAAAAGCAATCGCTATCGGACAGACAGAAGGAATCGCTAAAGTCGTCTTCGACAAAAATAGCGGCGGATTCCTCGGCGCACAGCTCATAGGCGCAGAAGTAACCGAAATGGTGCAGGGCTTCGCTATCGCTCTAGAAATGGAGGCAACAGAAGAAGAGCTGATGAAAACTATATTTCCTCATCCGACTATCTCGGAGACAATGCAGGAAGCCGTCCTCGCAGCTTACAGCCGTCCCATACATATTCCGCCAAATGAATAACGCCAAGTGAGTAATAGAAGTGGATGAATATACTGAATTTTGCCCGAAAAGGCAGTTTTCGCTTGTGAAAGAGCGGAAGCTAGTCTAAAAGGTAGTGAAGATAGGTTAATAATACTTTATCTCGTAAATAATTTGCTCTGAATTTTATTTTAGGAGAGGGCTGATGATAGAAGAAAAGGAAAATGAGCATATCGCTTCGATAAAGAAGGAATATGCAGAAGGAACCGCCTCAAGGCGCGAGTTCTTGCGGTTCGCAACCCTGTTGGGGATGTCCGCAACTAGCGCATACGCGTTCGTCGGAAAGGTCGAAAACTTGAATTTCGTGCCTAACACAGCAAAAGCCGCAAAAATGCCTAAAGGTGGCTCCTTGAAAATCGCAATGCGGTGTCCGAAAATATCCGACCCCGCAACTTACTCGTGGATCTTCGATTCCGTGATAATGCGACAAAGCGTAGACTACTTGACAAAAACCGGTCAAGATAACGTAACTAGAGGGGGCTTGTTCAAAAGCTGGAAACCCTCCAAAGACTTGAAAACTTGGACCTTCAAAATCCGAAACGTCAAGTGGCACGATGGACGGAAACTCGTCGCCGACGATGTCATCTGGAATATAAAGCGTATCCTAGACCCAGCTAGCGGCTCGTCCGTGCTCGGATTGATGGGATCGTATATGCTCGACGACGAACAGAAAAAACTATGGGATGCTAATGCCGTAGAAAAAGTCGACGATAGTACAGTGCGCTTGAACTTGAAGCTACCGCAGCTGACAGTCCCAGAACACCTCTTCCACTATCCATTCGGCATCCTAGACCCGAAAGATGGTGGAAAGTACGGAGTAGGTGCTAACGGCACCGGCGCGTTTAAGCTCGTCGATTTCTCTCTGAACAGAAAGGCCGTCTTCGAAGCACACGAAGGCGGATACTGGGACGAGGGACCTTACCTCAAAAAACTGGAGTTCGTCGATTTTGGCGATAATCATACCGCTGTCGCAAGGGCACTAGAATCTCAACAGGTCAATGGCATATATATCGGGCAGATAGAGCAATACGAACTCTACCGAAAAATGCCGCATGTCGAGGTATATCGTGTCGCGTCCGGCGCAACAGGGGTCGCTAGATTGCAGGTCGATAGACCAGAGTTTAAAGACCCGCGCGTGCGCAAAGCTATGCGCCTAGCAGTCGACGCAGATGCCGTTCGTAAGGTGGCTTACTCAATCGGTACAGCCGCAGAGCACCATCATGTCTCGCAAGAGTTCGCCGACTACTTCCAACTCAAACCGTTTAAACGCGATGTCGAAAAGGCTAAAAAACTGCTCGCAGAGGCAGGCCACTCGAAGGGGATAGATATCGAGATTACCGCAAAGCCAGACCCGTCTTGGGAAATCAGAGCCGTCGAGGCACTCGCAGACCAATGGAAAGATGCAGGTATCAGGGTTAAGATAAACCAGATACCTTCGTCTAAATTCTGGAGCGTCTGGGATAAAGTGCCGTTCGGATTCACCGAATGGGCGCACCGTCCGCTCGGCTCTATGCTCCTGAACCTCGCTTATCGCGCAGGGGTGCCGTGGAATGAAACCCATTACAATAACCCCGAATTTGATAAAATACTCGATCAAGTAGATTCTACTCCGAGTATCAAAAAGAGGAAGAAACTGTTGGGTAAACTCGAAACGATTATGCAAGAAGATGGACCGATCATACAGCCCGTATGGAGAGGACTCTTCATGGCATACGACAAAAAAGTCGTCGGATTCGTGCCGCACCCCACGCAGTACATTTTCGGAAACGAACTGGCCATATAAAGACAGTAGTTGAAAAGGGGGGTTGCTCTGACTGGTAGAACAGCAGTGCAACCCTCTCTTTTGCTCGCATCTAGAATGGGGTAGCGTGCCTGCAAATAGAGCCGCGCAAAAATTAAGAAAAATAAGGTATGCTGAAGCTGTTTCTTCGAAGGTTGTTGTCGATAGTCCTTATAGGACTCGTTATCTCCTTCGTGCTGTTCTTGATCTTCGAGAGCGATAAGCTCGATGTGGCTGGAAAAGTGCTCGGGGCTTATTCGACGCAAGAGCAAAGGCTAATATGGCTCGAAAGAAACGGTTATAACGAGCCCTTCTTGCTACGATATGCAGATTGGTTGGGGAACTTCGTCGTTGGCGATTGGGGAAAATCGCTACAATACGATATTCCCGTAAGACCTTATCTTTTAGCTCAACTTAAAAATACCGCTATCTTGGGCGGCTTGGTCTTCTCCCTGACCTTGCTCTTCTCCTTGGTGCTCGGTGTAATATCCGGGGTCTTCGAAGGGCGAGCCATCGACCGCTCCGTGTCAATCTTCGCCGTCCTGACAACATCGGTGCCAGAGTTCGCATCCGCAACCTTGCTCGCCGCCGTCTTCGTGTTCTGGCTCGGAGTATTGCCGGGAACCTCAACATTCCAGAATGGATTTAGCTGGAAAGAGGTCGTCTTGCCCGTGGCTGTGCTCGTGATATATAACTTCGGATACTATACTCGCATGACTAGAGCATCGATGGCAGAGGTCATGACTTCTCAATATGTGCGGACCGCAATACTGAAAGGAATGCGATTCCGTCGGGTAGTGCTAAACCACGCCCTCAGAAATGCCCTCATCGCTCCCTTTACCGTGATGGTCTTGCAGCTGAACTACTTGCTGTCCGGAGTCATCGTCGTCGAGGTCTTCTTCGCGTATAAAGGATTCGGTAAAATGCTGTACGACGCAGCTCTGTTCGGAGACTTATATATTTTGGAAGCCGCAACTATGATATCCGTGGCTATCGCCGTATTCTCTCAATTCGTATCCGACGTGGGATACGCGTTGTTAAACCCGCGTATTCGCTTCGGCTAAGTGCTGCAAAAAATAAAGCAAAAAAATGAGCGATCAACAAACAGAAAAAAATGCACAGAGCAACGAGCCTCAAGCTAGTAGGTTGCTCGTCTTGTGGCGTAAGATAGCCCTGATACGAGAGTCGCGTGTAGGGATGCTCGGAACTTTTTTGGTCGCGTTTTGGCTAGTCCTATCCGTAATAGTCCCAGCGTTGCCATTGTTCGATCCTCTTCAGCAATACCCTTGCTGCATTAGTTTGCCGATCGCTAGCCACGGCGAAGATGGGGGGTTCTTCGTCCTCGGTACAGACGATAGGGGGCGCGATATACTCGCTAGGCTCGTTTGGGGTGGTAGGTTGGTGCTCTTTTGGGCAACCCTATCCATGCTCGTAGCCTATGTCGTCGGAGGCGCTATGGGCTTGGTCGCAGGATATCTCAGAGGATGGTGGGATGTAGGTCTGTCGTTCTTGGCTAATGTATTGCTCTCGTTCCCAGTGATGGTGATGTACCTACTCGTCATAACATACCTCGGCGGAGCTTCGGGGGTTAATGTAATCTTCGCCGTAACTTTCGCAACCGCTCCAGCTATATTCCGTATCGTGCGCGGGCTAATACTCGATATTCGCGCCAGAGATTATGTCTTCGCAGCCCAGGTGCGCGGAGAGCATCCCTTGCGCATAATGCTGGTCGAATTGTTGCCAAATGTGCGAGGACCACTCATCGTTGATATGTGCCTGCGTTTGGGATACACGACAATAACCATCGCTCTACTAGGATACTTGGGAATCGGCTTGCCGCCGCCAGCGCCTAACTGGGGAACAATGATAGCAGACGCTCAACAATTTGGACATTTGGGCGTAAATGCAATGCTGTGGCCAGCGTTGGCTATATCAACCCTCGTGCTCGGCTTGAACTTGTTCGCCGACGGGTTGCGAGAAGTATCTCTTAGAGACTAGGCGCATGCTAGATTCGCAACAACCAGTGCTCGAATGCAAAAACCTCTGCATTTCATACTACACGCGTACAGGCGAGGTCGAAGCCGTTGTCGATTTCAACCTGAAAGTACTCTCGGGAGAGGCGGTAGGGCTCGTAGGGGAGTCGGGTTGTGGTAAGTCGACAGTCGCTTTGGCGATAATGCAGTACATGGGGCGAAACGGCGCTATCGTATCAGGCGAGATTAACTTTATGGGGCAAAACCTCTGCGGCTTGAACGAGGCTGAGCTAAGAAGAATCCGCGGGAAAGATATCGCCATGGTCTACCAAGAACCCATGGCTTCTCTCAATCCTTCCATGAAAGTAGGAAAGCAACTCGTAGAAGTGCCAATACGACACGAAGGAATCTCTTACCAAGAAGCATTCCAGCGCTCGGCTAACCTATTGAGCGAGGTGAACTTGCCAGACCCAGAAAGCATGATGTCGCGTTTCCCCCATCAGCTCTCCGGCGGGCAACAGCAGAGGGTGCTGATTGCCATGGCTCTGTTGTCTCGACCGAAGCTGCTACTGCTCGACGAGCCGACTACAGCACTCGACGTTACAGTCGAGGCAGGGATAGTCGATTTGATACGCGGAATATCCAAAAAATATGGCACCTCGCTACTCTACATATCGCATAATTTGGGCTTGATCCTAGAGACCTGTAATCGCATAACCGTGATGTACTCAGGGCAGGCTGTCGAGCACGGGTCGATCAAGCAAGTCTTCGACCAAATGCGGCACCCATATACGCGCGGACTCTTCGCATCAATTCCCCTACCAGGCGCTGATCGATACGAGCATCCTTTGGTGCCAATTCGAGGGCAATTGCCCTTGCCACAAGAGCGACCGAAGGGATGCTATTTCTCGCCACGCTGCGATTTCTTCCAAAAAGGAACCTGCGACAAAAAAGGCTTGCCTATGGAAAATGTCGGAGAGGTGGGACACGACGATCATGTCGTGCGATGCGCTCGACACTCGGAGATCGATTGGCAGAAGTATAAACCCGAAGGCATAAAACAAATACCTTGCGAAAAAGGTGAAGAAATACTCGTAGTCGAAGATATGAAAAAATACTACGAAGTCAAAGATCGTTCATTGTCCGCATTGTTGCGAGGGGGAGGCACAAAAAGTATCAAGGCTAACGATGGGATTTCCTTCGTGGCGCACGAAGCAGAGACGCTCGCTATAGTAGGAGAAACCGGCTGTGGTAAGTCAACGCTCGCTAAAGTGTTGATGGGCTTGGAATGCGCTAGTTCCGGCGCTATCAGAATAAGAGGCAAGGATATCGCCTCGTTGCCAGTGCAAAAACGAAACCCGCAGATGATCGGAATGATGCAGATCGTATTCCAAAATCCGTTCGAAACGCTCAATCCTTCCTACTCCGTCGGATCGCAGGTCGCGCGCGTGTTATATAAGTTCGGCGTTACAAAAAAACGCGCAGAAACACAAAGCAAAACTAAAGAAATGCTCGATATGGTCAAACTGCCAACGGCTTTTACCTCGCGTAAACCTCGGCAACTCTCTGGAGGGCAGAAACAGCGGATTGGAATCGCTAGAGCCTTCGCTGGCAATACATCCGTGATCATCGCAGACGAACCCGTCTCCGCGCTCGATGTTTCGGTGCAGGCTTCCGTAACATCCTTGCTGAGCGAATTGCAGCGCAAAAAACGCACGACCCTATTGTTCATAAGCCACGACCTATCCCTAGTGCGCTACCTCGCTGACAGAGTCTTGGTCATGTATCTCGGAAAAATAGTCGAGTCTGGAACTACCGAAGAGATATTCTCACCTCCATACCATCCTTACACCGAAGCCTTGCTATCGGCAGTGCCCATTGCCGACACTTCCGTCAAGAAAAAGCGTATAGTCCTCAAGGGAGAGTTGCCATCGCCGAGCGCGCCGCCGCCAGGTTGCCCCTTTCAAACGCGTTGCCAGCGTAAAATCGGTGCTATATGCGAGCAGGAAGTCCCTCCGATTAGAGAAATGAGCGCGCAGCATAAAATCGCGTGCCATTTGAGCCTCGAAGAATTGCGCTCGATGGAGCCAGTCATCGAATTCGCTAAAAAGGCAAAAAAAGTCGCGTAAGGAAACTACGGGCAAGATAAATTGTTCGCAGAGTAAATTGCTCGCAGGGTAAAGTGTGCGCAGGATAAATTGCACAAGACAAATTTCTCACAAGACAAATTGCTCACAAGACAAATTGCTCGCAAGACAAATTGCTCGCAAGACAAATTGCTCGCAAGACAAATTGCTCGCAGGATAAAGTGTGCTAAAAAAAATGCGCTCGGTGGAGTTAGTAATCAAATTCGTTAAAAAAGCACAAAAAATCGCGTAAGGAAATTACGAGCAAGATGAATCGTGCAAGATGAATCGTGCAAGATAAATTGCGCGCAGAGCGAATCGACCCCTACTTGTCTTTCTTAAAATTCGGGCGGTTCTCGTTGTAGTGCTTAGCTAGATATTTAACGATCCTTTGGCGGTCCGAAGGCTCTATCTCTTCCATTTCTTGCTCCTCGACCATCCAGTCGAGTAGCTCGTCCCAGCCAGACGAGCTTAAGCCTTGCTGGACGACGATCATCAAAGAGTGGCAGGGCGAGCAGTAAGCCTCCGTCTCTTCCATTCCCGCGCCTTTGGCAAGCACCGCGCCGTCTCCCGTTCCACCACTCGTAGAGCTAGTGTTGGCATCGCTACTTGCCTTAGCCGACTTGCTAGTAGATTGTTCGCGTTTAATAGCCTGCAGTTTAATCGGTTTGTCGCTCTGCTGGTTAAGGTAGGCGATAAGGTCGGCTCTCTGTTGAGCATCTTTGAGACCAACAAAAACCATGCGCGACTTCGGAACAACGCTACGAGGCTTCTCTAAATAAGCATCGAGGGTGGCTACATCCCACCTCTTACCCCCCTTGCCGAAATCGATCATAGCCATCGAATACTTAAAGCCCTGTTGCGTACCCGCAACCCTGCCGATCACACCCCATAAATTCGGACCGATGCGGTGCGCTCCACCCTTATCGATAGTGTGGCAAGCCTTGCATTTTAAAAAAACCTTCTTACCCTTAGCCGCGTCAAAGGCAAAAGCATCCTGCTGGCAAAGTAGAAGTAGCCCTAACAACGCAATGCAAAAAAATCTGGTAGTCATCAACATAAAGTCCAACGAGATAAAGTCTAAATAAGTCGAGGCTTAGCGTTTTAAGCTAAGCTCAAGGTGATGCCAAAAAATAGCAGTAGAAAACAAGAAAATACTTCCAGCTCCAATAAGATACCACTACAGCCAAAGCTAATACTAACAGCTACCAACAAACTAGCTCGGCTAGAACTAGCTCGGCTAGAACTAGCTCGGCTAGAGTTATAAAGAGCTCTCGGCTAGAGCTCAGCCCCTCTAGCCTCTGATTAGAGACCAGCTCTCGCTAAAGAGACAGAAGAGGAACCTACTCTAACTCTCGCTAGTAGCCCTAGCTAGTAGCCCCCTCACGAGAAGCCTAGCCCCCCACGAGAGCAACCCCCCCGCGCCAGCTTGGGTTAGGCTAATATGTAGCTAGTAGACAGCCAGTCTAGTTCACTCCAGCCCCTTGCCTTTTGTCGACAAAAGCCAGTTTTCTGCCAGCCGCCTCAGGAAACCCTAACGGCAACGCGGAACAAGGTGTTATTTAAATAACCCTTCGGATTCCAATCGATCGCGTGGGGTTGACTCTCACCAGCCCCATCGGTCGCGCGCGACCAGACCTCGTAATAACCACTCTGTGGAAACTCGACCTCGGCTTTGAAGTTTTGCCACGCGCCCTTGTTCGCAGCAGCCTGCAAACGCGCTTTCTGCCAAGTCGCGCCAAAGTCCTTCGAGATATGCACAGCCTTAACCTTGCGGTCGCCAGACCAAGCATGACCGCGAATCTCAAGACTCTCGCCACTCTTCGCCCCAGAGCGAGGATGCGTTATCAAAGATTTAACAGGCATGCGCTCTATTATCTCAAAGTCCTTCGTCGCAACCTTCTCGCCAGCCTCAACCGAGTAAGATGGCACGCGATAAGCCTTGCCAGTCATCTTCGGTCCATCATGGACTTGATCGCGAACTTGGATGCGACGCAACCATTTTTGCGAGCAAGAACCAGGCCAGCCCGGCACTACCAAGCGCAAAGGAGCTCCATTGAGGGGCGATATCGCAGAGCCGTTCTGAGCAAATGCTATAAGGATGCTATCATCCATCGCCTTGCTAATCGGGACGCCTCGCGAAATCGCTAGCTTGCCCTCCTTGCCAGACAAGTGAGTATCAGCACCATAGTGCGCCGTATAAACCGCGCCAGACTTTATCTTCGCCGCCTTGAGAACATCCTTTAGGCGAACGCCAGTCCATTCAGAACAAGCAACAGCTCCGTAAGTCCACTGATTTCCCTTGGCAGGTGGGTCGAAAAATGCACGACCATTACCTCCGCATTCGATCAGAAGAGCTTTCGTATAAACCTTGAATTTATCCTTAAGATCCTCGATCGACAAATCCATAGGGTTATCGACTAAACCGTCTATTTTCAAACTCCAAGTCGAAGGATTAACCTCGCTCGGAGGGATGCCGTTGTTGCGCACAAAGTGACGCTCGCTGGGCGTTATATCATCATCTAGTAAGTGAGGAGGGGTCTCCGCGTTGATAGGGCGGTCGTTTAGAACAGTCAAGCCATCCTTACCCTCGAGGCTCATATGCCCATCCGCTAGTGCAACTGGAATTAAGCCAGATGGCATAAAGCGGTGGTAGGGTATGTTCGCTCCGATAAGAGCCGTCATGGCTCCTAATCCCGCTCCGCGTAAAAAGCCGCGGCGATCACTATCCGCAACTCGACCAAAAAGGCGGTAGTCACCCTCGGCCGCTCCATCCGCGTATAGCTCCGACAAAGTGGTAGATTCTTTTAGAGGGGCGCTGTTTGCCTGCAGGGCGCTCTCTGCTTTGGGTTTTTCAATTACGGACATAGTATAATCCTCCTTGTTAGAATTTTGTTAGATTTTCTATCTCGTACTTAGCAAATCCTTGATAGTTTTGCCTATTAGCGCAGGATTGTCAAGTGCAAGTACGCCTGCCTCTCGCATCGCCGCTATTTTCGCATCCGCCCCCCCCGTGCCACCAGAGACGATCGCTCCAGCATGCCCCATTCTCTTCCCCTCAGGCGCCGCCGCGCCCGCTATAAAGCCAACTATGGGTTTGCTAGCGTGTTTCTTTTGCTCGCGTAGGTATTGGCAAGCCTCTTCCTCCGCGCTACCGCCTATCTCGCCTATCATAACTATTCCTTTCGTCTCATCGTCCGCCAAAAATAACTCTAGGCAATCGATAAAGTTCGTGCCATTGAGGGGGTCGCCGCCGATGCCGATGCAACTAGATTGTCCCAGACCAACCTTGCTGGTTTGATCAACCGCCTCGTAGGTAAGCGTGCCAGAGCGCGAAACTATACCGATAACACCGCGTTGGTGAATATGCCCAGGCATGATGCCGATCTTGCATTCGCCCGGGGTGATAACGCCAGGGCAGTTAGGTCCAACCAAGCGAACAGAATCGTTGCAAGCAAGCGCAACCTTAACTCGCATCATATCAAGTACCGGTATACCCTCCGTGATGCAGATGATAAGAGGAATCAACGCATCTGCCGCCTCTAGTATCGCGTCTGCCGCAAAGGGAGGTGGGACAAAAATAACGCTCGCGTTCGCACCAGTTGCATCCTTTGCCTCCGCTACAGTATTAAAGACTGGAAGACCTAAGTGCTTTTGTCCTCCCTTGCCAGGCGTAACGCCTCCAACCATCTGCGTGCCGTAGTCTAAAGCCTGCTCTGAGTGGAAGCTACCCTGTGCGCCAGTGAAGCCCTGACAAATTACCTTCGTGTTCCTGTCAACCAATACAGACATAAATATCTATCCTTATTTTCAACTTTTCGCAGCCGCAACCGCTTTCTCTGCCGCATCCGCTAGCGTCTCCGCAGCTATGATGTTGAGCGAGGAGGAGGCTAGAATCTCTTTACCTTGCTCAAAGTTCGTCCCCTGCAGGCGCACCACCAAAGGAACAGAAAGAGATAGCTTGCTCGCAGCCGCAACTATGCCCTCCGCTATTATATCGCAACGCATAATACCGCCAAAAATGTTGACCAAAATAGCCTCAACCGCCTTGTCCCGTAAAATGATGCGGAACGCCGTCTCAACGCGCTCCTTATCCGCGCCGCCTCCTACATCTAAAAAGTTCGCTGGACTGCCTCCGAAATTCTGCACGATGTCCATAGTCGCCATCGCCAAGCCAGCTCCATTTACCATACAAGCTATCGTACCATCCAACTTTATGTAGCTCAAACCAACCTTGTTAGCCTCGCGCTCAGACGGCTCCTCTTCCTCCTCATCGCGCAGTGCTTCGATAGCTGGCTGGCGG
>JABABG010000077.1 GCA_014238315.1 Alphaproteobacteria bacterium
CAATTGCTGGACTTGGATTGGGATTCCCGCACCTATCATTATGCAGCCGTGCAAGCGTTGTTGGACGGGGTCAACCCATTCTACGAGCCGCTAAACCGGTTCACCTATGACTACCCTGCCGCGCATTGGCTACTGTCCTCCTCCTTGGTTCTATGGACAAATAGCATCGAGGCGAGCTTATCTTTGACCGCCCCCGCCATCCTCACAGCCTTTATATGTTCTTGGCGATTCATCGCAACGCTTAAAGGCATAAATAGAACTTGGCGTTTATTATTAGCTACCTTACTCGCAGCAAATCCCATCGCAACATGGTCGCTATTCGCCCACCAAGTCGATGGTATGCTCGTATCAACGATGCTGAGCTCGTTCATGCTGATGTTGTTATTCGTGTCCCAAGGCAAAAAAACATCGCAAACATCATCTCGAACATCACAAAAAGCTCAAAGAACAAAAACTCGCCGCTACTACATCTATATCGTTGCATCCCTGATACTGCTGATAAACATCAAGTTCACCGGCTTGGTCTTCGGAGCAGTACTAGGTCTCACAGCTCTGGCTTACGGCATAGCCTTAAATGGCAATAGCAAGCAGACGCGAAAACGACTGCTACGATTGGTAGCACTTGGCACCATGGCACCGATGCTAGCCGTTATATTCTTTGGCTTCTTCCCCTACGCAACTAATACCATCCATAAAAAGAATCCTTTCCATTCGCTCAACAGATACGACGAACAAGGAAATAAAACGGGAAGCATTTTTAAACGTCATCTTGAACCAGAGTTTTACGATAGGTCAAATTACGAAAAGTGGTGGATTTCGCTATTTTCGAAACACAAAAAAAGTCGTATAGAGACAAGTCCAACTCCATTGCCGCCGTTTTCTTCTATCTTATATACTTCTATTGGATTAGGGTTCGGCTCCATGTTTAGTGGGGCGATGCTCTTATGCCTAACGCTCGTTTTATTTATTCGCAACAAAGCCGCTTGGATCATTATAAGCGGCGTCTTAGCGTCCGTACTGATAACCGAAGCAGTATTCTTTTTTCGACTTGCACCGCAAAATTGGTGGCTGCCTATAATGATCCTCGTGTTCTTCTTGGCACAAGAGGGAAAAGCTAAAAACAAAAGTGCTCAAATACCTAAAGCTCCCAAAATAATGGCAATTTTCATCTTCATTTGCTTGCTACAACCGCCTTCCCTGGTTTTTCCATATTATGCTAAAGAAGCCATTCTCGCGAAAGGCAAGGTTATTGGGCTACAAAAGAAAGGGGGGTGGCACGTTACTAAAGATAAAAACCTGCAGCATGAATATGAACGGGTTGCTTTTCTTAGCTACTACGCTAGCGGCTTGACTGGGGTTAGACTACCCATGCTCGAAGACTGTCCAGAAAATGCGCAAAAACAAAAAATACACTATGGGTTGGTGCTATGCAGACCATAAAGGACATAAAAATAGAACACGTAGATTTATCTTGAAAAATATCAAGTCATAATAATACTATGTCGGTATGCAGATAATCTCTACAGTTGGTAAACTTGCGCAAAAATTGGCAAAAGCAGTAACCGCCCGCTCGTCAAGTTGCCTAAAAGCCTTTGCCATCGCTATAAGTGCCATCGCTATAGATGCGTTCGCATCTAGCTCCGCTACTGCAGCTGCGGTCGAACTAGCAAAAAATTGGCAGCTCGGATTGTCAGAGCCAGTATCACCCATAGCAAAGCAAATCTTCAATTTTCACAATAATATATTGTTGCCCATAAGCTTCGCTATTTGCGTCTTTGTCTTTGCGCTCGGCGGGTTCATTTGCTGGAGATTCTCTGAAAAAAGAAACAAAAAACCCTCCAAGAGAACTCACAATCTAAAGTTGGAGGTGATCTGGACCATAATACCAGTGATAATCTTGGTGATACTCTTCGTGCCGTCCTTCAAGATGTTACGCTCGATAGATGACTTGTCAAACGCCGCGTTTAGCGTAAAGGCAACCGGGCATCAGTGGTACTGGTCATACGAGTATCCAGACCACGACGGATTCACTTTCGACTCTAATCTGCTAAGCGGAGACGAGCTGAAAGATAAGTCAAAAAGATTGCTCAAAACCGACAACGCGCTTGTCTTGCCAGTAGGACAAAAAGTGCGGTTGTTGATAACTTCTGCAGATGTGTTGCATTCTTGGGCAGTGCCAAGGTTCGGTGTCAAGATGGACGCAGTGCCAGGAAGGTTGAACGAAACTTGGGTGCAGGTAGATAAAGCCGGTGTGTATTACGGATTCTGCACAGAGCTATGCGGACACGGACACGCATATATGCCCGTAGAAGTTCACGCAGTGTCGAAAGGCGAATTTGCAGTGTGGCTACGAGATGCTAAAAAACGATTCGCAAAAAATACAAATAAAAATAACTTCGCGCTCGTAGTGAAAGAATAGGAGCAATAGGCATGACTACCATCATCGCGGGAAGCGTCAAAAGCAAGACTACTGTGACTCATCGTATAGACGAACATACACCTAGCCCATACAGCATAAAACGCTGGCTGTTCTCAACAAACCACAAAGACATCGGCACGATGTATCTGGTCTTTGCAATAGTAGCTGGGTTGATCGGAGCTAGCTTGTCTGTAGTTATGCGTCTAGAGCTACAGCAGTCGGGCGTGCAGTACTTCTTAAGTGCAGGAGAACCCGATGGGCATATGTGGGCAGTCTTCATTACTGCGCACGGACTCATAATGGTATTCTTCACAGTAATGCCAGCGTTGATCGGAGGCTTCGGGAATTGGTTCGTACCCCTGATGATTGGCGCACCGGATATGGCGTTCCCACGTATGAATAACATAAGTTTTTGGTTATTAGTTCCAGCTTTATGTTTGTTGGTACTCTCTGTGTTAGTTGGAGGGGCTGGCACCGGCTGGACGCTATACCCGCCATTATCGGGATTGCTCGGACATAATGGACCAGCCGTCGACCTAGCCATTTTTGCAATGCACTTGGCGGGAATCTCGTCGATACTCGGGGCTATAAACTTCGTCGTAACTATATTCAATATGCGCGCACCAGGGATGGGCATGCACAAAATGCCACTATTCGCGTGGGCATTGCTGATTACCGCGTTCCTACTCATAATAACAATGCCGGTATTCGGAGGAACTATAACGATGTTGCTCGCCGACAGAAACTTCGAAACATCGTTCTTCGTCCCAGAAGGCGGGGGAGACCCAGTGCTCTTTCAGCATCTGTTCTGGTTCTTTGGACACCCAGAAGTATATATTATGATCTTGCCAGCATTCGGAATCGTAAGTCATGTCGTCGCAACTTTCTCGCGAAAACCAGTCTTCGGATACCTCGGAATGGTATATGCGATGTTGTCCATAGGGTTCTTGGGGTCGATCGTATGGGCGCATCACATGTTTACAGTCGGGATGGGATTCGCCGCGAATGCTTACTTCTCTATCGCTACTATGGTCATCGCTGTACCAACCGGGATAAAAGTCTTCAGTTGGCTTGCAACTATGTGGGGAGGAGCTATTAGATTCAAAACTCCCATGCTGTGGGCGTTGGGATTCATCGGATTGTTCGTAATTGGCGGGGTTACGGGAGTCGTAATGGCTATCGCAGGCGTAGACCTGCAAATCCACGACACCTATTACATCGTAGGGCATTTCCACTATGTGCTAAGTCTAGGCTCGGTCTTCGCCATATTCGCTGGCTTCTACTATTGGTTTACCAAAATGAGCGGATGCGTTATCCCAGAATGGGCAGGAAAATTGCACTTCTGGACAACTTTCCTAGGCGTGAATGTGACTTTCTTTCCTATGCACTTCTTGGGATTAGCCGGAATGCCCAGAAGATATGTAGACTATAACGAAATATTCGAAGGTTGGAACTCGGTTGCATCTCTAGGATCATACTTGTCGATGACATCGACTCTATTCTTTGCTAGCGTGGTGGTTATTACATTGGCGCGTGGCAAAAAGGCAGTCAAGGATAACTATTGGGGAGAAGGGGCTGATACGCTCGAATGGACAATTTCATCGCCGCCGCCGTTCCACAGCTTCTCAACGCCGCCACGCATAACGGGGTGAAGTCGAGGCTATAGCATTTCAAACGCAAACCTATAGGCTCGGTTGGTTGGTCGTTGTTTTGTAGGTTGGGGCTATAGATTTGGAGTATCCTTGAGACCAGAAAGTCCGTTTCGGAAAACTTGTTTTACAAAGACCATTACTCTAGTTGTTACTTTGATGACAAAAACACGACAAGACGCTCTTATTGCGAACTAGAAGCAGAGATGCTCACAGACGCTCGACCATCGGAAGCAAGAGATTTCTTCGCTCTAACAAAGCCACGGATTATGATGCTGACGAGCTTCACTGCCTTGTCGGGGTTAGTGCTCGGCGATGGGCAAAATAGCATCGCTCTGCAAGTTATCGCTCTGTTAGCCATAACCATAGGTGCCGCTGGTGCGGGTGCGCTAAATATGTGGTACGACCGTGATATAGACCGCTTGATGCTACGCACAAGAGAGAGACCAGTCGCAAGAGGTGTCATCGAGCCTTCCGATGCACTCGTCTTCGCAATGCTACTTTCGCTCTTTGCGATAGCCTTGTTGGGCTTGGCTGGTGGCTGGAGTGCCGCGTTGTTACTCGCCTTCACAATCGTCTTCTACGCTGTAGGATATACCATGATACTCAAGCGACGAACAGTGCAGAACATCGTAATCGGCGGTGCCGCAGGGGCTTTCCCTCCGTTGATAGGTTGGCTTGCAAGCAACCCGTCTCCGCAAAGTAGCATCGTCGAGCCTTTGTTGCTCGTGGCTCTAATCTTCTTATGGACGCCGCCTCATTCTTGGGCGTTGGCTTTGCTGCGTAGCGAGGACTATAGACGCGCAAAGGTGCCGATGCTACCTATCGTATGCGGAGAGAAAAACACAAAAAGGCAAGTGTTGATCTACTCTTTAACTCTATTGCCTTTGGCACTGTCCTTTTCTTTGCTCGGACAAGCAAGCTGGATATACACATCGGTCGCAGTCGTCTTGTCTATCAGGTTTATCGTATATGCGGTCATGATGAACCTCGGCTCTAAAGCATCGGATAAGGCGGCGGGGGCATTGTTCGGATTCTCGATAACGTATATGTTTTTGATGTTCGCCTTGAGAATTGTCGACCATAAAGTTTATCTGCAGATACCTTCGTAAACTAAGCTACCAGAAATATGAAAAAAACTGATACTAAAGTTGTGATTAAAACTCGAAAAACTTCGGTTAAGGGTGAGAGCAGGAGGGTGCAGGCTGATCCCGCGCGCGAACGGCAGGATAATCTGCGACGCAAAAATAGGGTGGTCTTGTTGCTTTTGATTGCTAGCGTTGCCTTGTTTTACCTCCTATCCATTTTGAAACAACTGTAGGGTTTGTCGTGTCAGAAAAAAAAGATAGAGCGATTAGAGGGATAATAAAGCGACGGAATTATCGCCTCGCGGGATTCTTGTTCGTCTTATGCTCGGCGATGGTAGCTCTAAGTTTTGCCGCTGTTCCCCTATACGACCTTTTTTGTCGAGCCACTGGATTTGGCGGGCGCACGCAAAAAACTATAACAAGTCTCGCATCAGAGCAAAAAACAGAAAAAACAGCCAATTCGCAGGAAAAAATTCGCGTGCGATTCGATGCTAATGTGAACGCCGGGCTAGACTGGAAGTTCGCTCCGTCCCTCGTCGAAATGGAGGTCGAGTTGGGAGAAGTCTATGAAGCGACATACCTCGCTAAAAACCTAGCTGAAAAAACGCTCAAAGGGGTTGCTACATACAACGTAACGCCTACAAAAACAGGCGCATACTTCCATAAAATACAATGCTTCTGCTTCGTCGAGCAAACATTGCAACCGCAACAGCAAGTCGAGATGAGAGTCTTGTTCTTCCTCGATCCAGCAATACGCAAGCACGAAGAGTGGGGAACATTCGATACTATCACGCTCTCATACAGCTTCTTCCCTCACAGCAATCAGTAAAGTTCGCAATAGTGATGGTTTTTTTTAAAAATAAATTCGTGTAGGATAAAGTCACAAAGGCGAGCGTTCTCTCTTGGATGAGTCTTTTGGGATGAATCTTTTGGGCGTATGCTGTGGCTGATGTTTTTGAAAATTTTGTCGAGTCTAAACCTATGCAATCTTCGCGATCTCACGATTACCATCTAGTAGACCCTAGCCCCTGGCCAGCGTTAGGTGCCATCGCCGGCTTCCTGATGATGTTTGGCTTTGTCGTATATCTGCATCCATCGATACTCGGTGAAAGTAGGACGGAGACGATCACCAACCTCGGCACTTTGCCGATAATGCCAGGGGTCGGGCTCGTCCTTTTGACCATGTTCTTATGGTGGCGCGATGTAATCGCAGAAGCGCATAAGGGCGACCATAAGCCAATCGTGCAGCTCGGCTTAAGATACGGGATGGTGTTGTTTATATTCTCCGAAGTGATGTTCTTCGTCGCTTTCTTTTGGGCTTTCTTCAACGCATCGCTCTTCCCAACTCCCGCAATAGGCGGAGTTTGGCCGCCAACGCAGATACAGGTATTCGACCCGTTTGGACTGCCCTTTACCAATACAGTCGTGCTGCTACTATCAGGCACCACAGTAACATGGGCGCATCACGCATTGATGCGAGGAGACCGAGCCGGGCTCATAAAAGGGTTGGCTCTGACAATCGTCTTGGGGACGCTCTTCACCGCGCTACAAGCATACGAGTATACGCACGCAGCGTTTAGTTTGAAGGACGGAATCTATGGCTCGACCTTCTATATGGCAACCGGCTTTCATGGCTTGCATGTAATCATAGGCACTATCTTCTTAATCGTATGCCTATACCGCGCGGTGCGCGGAGATTTCAGTCCAAGGCAACATTTTGGCTTCGAGGCAGCAGCTTGGTACTGGCAGTTCGTCGATGTCGTTTGGCTATTCCTATTCGTTTGCGTGTATTGGTGGGGTGCGTGAGAAAAGCTGAAGGCGGAGCGTTGTAAAGATAAAAACGCGAGAAGTGAAAATCGAGTACAGCATCGCTAAGCTACGATTGCGGTTTCGTGCTAGGTGGTTCGTCTCTCTCGCCGTTCTCTGCCTTTTTTGTATATTGCTGAGCTTGGGATTTTGGCAACTAGCTCGCCTAGAGTGGAAAAATGAGATACTCGCGCAAATCGAGGCACGCGCAGAGCTAAAGGCAGTCGATTATGTAGCCCAGAGAAGTAATTTTGGCGAAAAGGATGCCTTTACGCGCGTGCGCTTGGTCGGAAAGTTCGATTTTGCTAACGAGCAATTCTTGCTACGCAGGCATGTAGACGGGCGTCCAGGATGGCATGTCTTCACCCCGATGATACTAACCGATGGGGCGGGAGTGGTTCTCGTCAATCGTGGGTGGGTCAGCTTTGAACAGCGCGATAGAGAAACTAGGGCTGAGAAGATTAACCAACGCGAGGCGGTTGTTGAGGGGTTATTGCATTTGCCAAGTCGGGCTCCTCAATGGTTAATGCCAGACAACCAGCCAGAGAAAAACTTATGGTATAGAGAAGATTTGCCAGCAATGGCGAGCTCTATAGCTAATGGTTCGTCTGAATACTCGAATGGTGATGCGGCTACGAATAACGAGAGCACAAGAATTGAAACTCGCTGGACAATCATCGCCGACGAAAATCCTTGGGGTGAGTTTCCGCAAGGTAGGCAATGGGCAAAATCCATTCGCAACGCTCACGCGTCATACGCAGCAACTTGGTTCCTACTTAGCCTCTCATTATTAGCTGTCTTTCTTGTCGCCAACACCGAAATACTGCAACAGAAGTCTGGTAGCAAAAGCAAAATCGTAAAAAACAAACAAAACTATCGTTAACAAGGCTCTAGCTAACAAAGCTCCTGCCAACAAATGAGTTAGCGGTAGGTAGGATAAGTATCGCCCAAAATAAAACTTTATTAGACAAAGTCTAACTGCTAAATACGACCTCGTGCATTATTCTACCCGGTAGCAATGTGAATAAACCAGTCGCAACAAGAGCTAGAAAATAAAGCAAAATCATAGCCCTTTTATGCGCGCGGATATTGCCTCGGCGGGCAAAGCTAACCGCTCGCAGTAGCAAAAATATCGTGAAAATCGATACTAGATGGATGGGGCTAAAGAGACCAAAGGTTTTTAGCTCGTGGATAAAAAAGCTACTCGCTGCAACAAACAGAAGCAAAATTACCCAAGTATAGCCTAAAACCTTATGCGTAAAAGTTCCCGCAAAGCCTTTCTTTGCTAAAACAAGCTGTATTGCACCAACCAATAGGGTAACTAAAGCCGCCAAGGTGTGCTCGGCTATCGGTACGCTCGCGCTAACAAGCGGCTCAATCTTCATCGTTGTAAAATTGAAGCCGTATTATAGTCATATCTTCAGTTTTTTAAATATACCCTCAGGGATGTTCCTGATAATGAGCATGATAAGTTGCCAGATCGGCTTAACATAGACGATGTTCCTCTTGCGCCAGACCGCTCGTTCGATGGCAATCGCAACATCCATAGGTTGTGCTGTCAAGCGCACGGGTAAGTTTAGCCCCTCCGTCATCTTGCTCGCGACAAAGCCAGGTAGTACCGTTATTACATGCACTCCTTTTTTCGCTAGACGATTGCGCAACCCCGATAAAAAATTGCTGTAGCCAGATTTAGCAGAGCCGTAAATGTAATTGCTCGCCCTGCCACGCTCGCCCGCCACAGAACTGATGCCAACTAATGTGCCATGACCTCGCTCCTCATACATATTCGCAAGCAGCGTGAAAACCAAGGCGGGACCCTCGTAGTTACTACGCATCACCTCAATGCTGGAGGCGAGAGATCGCTCGTCTCGTTGTTGCTCGCCTAGCAAGCCTATAGCGCATACCGTAATATCCGCTAAAGTAGGCAGGTTATCTAAAAACCTTTGGCAACTACGTACATCGAGAGCGTCAAACTCAAAGATGCTCACGGGAACATTATAGCGAAGCTCGATGTCAGACTTATGCGCGTAAAGTATCTTATCTTTGCCAGAACTAGCTTTGCGTGCAGCTAACTGTATCGAAAAACCCAGAGAAGCAAAGTGATGTGCTACCGCAAGACCCATGTCCGAACGACCGCCAAGAACGAGTAAGCTCCCTTTCTTCATAAACCCAATCTAGTCGATTGCGCAGAAGCGAAGCAAGAACGAATCTTAAAGCGCGTGCGCAGTTTGGCAAACTCTTGCGACCTCGTATCCGAAAGGCGTAGAGTTTCTGCCGTCATGCGAGAGTCCTTCGCTAGATAAAAACGACCGCCGTGCGCCAGTGTGATGCTGTCTAGCCTATCCAGAAGTGCAAGAGAGGCAGAGTTGATAGGAAAGTCTAGGGCAAGAGTGTAGCCAGGCATCGCAAAGGAAAAACGACTAGATTTATTCTCGTCGCCAAGCCTCTTTAGCACCGCTAAAAAAGAGCCTTGACCAGAGTTTGAAACCGCGCGGAGTAGCTCTGATAAGCCAGCGCGAGAGTGGGGTAGAGGTAAGACGCATTGAAATTGTGCAAAACCGCGCCTGCCATAAATACGATTCCAGTGGGATATGCTGTCAAGAGGGTAAAAATACGAGTCCCAGCTAACTAAACTATCTCCGCCACTCCTCCTGCCATGCCAGTAATAGAGCGAGTTAAAAATGCGCAGGCTAAAGCTGTTTAGAGTAAATGTTGGGGCGTTAAATGGTATAGAAAGTCTCCGTTTGCGCGAAGTAGCAAAGATGTCCTTGCGTTCGAGGGTTGAAAGAGAAGAAGCACCCGCATGCTCGCCAAGCATAACTAGCGAACGTCCTAGCTTTGCTCCGCTACTCAGGCAGTCGATCCACGCAACAGAGTAAGTCGAGCCTCCAGAGCTCTCGAAAACATCCATACTCGACGATAAATCACTTACTGGAATAAGCGTCTGTCTAATCCAGCCCGTCGAAACAGCCCGAAGACGAAAACAAACTCTGATGATAATGCCCGTCAACCCCATGCCGCCAATCGTCCATTCGAAAAGCTCAACATTTTCGCGGCGAGAACAGCGTATAATCTTGCCTTGAGAATCAACTAGGTCAAGCCAAATGACAAAATTGCCAAACGAACCATCCTTATGATGATTCTTGCCATGCACGTCCGTAGCAACCATGCCACCGACCGTGACAAACTTCGTACCAGGGGTTACCGCGGGAAACCATCCTCGTGGTAGAAAGGCCGCTATAACATCGCCTAATAGAACACCAGATTCTACCTCTAGTTCGCCCGTGCGAGCAGAAAAGGAGAGCATGCGGTTAAAGTGGCGCATCTCTATCGTCTGGGTCTTACTAATAGCACTATCACCGTAAGCACGACCATACCCACGCGCGATAGCACTGCCGCCCGACAAAACACCAGCGATTAGATCAGACTCCGTGCGCGGTGCAACTACCCTACAAGCATGGCGAGGAAAGCGACCCCAACCCTCTAGCATCGTCTCCGAACCCATACGCTCAAAGCAAGTTCGAGTAGCGGGGGTTGCCGTTCTGGCTATCTATAAAAGAAATACTAAGCCCTATTTTTCAATTCTTCCTAACAAAAATCATGCCCGTATCCTGCATGAATTCGCGACGCATCGAGCTACGTTCCTTAAGCCTCTCCGTGTTTGCCGCATCGAACGCAAAGCCATATTTTGCGAAAACCTTGATCCAATAGTCTTGCTCGCGGCAATTAACATGGTGATGCCCGATCCAACCAGGAGGCGCCGAGGTGCAAGCTACCACCTTCGCCTTTTGCAAAGTGTCCATAAAAAAAGCTTGATACTTCTCCTCCACATGCTCAAGAAACTCAACGCACCAAGCTAAGTCAAAGCTGTGTTCGCAGGGGAAATTGCCCTTCGTGAAGTCGTGCAAGAAAAAGTAAGGTTTGTTTAATTTAAGCGTGTAGTCGCCATCAATGCCGATCGCGTCAATACCATACTGGCGTGCAAGCTCAACTTGACCGCCAGGACCACAGCCAACATCAATCATCGTCTTTACAGAAAATTGCTTTTTGAGAAAAAGCAACGCTCCCTTGTCCAATATGGTCTTACCAAAGTGACCGCCTAAGTGTGGTTCAAGACGACCTCTCGCTATTTCCTCGCTATGCTTGCAAATCTCATTATAGAAAAAGTCGTTGATCGAGCGAACAATATAGCGAAAAGGATGAGATAAAAAGTATAGAAAACCCCTCCTATTAGCCGAGGAATATTCAGGCAGAGAATGTTTCTTACCCCAAACCCATAGGCGTTCCGTGATACGATAGTTGCCCAATAAAATGTGGTTATGTAAAAAGCGTAAAAAAGCTATGTAAAGCATGTTTATTACTCCGAATGAAATAGTAGCCTGTAGAGAATGTCCATCAAGTTATCATTTATATGCTAGCATGTCAGGATTAGGGTAGGAATTTTTTCAAGGAGAAATTTGGTGAGTTTGCGTAGTTGGATTTTGTTGATAGGTCTAAGCTCTTGTTGGGGAAGTTCGTTCTTGATGATCGAGGTCGCGCTAGAAGACTTCTCTCCTGCAATGATAGCATTTCTAAGAATTTTCATCGGAACCTGTCTGCTGTGGGTAATCGTTTTGTGGCAAGGCATAGCCATACCAAAGAGCAATAGGTTATTACTCGGAATGTTATGCGCAGGGCTGTTCGTGACCTCCTTGCCTTTTACGCTCATATCCTGGGGACAACAACAAGTAGATTCTAGCTTGGCTGCCATACTAAATGCCACTACCGCGATATTCGGAGTAGTCCTCGCCTCTATCCTATTTCGAGACGAAAAAATGACTAAAGCTAAAGCTTGCGGCGTGCTAGTCGGATTCTGCGGAGTCATCGTAACAGTGGGAGTTAATAGTTTGCGTCAATTCGATATAACTAGTCTCGCGCAATACGCTATACTATTAGCTGCAATAAGCTACGCTTTTGGCGGTGCAAGCGCAAAAGTGCTCATGAAGAAAGGCTCGCCAGTACTCCACGCAGCAGGGATGACTAGCATCGGGGCTCTATTGGTATTGCCCCTCGTCTTATCTCAGCAGCTGCAAGTAGCCGCTGAAACAAAATCAGTTATACAGATGCTAGCGAACGCTAGCATAAAGGCTTGGGTGTCAGTGATATGGCTAGGAGTCGTCTCTACCGCGATAGCATACCTATTTTATTACAACCTGCTGCGCGCCGCAGGCGTTACGAATTTGCTACTTTGTACCCTGATCATCCCGCCAATAGCAATATTCCTAGGAGCCACATTCCTAGACGAAGTCTTGGCTGCGAGGGTATGGGGTGGTTTCATACTGATTGCTTGCGGTTTGTTACTCATCGATGGGAGAATACTACTGCTTTTAAAAAAACGATAAGGCACTTGCGATATTTTATAATGGTACCGTGAGACGTACGACCGCTTTTGTCTTGTTTCTTATTGCTTGCTTCCTGCAGGGCAATACATACGGACTCGTTTTTTTGTTGCCACCACTCTTTGCAGATTTTGGCGGAACGCCCGCAGATGTCGGCGATGTTTTGACTTGCACAACTGTATCTATATTGCTGGTGATACTATATTTAGGGAAGATTACCGAAAGGTTTGGACTGATCAATGCAATCGTAGTTGCTGGTATTTTGCTCGCATGCTCGCTAGTCATAATGGGAGCAGCAAATAATGTCAGCGTTGGGCTATTCGTAGCTGGTGGTCTCTTGGGGTTAGGGTGGGGGATGTTCTACACACTAACGCCAATCGCAATCGACACAGTGATAAAGCCAGACGAAAGAGTAAGGTTCTATACATTGCTATCAGTGTCGGTTATGGCAGGATTCGGCTCTTCACCAGTCGTCGGGGTCGAGTTGGAAAAAATTACTAACAGTCTCGCAACAGCGTTCTACATCGTAGCACTCTACTGCTTGATTAGTTCTGTAATTTTCATGCTGCTAAAAAAATCTCTGAGCAGGCTAGAATTGCGGCAACCCGTAGACATAGCTCCAGCTACGGAAAAGCAGAGCCTGGTTAAAGTCCTTCGCTCGCGTGCACTATTCCTGATCATAATGATTGCAATAAACTCAAGTATTTTCGTTTGCATGACAAATTATCAGGCATTGTTCGCACAGCAGGCAGGGCTAAACTACGCTCATTTCTTCTTCACTTACACTAGCGTCGTAGTCTTGTGCAGAATGCTGTTGGTTAAATTTATCTCAGGACATTCACCATACGCTACAATCGCAACATTGCTGGTCATCATGACTATCGGAATTGGGTTGTTCCTTCTGCTAATACTTTTTTTTGCTGGCAATGCAGTAATATATATCGCTGTTGCTATATTGTTCGGTGTCGGTTATGGCTCCGCATACCCAATCATCAAAGCAATGGCGGCAAATGAGGCAGAAAAAGGCTTGCTGCAACAGACTATGCAGGTCTTTGGATTCTCTTACTTTTTGTTCCTATTCGGCTTTCCTTTCATCGCGGGCAGAGTCATCGTCAACCTAGGCTTACTACCTCTTTTGCAGTTTGCACTATTGTTGAGCATCATACAGTGTGCAATGGCAGTGAAAAGAGTAAAGAAATAATAAAATACAGCAAGTTTGCATAATAATAAAAATTACTACGCCAGAGGAACCTATGCACGGATGTGCCAGTTGAACAGATGGAAAAGGTAACCTCTTGCCTGAAGCTCGGCAAAGAAGAAGGAGCTGAAGTCTTGTTCGACGGTGAGGGAGCTAAGATGAACAGCGGACTCGAAAAAGGCTATTACATAAAGCCAACCGTCTTCAAAGGCAATAACAAGATGCGAATCTTCCAAGAAGAAATCTTCGGACCCGTCGTGCCCGTAACCTCAGCGAGATGCTCGGTTGTGCATAGAATCAATACAAGCATAATATAAGCAGTGCCTATAACTAGTGCCTGCGAAGGCTCTGCTTTCGGGATATTCACGAGTGGTATACTCACAAGCCTAGCAGGAAGTAAAAATTCTATATCGACTGATGTAAAAAATGATCGCTGTCATCGATAAAATAAAGGCTGTCATAAGTGATATTCGCAAGCTAGCAATCACCTTCGCACTCGCAACGGTAGCCAGCTATCTATGCAACAAGATAGGGCTGCCCGCGCCATTCCTATTGGGAAGCCTATTCGGTGTGTGGTTCGGTGGAGGGTTGTTCAAGCCCCTGCAGAAACAGCTAGGGGTCGCGAGATGGATACATATACCAGTCGTGCTTGGTATTGCTAGCTTGATCGGTGCAAACTTCAAGCCAGATATAGTCGCATCAGCAAAGCTCTGGACGACAACCCTCATCGCGATGATCATAGCTACAGTGCTGGCAACAATGCTCGGCTGGCTATTTTTGACTCGTGTCCGTAAATACAATTTTTATACCGCATTGCTAAACTCTGTGCCAGGCGGGCAAGCGGAGGTGTTGTTGCTCTCACGCGATTTTGTCGAAAAAGATTATGTCGTTGCGCTATTCCATCTCGTGCGCGTGGTAATCGTCTTTTGCTCGACCCCCCTGATTTTAGCTCTGGTGAGTGGTAGCCAAGCGGTCGTAGATTCAAACGTAGCCCTCAAAGGAATGGCGGGTATCGCAGACTTGCAAGCTCAGCAGATCGTCGTATTTATAGCAATCGCTGTTGGGGGGTTTATCGTCGCTCGAATCATAAGGTTGCCGATACCGCATCTCTTGGGACCGCTGTTTTTAAGCTCCGCATTGCATATTGGCGGGTTCGTTGAAATACCGCCCATGAAAGAATTTGTGTTGCTCGCGCAGTTGACCATAGGAGGCGGAGTCGGCGCTAGCCTCGCAAAGCAACCCTTTGCCCAATTGTTCGGATATTTAAAAGATGCTCTGGCAAATGCATGCCTCGTAATAACGACATACATAGGAATCGCATATACAATAGCAAAAATAACAGAAATCGAGTTCATCAAACTACTACTAGCTTTCATACCGGGAGGGCTATACGAGGTGACTCTGCTCGCCTTGATCTTCGGATACGATGTCGCATTCATAGCATTCCATCACACAGTGCGAATCTTGATAATTTTTATAGCAATGCCGATTCTCGTGACGCATCGCAAAAAAATAGAAGATGATCCCCGATACTGAACCTTGCACTAGTAGCAACGCGTGTATCGATAAGTAGCACGCAAGGTTGTATTATTAGCTAGCTTGCGTTATCCGCATTACTATAAAAGTTTCCTCACAGTTCAAGTTCCGAGAATAACGTGGCGATTTGCGCGCCGTGCATGTCCCTATCAAAGCGACTACCCTGCACTTCGATGCGGGGAAAACTAAACTTGAGCACCGACAAACTCTCGATTTCAAAGCGTTTTATCA
Source organism: Alphaproteobacteria bacterium (assembly GCA_014238315.1). Taxonomy (GTDB): domain Bacteria; phylum Pseudomonadota; class Alphaproteobacteria; order JABAAW01; family JABAAW01; genus JABAAW01. Next base: position 15,306 of record JABABG010000077.1, read on the forward strand.
AAGACGCATCCACGCTCGTAAGCTGGCTGACCGTAGCGTTCGAGAGACGCTCGCGCACCTCATCGAAAACCTCTCTGCTACCACAGAAAACATCAACGGTAATCCAAAATGGTCCTGCATTTTTAGACCTGATCTTAGAAACTTTCTCGCCAAGAATAGCCATTAAAGAGTAGCCATCCAAAGACTAGCCATAGCTGACTTCGCTCGTTCGCAAAATAAAGCCATCCATCGGGTCGTCTAGCTCTAATAGGTGGTTCAACGCGAATTCGTAGATCGCTCCGCGTTCACAATGGGCAGGCGAGTAGGGGAAGGCGAAGGTCGGCAAGTCCTCGTTGTCCGTCAATGGATAGTGCAGTAGGAAAGGGTTGATTATCCTCGAAAGATCGCTAGCCGTGGCTTGACTATTCGCCGTGATGATCAACAAAACCCCAAGTTCAACGGGATGACCATTTCTGTTCTCAACCGCCCCGAGCGATGCGTTCGTGCCTATCAAACGAAAATCGATGCTGTAATCAGCAGGCGATAAGCTCGTGCATTCACTAATCTTATCCTTACAAAACTCTGCCAGACGAGAGACCCAGAGCGAAGCATTTTTCACATAGCGAGAATCTCGAATAAGCGCGAGCATCGTCGTCTGGTAACCGCCTATACGCGCAGCCTCTAGTTTTACTCTGTAGTTTGATTCTGCCTGCCATTTTGCCCCCTCAACGCGCACGCGCTTGTCGTCTAGCGCAACATACCTAGCAGACCTTACATCTAGGTAACCCCCTGGCTCGTAGAGGATAAAGGGGTTTGCGTTTTCATAAAGCATGTGCGCGGACACCGAATGCGGCGTGCATTTTGCTCCATCCGCCATCGCCTCGACCGTAAAGCCCTCTCTGTCGAATTCTATAAAAATCACACCACTGCTTGGCTTACTCGAGCAGAAAGCGCCGCACTCGCCTATTTTCGCGCCATGCCACGATGCGCCAGAATGCTCGCCTCGAGCAATCGGCAAGGCAGAAATAGTCGCGGTGTCCGTCGTGCGTCCAGCTAAAATGATGTCCGCACCAGTTGCGAGTGCCGCGCCTATTTGTTCAGCTCCAGCCAGCGCAACTATATTTGTGCAACTGCCTATGCTCTCATCGTCAATCTCTGGGGCGGGTTTCAAGGCAGATAGGCGACCCGCAGAAAGAGCGTGGGTAAGCGTGTCGGCTGTTAACTCGGAGTAAAGTTTCGTAATCCTTAACGACTGACAGAGTTCCGCCGCCAGCTCAATCGTAATATCATACATCCAGTCCACCGTATCGTTGCTTCCGCAAGTGCCACAAGAGCCGATGACGAGTGGAACGCCAGCTTGCGCTCGGGCGAGCATCAAAGTGCGCCATTCAGATTTGCAGATGTCACGCGAATACTTGGAAGTACCCGTGCCCAGATAAAAAGGACCGCTATCCGTCGAACCTCCATCGATGCAAATAATGTCCGGCTCCTCTTTCATGCCACGTTCTAAAGCAGCTCGGTCGAAGCCAAGTCCAAGGACGCCAGAGGGAATTATAACCTTTGTCGAAATTAGCCGATACCCCTATCTCGAAATGGAGTTCTAATAAAATGACGCAAAAATAACGGCGCAATGAATCCCGCAAAAGCCGCTATCCACAAGCCAATAGATATAGAGCTCGCGAACAAGTATGTCCAATCGCCATCCGATAAGACCATCGCGCGTCTCAGGCTCACCTCCATATGGCCGCCCAAAAGAATGCCGAGGATAACCGGAACAGTTGGGATAGATAATTTACGAAGAATATAGCCAACCACTCCAAAGGCTATCATAAGCAGAAGGTCAAAGTGACTGCCAGAGAGAGAAAAAATGCCGACAAACGAAATCATCGTAACTCCAGGTAGCAATATCGCGGCAGGCACTTGTAAAATACGGCTGAAAACTCTAACTAGCGGTACATTCAGCACTAGCAGGACTAAGTTCGCTATTAGCAAAGAGGCTATCAAACCCCATACAACATCGGGACGCTCGGTGAATAAAAGAGGACCAGGGGTGATGTTCAAGGTCAACAAAAGTGCAAGTAACACAGCAGTAGTGCCAGAGCCAGGAACTCCCAATGTTAGCATAGGCACCAATGCGCCTCCAGCTGCAGCGTTGTTACCAGACTCCGGTGCTGCTATTCCTCGTGCATCGCCCTTGCCGAAATTTTGTTTGTCTTTGCCCTTCGCCAACGATTTCTCAAGCATATAAGCGAGAAAGCTACCAAGAGAAGCTCCAGCTCCAGGCAACAAGCCAGCCGTAAAGCCAACAGCAGTGCCGCGTAGCATAGCCCAGCGCGTGAAAATAATCTCCTTTATAGGAACTGTTATCCTATCAAGTGTAACGCCGATCGCCGAATCTTTGCCACGGCTCTCTATGAAGATAAAAACTTCCGAAACCGCAAATAAACCAACAATCGCTACAAGAAAGTCGATACCATCAAATAGGTGCAAGCTACCACCAGTAAACCTCGTGAGACCAGTCGAGCTGTCAACACCTACCATCGAAAGCCCTAGCCCGAGGCAAACCGCGATAACCGCCTTTGCCTGATTGTTCGAGCCGATGCCCCCCAAAGTGCAAAAAGCTAGAAGGTAAAGCGCGAAATACTCGGCAGGACCAAAAAGAAAGGCTACTCGTGCCAGTATTGGCGCGAGTAGCATCAAGCCGATAGTCGCTAAAAGGGCTCCCACAAAGGACGCAACGCCAGACAAAACTAGCGCGTCACCAGCTCGACCTTGTTTCGCCATAGGGTAGCCATCGAGAGTCGTCATCATCGCTGGCTCATCGCCGGGGATGTTTAAAAGTATCGACGAAATACGACCGCCATACATCGCACCATAGTAGACGCTCGTCATAAGAACTAAAGCCTGTGTTGCGTCAAGACCTAGCGAAAAAGACAAAGGTATCAAAATAGCAACTCCGTTCGACGGACCCAAGCCAGGGAGCGCGCCAATCATCGTTCCTAAAATGCAGCCGATGATCGCAAGCATCAAGGTCGTCGGCGTCAGAGCAATCGAAAAACCCAGTGCCAGATTAGTCAATAGATCCATAAAAAATTACTCAAAAATCACTGCAACAACCAACGTGGCAAGGCCAATAAGCCCAAACCTAGCGCGAATTTAAAGACTATAAATAAAACAACCGAAAGAGATATGCCGATAATGCCAGCAGAAATCGCGCGCGGACTTATCTGATAAGATAGCGCGCCAGCAGCGAGCGCGGTCGGTAGCAAAAAGCCTAACGGTTTCAGCGTGTAAGCGTAAAAAACTAAAATCAAAGCGGCGATAAATAAGCGTACAAAAGTCGATAAGCCAGCCCAAGCGGGCTCGGCATCCGGGCGTAAGACTAGCATGATGCCAGCAACAGCAGAAACAGTAGATATCAGTATGGGAAAAGCCTTCGGACCAAGAGGATCGGCAAAAAACGGTTCATCAAGTTGGCTAGCACCCGCAAAAAATGCAAGTGCTAGCACAACTACGATTAGACCGATAATGCGATCAGACATTGCTCTCTAGTCCACAGCAGAGTAGGAACTTGTCTCGATAAGAACCTACTTCAGTAGGTAGCGGTGGATAACTACTTCTTCATTACGCCAAGTTCGACCGACATCACCCTTACCTCGGCGATAACGCCATCAACGTAAGACTGGAAGTCTTTGCCAACCTTGTTGAAAGGAGCAAGACCATTCGCAACCATCGCCTCTTTCCATTCCTTCGAGGCTCCAACTTTGCGAAGAGCCCGTGTCCACTTCTTGTAGGAAGCCTTCGATGCACCCTTCGGAGTGTAAAGACCTCGCCAGTTAACAGCTATAACATCGATGCCTTGTTCCTTGGCTGTAGGGATGTCCTTAAAGCCGGGGATACGCTTCTCGGTGAATGAAGCCAATACGCGAACATCGCCAGATTTGATAAAGCCGACAACGCCAGAAATGTCGCCAGTCATAGCACTAGTGAAACCTCCAACAGTCTGCGTAATAGCGTCCGCGTCACCGTCGACCCCGATATACTTAACCTTACGGATGTCTGTGAAACCCTTACGCTTCAACGCCATCAAAACCTTAAGGTGATCGTAACCGCCTGCCGCCGAGCCTCCTGCAAAAGCATGTTTTGATGGATCGGCAATCACCGCGTCTAGCAGCTCGTTAAGGTTCTTATAAGGAGAGTTCTTGGCAACCACTATAACGCCAGGGTCAGCTCCGATCGCACCAAGAAAGCGTACCTGGTCAGAAGTCATACCCGAATAGGCATTCTGCGCAAGACGCGTGGCGGTTGCCGTCGAAGCAGCAACTATAAGCTCATCGTCGCTATTGCGCTCATTTACGACATGCGTATAAGCAAGCCCGCCGCCGCCGCCAGCCATGTTGATAACTTGTATAGGCTCCTTGACAACCCCAATGTCATACATGATTTTGGAAATGGTGCGACAAGTGAAGTCCCAACCACCTCCAGGATTAGCAGGTGCAATACATTCTGCCGCCTGAGATGGGCTAGATAGCCCAAACATAAAGCCTGCAAGCAGGGCGGCAAATGAAATTTTTGAAATTCTCTTCATATTAATTCCTCGTTGGTAAGTTACTAGTAGTAGTCTAGGCTACTATCAGCTGTTTGCACTAAGTTTTTTGCTTTGACAATAGGTTTTTAGCTACAAGAGCCCTATTCTCGTCACTATCTAACAGCAGAACTAGTTTAAGGTTATCTGTTTTTTATAGTAAAAATCAATCGAGCAACGCGCCTTCCTTATTTAAAAGGTCGCGTACCTCCTCACCCTTTATCGCCCTGAGAGGTATGTCGTTTGCCAAAGACAGATCGGCTGCCACAGCAGCAGCGTGACCATAGCCAAAGCATTGTGCGGTAACTCGAGCCGAGGCTAAGGCTTCGTGTTCTGCGCTAAGGCAGCGTCCCGCTACGATGATGTTTTCGCCTAGCTCAGGTACCAATGTGCTGTATGGAATTTCGTAGAAGTCATCGAGCAACCATTCGACCCGCGGTTTATCGCCAGCATGGAGTTCTATTGGCCATGGGCAACGCACAACGCCATCCGAGTATTTTTTGCGCTCGATAACATCGGAATTGCTAAGACGCCTTACACCGACAATCGAACGAGTTTGGCGAATGCCAACCTCAACGCCAGAATCAACTATGAAACTTTTTTCGCAACCCGGAATGCGAGCCTTCAGAAAGCCAGCGTATTCACGAATCTGTAGTCTAGAGGCAAGCTCGGCTTCGCTATGGTCTAATGGGTTGGTAACATCTAGGTCTCTTCCATCGAATCCCATAATGCGAGTGGCATTGACTAACAATTCGTTCGGGCGAGAAGTGCTAAAAATCCATATCTTCTTCCTCGGCAGATGAAAGTCGCCGTTCGCCTCCGCAGCAACTAGCGCATCGACGACATGCTGGGGGCTGATCGTATCTTCGCCCCAATAGCTCTTATATTTGTCTATATCAACGCCGCCAATACGAAAAATCATGGTTGGGTTCTGCATGACTCCATCGCGACCCTTGCTCGAAGCCCAGCCACAACGATGCACGACATCCGCATCCCCGCTCGCGTCAATTACAAGACGCGACTCGATGCGCGCAAAACCAGATTTGCTGTCGATGATAACCCCGCGCACAGAGCAGTCCTCGCGTAAGACGCCGACTACTCGGCTGTGAAAAAGGATACTGACGCCAGAATCTCGCAAAAAACCATCCGCAGCCTCTCGCCACATCAGAGGGTCGTGCGTCACAGTCCAAGTCTTGCCATACTTCTGCGGCTCGGTAAGACCGCCCATCTCCGAAAGACGTTTGCGGAATTGCTCGGCAAAACCAAAAACAACCTGCTCCGCACGATTCTTACGAGAATCGCTTGAAAGGAAAAGACCGCAGATCGTGCCAGACATGCCAGCCACAGCACCGCCTCCGCAAAAGCCGTAACGCTCGATCAATAGAACGTCATGCCCCTTGCGCGCGAGGTTGCTCGCAGCAGAAACGCCAGCAGCTCCGCCGCCAACAACGATGACCGCAAAAGAACCCAGCGACGGTAGTTGCTTGATGTCAAAGGGTGCTTGCGCAAGATAGTCGTTGCCGGATATCATATAACTCTCCTTATCTTATCTATACTCCGATAAGCCAAGTAGTAGCGCAAGTGGTAGCGCAAGAGGTGGCGGAAGTGGTAGCGGAGGAGGGACTTGAACCCACGACACACGGATTATGATTCCGTTGCTCTAACCAACTGAGCTACTCCGCCAGAGCTCACCCCTTGCGAAAGCGCAACTGACAAATCCTAGCACGATAGAGCCCGTTCCCGCTAGGGTGCGCAGCTCTCGACCCAGATATCGTAGATGGGGTGTTCCATCGAGTTCAACGAAGGGTATTCCGCATACATCCAACCTTGGAATAAAATGCCCTCCGAACGATCAGAAATCTTTAGCAAGGCAGCGAAGTCATCGTGCATTGGGTAGGCGATGCGAGTGCAGGAGACAAGACGCACAGCTAAGGTTTCAAAAGAAGCCACCTTGCCGACAGTCGCTAAAATCTTCCTAGCTTGACCAGAGCGCTTGTTCAAGCCGATAAGTTTGGCTTTGCTAGACGGTCGGAGCCTAGGAAAGCCTTTCCCGAGCAAGGAGTCTCCGTCAAAGTTCTTTGCGCCTAGTTCTCCTAGGTTATTTTCGGATTCTTGCTCGACTTCATTACTCTGGCTTTGCGCTGGTAGTGGGAATAGCGCGAGGAATAGCGCAAAGGATAGCGCGAGTGACGCAGAAAAAATCACTGAAATGAATAGTGCAGGAAACGTTCTACGCGTGGTGGAAGCCGAGATTTTAACAAACATCTTCAAAATATATCGTAAATGAGCTTGCTCGTGAATAAACTTGCTTGCGAACGAGTCTGCTCGCAAGTTTGTAGCCAAGAGGTTTCTACCAGCTTCTGTGCCTCTACTTTGCGCTTTCTCCGACTATGAACAGCGCGCGCTCTAGGAGCTCCTCGAAAGAGGGGTCGCTCGCGGTTGAGACGATGCGGTCGCCATCCTGCAAAAAAGTCGTCTCTTTGCCAGGGATCAAGGTGAGCACCGGCTCTCCTAGCAAAAGAGGGCTTTGCGCCAGCAGAGAGCTGTCAAAGGGTAGGCGTAGCGAATCGGAGATGGCTAGGGTGACAACAGCCTCGAAAAGTTGTTTGTCAATATGCACTTTCGTAACTCTACCTATCACAACTCCGTTGATGCGAACCTCACTGCCGCGCACAATGCCGCGGCTCGTGGGAAAATGCGCCGTAAAGGTTTGCTCGCCAGTATTTTTATCCTGCGAGCCTTTAACCGTGTAGGCAAAAAAACCAATCGCAAAACATAAGGCTATAAAGCCCGTTATTAACTCAAACCAGCTATGCTTCATGAGAATACTCCTATCACTAAATTAGTTTAGCTCCTGCTTTGAGTTCTCTAGATTGCCCTGTTCCTCTTGTTCCTCTAGATTCCTTTGCTCCTTTAGGTTCTCTAGATTACCCTCCGCACGCTCAACGATAATTTTGATCAGCTGCTTTGTTTCGATAGGCTCGCGCGTATAGGAGAAGGAATCTCCTTCTAGCAAGGACTCCTCATCGCCACCCGGCTCGATGACTAGAACCTTCGTGCCAGATAGGTCGGGCGAGCGAATCACCGCAGAGCTGTCCGTGGGGATATCTACCCCCATCTCGATGGCGAGGCGCACTCGCGCGTTTAGAGATGGTTGCTGCAAAGACACTCCCGTAATCTTACCAACCAATATGCCGGCGAGCGTAACGTCGTCGCCTGCTCGCAAACCTTGCACATTCAGAAAGTCCGCGTAAAGAGTAGTCTTGCCAGCGACGATGTCTGTGCGATCGGCGCGGTATGAATAGGCGAGTAGTAGCGCAAAAACCAACACACAGCAGGCACCAATGGCGCGATGCAAAGACCTCTGCAATGAGGCTCGCTTGTGCATTGTCCTCGTAGCCCCGTCGTCTCGCTGGGGGGGCGCGTTTTCGGGCTGGAGTTGCGCGGTCAATTTCTTGTCGTAGCAGGTGGACTGAAGCTCGGAGATGAGCTATTTGTAGGAGGCATATCTTCAGGAGGCATATCTGCAGGAGACCTTGTTTCAGGAGTCCAAGCCTCGTAGGCGCGTTCCGCGAGAAGTCCGCTCTTTGGCGAAAAAGCTCCCTCACCGCCAGTCTGATTCGCGCGGTGCTCTTTCTGCCAAGAATGCTTATGGCGAATAGAAGACGCGGCATTCGGAGCTTGCTCGCTAGTATGGTGCAACCAAGCATGCCAAGCGCAAGGAACTTGACTAGCGTCCTCGTAGCGCGCGGCATAGACAACCCAACGGCGTGAAGGCTTGCGCTTATGCTCGTAGTAACGGTTGGCAAAAGAATCGCTGCCAACGAAACGACCATGTAGCAAAGTAGTCAGGCGGGTAACGACACTAGTCATAAAAGCATTGTAGCAAAGTTTTTAAATTTTTAGTGTTGGGATGTTAAAAAAATTTATTTGTGGATATCTCAATGCAAAGATTGCTTTTCATAAAATTTATTTTTGCGCAAAATTTACGCGTGCTTTGCAACTTGTTATAGAGGAGTGTGGAAGGGGTCGTGATACTCACGGCTGATTTTTTTACTTTTTATTGAGGTTTGGATTGTGCGGCTTGCGCGACGGTTTACTGAGGCGGGCGAAAGCCCATATAGAAAGATTAACTTTCATCGTGTAGGGGCGAGCTTGCGCGAGGCGGGTGGTAGTTTGGTCTTCGAGCAAAAAGATGTCGAAGTACCAGAAGACTGGTCGTCAACGGCTACCGACATATTGGCGCAAAAATACTTTCGTAGGCGCGGCGTGCCTAAATACTTGCGCCGAGTGCCTGAGGCAGGTATTCCAGAGTTTCTGCAACGCTCCGTTGCCGATGAAAAGCGTCTCGCAGAGGTAAAGCCAGAACAGCGATACGGCGGTGAGACAAGCGCAAAACAAATCTTCGACCGACTCGTCGGAGCTTGGGGCTATTGGGGAATGCGCGGGGGGTATTTCCAGGGTGAAGAAGACTCTCGTGCATTCTTCGACGAGATGCGCTATATGCTCGCTCGTCAGATGGCATCCCCCAACTCTCCGCAGTGGTTCAATACTGGCTTGCATTGGGCGTACGGTATAGACGGACCTCCGCAGGGGCATTGGTACGTCGATGAAGAGTCTGGCAAGGCAACGCTCGCGCGCTCGGCCTACGAAAGACCGCAACCCCACGCTTGCTTCATTCAGTCGGTCGCGGACGATTTGGTCGGAGAGAGCGGAATCATGGACCTATGGGTGCGCGAGGCTCGATTGTTCAAGTACGGTTCTGGGACGGGTAGCAACTTCTCTAACTTACGCGGTGAAAACGAGCCTCTATCTGGCGGTGGATACTCGTCTGGGCTAATGTCCTTTTTGAAAATTGGCGACCGCGCAGCCGGTGCCATAAAGTCTGGCGGCACTACAAGGCGCGCTGCAAAAATGGTCGTCGTGGATATCGATCATCCAGATATTGAGAATTTCATCGATTGGAAAACTATCGAAGAGCAAAAAGTTGCAGCGCTAATCGTTGGCTCGTCCGTATGCCAAAAACATTTGGATAAAATTTTTGACGCAGCGCACGATGAAACACTTGATGAAAAAGATCGCTGCTGTGAAAAGAAAAATCCAGCACTCAAAGATGCCTTGGCTGCAGCGCGTGGCGCGCGATTAGCCGAATCGATCATCGCAAAGGCTCTGCAATACGCAAAGCAGGGATACAGAAGGCTCAGCTTTCCGCTCTTCGATACAGATTGGCAGGGGGATGCCTATAATACAGTATCTGGGCAAAACGCTAATAACTCGGTGCGCGTAAACAAAGAGTTCTTGCACGCGGTCGAGCAAGATAAAAGTTGGAAGTTAACTCGACGCACAGACGGGAAAACTTACAAATCGCTGAGAGCCCGAAAGCTCTGGGACAAGATAGCCGTTGCAGCTTGGGCGAGTGCAGACCCAGGCATACAATTCGATACGACCATTAACGAGTGGCATACATGCCCGAAATCTGGACGCATCAACGCGTCTAATCCTTGCTCGGAATATATGTTTCTTGATGATACGGCTTGCAACCTCGCGTCGCTAAACCTATTGCGTTTTCGTAGGCAAGAAAGTGAAAAGGAAGCTGCTACAGCTGGCTCTGCAAAGGAATCGGATAGAGGATTAGCAAAAGAATCTGTAAAAGAATCTGTAAAAGAATCTGTAAAAGAATCTGTAAAAGGATTTGCAAAGGAATTTGCAAAGGAATTTGATAGCGAGGCTTTTATACACGCGACAAAATTCTGGACGATAGCCCTAGAAATATCGGTCACCATGGCGCAATTCCCGTCCAAAGCCATCGCCCAAAACTCCTACGATTTCCGAACATTAGGCCTAGGCTTTGCAAACCTAGGCGGCTTCCTGATGAGCGAAGCCATACCATACGATAGCGAAGAGGCAAGAAACCTCTGCGCCGCGGTTAGCGCATTGCTAAGCGGAGTCGCATACGAAACATCCGCAGAAATGGCAGAAAACTTAGGCACCTTCCCGCGTTTCCAAGAAAACAAAAACGACATGCTACGCGTCATTAGAAACCACCGTCGTGCAGCTAAAGGAGCAGGGGTAGAAGAAGGCGCAAAAAAAACAGCAGAAAGTCGGCAAAAAGGCGAAAAAGAAAAAGATGGTGGATTCGAAGGATTGAGCATACTACCCAAAGTTCTTGTCGCAGAAAAATGTACCTATAAAAAACTCGCCCAAGAGGCAGGCAAGGCTTGGGACCGCGCGCTCGAAAAAGGTGAGAAGAGCGGCTTTCGGAACGCACAGGTTAGCGTCATTGCGCCCACCGGCACCATCGGCATGGTAATGGACTGCGCAACTATGGGTATTGAGCCAGATTTTGCACTGGTGAAGATGAAAAAACTCGCAGGTGGTGGGATGCTGAAGATCGTCAATCCGACCCTCGCGCCAGCCCTTAAAACATTAGGCTACAAGGATGGCGAAATCGCAGACATCGAGGTTTATATCGCGGGTAGCGGTAGGTTGACAGAGAATCAAGGTAGCGTCTCGCGCGCGAGCTTGCGTAGTGCGGGATTCTCAAATAGCAGCATAGATAACATAGACAAGGCTCTGCAAAGCGCATTTCATATTCGCAACGCATTTACTCCTCATACAATGGGTGCGGAGATGTTTCAAAAAATGCTCGCGCGGAGTGGAGACTTGATGAGTGCGATAGGCTTGTCGGAAGAAGAAATACAGAAAGCCAATTTTGATATGTGCGGGCATTTGACAATCGAGGGAGCTCCGCATCTAAAAGAAAAGCATCTACCCATCTTCGATTGCGCTAATACTTGTGGTAGAGAAGGAAAGCGGAGTCTCTCTAGCCAAAGCCATATCCTTATGATGGCGAGCGCACAGCCGTTTATATCCGGGGCTATCTCTAAAACTATAAATATGCCGTACAGCGCCTCGATCGAAGATTGCAAAAAGGCATACGAAACATCGTGGAAGTTGGGCTTGAAAGCAAACGCGCTATACCGCGATGGCTCAAAGCTTTCGCAGCCTCTGATAGCGGCGCTGAACAGCGAGGAAGAAGACGGAGGTGAGGCGCAAGGGCAAGGCTATCAGCAAGAGCAGATACAATACCTCGCCGAAAAAATAGCTAAAGACCTATTCGAGAAATATAAGCAAGGTTTGAAAAAAGATGGTAGCTCAGCAACGCAGGTCGAAAAACAACAAGAGCCAGAGCAAACCAACATTGACATGGCGCGTGGTAAAAGGTCTCGTTTGCCCGCTCGTCGCAAAAGCTATACGCAAAAGGCAGTTGTCGGTGGGCATAAAGTGTATCTACATACAGGCGAATACGAGGATGGGTCGTTGGGAGAGATATTTATCGACATGCATAAGGAAGGTGCCGCATTTCGTTCCATGATGAACAACTTCGCAATCGCAGTATCCATAGGGCTACAATACGGCGTGCCGTTGCGAGAGTTTGCAGACGCTTTCACATTCACTCG
>JABABG010000090.1 GCA_014238315.1 Alphaproteobacteria bacterium
AGTTACGCTTGCTCAGTTACACTCGCTCAGCTACGCTTGCTCAGTTACACTCGCTCAGCTACGCTCGCTCAGTTACGCTTGCTCAGCTACGCTTGCTCTTTTTCTTGGGGTTAGCCTTGTTGCCAGCTCCGCTACTAGACCCATCGTCAATGCTAACCTTATCGCGAACGTTCATAGCAAAAGCCAATCCGTGAAACTTAAAGAGTGTTTCTGTATCTATATACCATCATTAGAGGAAGTTTTAGCAGTTAAAGCAAGAGGAAATTACAGCCATAAAAAGCAAAGGTATAGCTTGCAGAAAAATAAAAAAGCGCAAAGGAAGGAGCGCAAGGAAATGCGCAAAATTAATCTGTAAGGACTAATCTGTAAGGTTCAATCTGTAAGGCTCAGTCTGTAAGGTTCAATCTTGGCTCGCGGTCAGCAACAGAGAAGCGTTGCCGCCAGAGGCGGTCGTGTCCTCGCTGACTACTCGATGTACCCCCAGGAAGCAAACATCGTCGTCTAAACTCAAAAGCAAACGCCTGCGGTCGCTGAAATCCGCTAAAGCAATGCTGTAAGTAGCTCGCTCGTCCGAACAGCCATCGAATAGCAACGCATCGCACAACCTCAACGCCTCAAGGCTGGTACCGCTAATAGACTTGCTAGTAGTCGAAATCGCAACAGCCCCACTCCCACTCCCCCAGTCCCTCGCAAGCAGCGATACATAGCCTTGTGGTGCCAAAGCGCAAAGGTCGCTAAACTCGTTGCCAGATTTGTTGCTGCCAGATTTGTTGTTGCCAGATTTGCTACCAGTCTCGCTCGCTAGCAAGCTCGGTAGAATAACGCGGTTGCCAAAAGCCAAAGAGGCTAATACCTGCAGAGCTAGTACCCGCTCTGCGCTCAAACCATATCGATTGCCAACCTCCGCATCGGCACGAAGCTCAAGCCCCGCACCAAAGCAAGCGATAACTCCGCGGCTGGCAGTATATAGCTGGTTACGCTCGCCAGTCGTGCCCGCTAAAGTGCCATCGCCTATATAGCATAGCCGCGCTCGCGATAAAATTAACTCGCCAAGTTTGCGGAAATCGCCACGCCAGACGCGAACCACTCGCAATAAGCCTCCGAGGCGGGATGGCGCGAATGTCCAATCCTGCTTGCACGACGATTGCGAATAATCCAAACCATCCTCGTAGCCCTCCCCGTCGAAAAGACCAACCTTGGGGAAAAGCAAGCTACGCCAATTAGCCAAACCCCAGCCGCTCGAAAAACCCTTGCTCAAACTAGAATTACTCAAGCTAGAGTGGCTCAAGCTAGAATTACTCAAGCCAGAAGGGCGAGAAGAGCGAGAAGCTCGGATCAACAGACCATCGCTAGCGCGGGTCAAGCGAAGTAAAATATCTCGACCGCCAGCCTTCGGTCCAGTGCCAGAAAGTCCCTCCCCGCCAAACGGCTGGCAACCCACTATCGCCCCTATCTGGTTGCGATTCACATAGATATTGCCGCAACGCGAGGTTGAAACAAAACTCGCTATACGACCCTCCAACCGACTATGCACGCCAAAGGTGAGACCATAGCCCATGCCATTAATGCGCTCGACCAAGCTGCCGACCTCAGCTCCGCCATAGCTAACTATATGCAGAACAGGTCCAAAAACCTCGTGCGTCAAATCATCCATATTCGCAAGCTCAAATATGTGCGGAGGAGTCCAAAAGCCCGCGCGCGGCGCGAGCTCCTGCGGGGGTAGCTTGCCTTTGTACAAACAGCGCGCCGAGCTATTAGCAGAGCCATTAGCAGAGCCATTAGCAGAACCGCCCTTCGCCGACAGCTGGCGGCACCAAGAAGCAAGGCGAGACTGCGCGCTCTTATCGATAACCGGTCCAAGATCGCTCGATGCAAGCCACGGCAGACCTAGGCGAAGCTCCTCGCTCGCACCTACGAGCATGGATATAAGGCGCGCGCGCGCGTCTTGTTGCACGAAAAGCAGGCGCAGAGCAGAGCAACGCTGACCAGTGCTCTGGAAGGCTGATACTAAAACATCGCGCACAACCTGCTCAGTAAGGGCGGTCGAATCCACTATCATCGCGTTGATGCCACCAGTCTCGGCTATCAAAACGGACTTGCCTCCGCTCAAACGCGATAGCTGGCGGTCGATAAGCATCGCCGTTTCGCCAGAGCCGGTGAAGCAAACGCCAGACGCATTCGCACTGGCGAGCGTCTTTACACCTACATCTTCTCCCGCTCCCAACAAGCAGCCTAGGACGCCACGCGGCAAACCCGCGCGATAAAATAGCCTCACCGCAAGGCTCGCTACCAACGGGGTTTGCTCCGCCGCCTTCGCCACAACGCTGTTGCCGCAAATAAGGGCAGCCGCTATCTGACCCGTGAAAATAGCCAGAGGAAAGTTCCAAGGCGAAATGCAGACGATAAGACCTAGTGCCTGCCTGCTACCAGAATACGAGCTAGAGCCGTCCGAACAGAGCAGCGCACGCCCTTGCTGCGCGTAGTAGCGGCAAAAATCGACCGCCTCGCGAAGCTCGCCTATCGAATCTAGGAGAGTCTTGCCCGCCTCGCGACAAAGAAGTGCTAGCAGCTCGCCACTATGCTCCTCGTACAAGTCCGCAACCCGTTCCAAAATAGCCGCTCTGGAGGATGCCGTCATAGCAGACCAAGAAGCCTGCGCGCGCCAAGCCTCAGCGCAGGCTCGTTCTATCTCACCATCGCTGGCTGGAAAAAACTTGCCGATAACCTCACCGTTCGCAGGACAAATGCTCGGTATCGGTTTGCTCGTAGTAGCGGCGCCAGAATGCGAGCGTTCCTCGTAGTGCTTGGCAAGCCAAGGCGATAGGCGCGATTGCAGTTCGGCTTGGCTCGACGCATCGTTTATATCCCAGCCCATAGAATTCTTGCGCTCACAGAAAATATCGGGCGGTAAGGCAATTCGCGGATGTCCGTAGATACCCACCCCATTCGCAACCCTATCTCCTATCTCGCCGCTTGTTCTTATCTCGCCGCTCGCTTTTTCCTTGCCATTGACTTTTTCCTTGCCTTTTGCCTTTACCTTGTTTTTTATCCTTACCTTATTGGCACTCGCGCGAACGAGTTGCTCGGGCTCCTTGGTGAGCGCACTCAAAGAAATGCGGTTGTCCAGAGCCTGATAGACAAACGAGCTGTTTGCTCCGTTCTCCAGCATGCGCCGTACCAGATACGCCAGCAAGTCTTCGTGCTCGCCAACCGGCGCGTAAATCCTCGTGCCAACGCCACACAAGCCATGCTTATCATGCGAGCCAGCTTCGGTATAACGCTCGCGCAGTTGCTCGTGTAGCGTCTCGCCCATGCCGTGAATGCGTTGTAGCTCAAAGTTGCCTTGCTTCTTGGTTTGCTGCGTAGCCTGCTCGCTGGCGCGCGCGTAGCACAAAATCGAAGCAGCACTATGCGCGTTATGCGTGCCAAACTGCGGAAATATCCTATCGCGCATCGAAAGCAACCTGCGCGCGCAAGTTAGGTAGGATAAGTCCGTCGAGCTCTTGCGCGTATAGACCGAGTAATGGCTAAGCCCAAGCGTTTGCGCGTGCTTTATCTCCGAATCCCAATAAGCTCCCTTGACTAACCTGATGGCTATATGGCGATTGAAGCGTTTCGCCAGAGCATAGACATAGTCTAGGCTACGCAAAGTGTTCGTGCGGTACGCTTGCAAAACTATGCCGAGGCCGTTCCAACGCTCCGACTGGCTGTGCCTGCCCGCCGCCCTATCTTCCGCATCGAGCGCGGCTAAGCTAGCCGAGAAAATAGATAGCAAAAGGTCCGACCTAGTCGCCTCCTCCGCATCCACCGTCAGCGGAATGTTCGCCGCGCGAGCCGCTCGCACAAGCTGTAGAAAACGCGGTAGCAACTCCGCCATCACTCTATCCTTCTGCGCATACTCGTAGCGCGCGAAAAGACCAGAAAGCTTAACAGAAACTCCGCAATTATTATGCACGCCCAAAGGGGTAGCGAATGTAGCCTCGCTGTTAGCTTTGCTGTTAGCTTTCTCGCTGTTAGATTTATAGCCATCGGCAATCTTTGCCAAAGCACCTATCATCGACTGGTAACAACGAAAGTAAGCCAAAGCGTCCGCATCGCAACGCGCTGCCTCGCCGAGCATGTCGAACGAAAAGCGGTAGCCGCGCGCGCGTAAAGCAGCGGAACGTTGCGTGGCAGCCTCGGCACTGGTAGCCAAGACAAACTGCCCGCCCAGCAACACCATCGCGCGACCGATCGCAGCGCGTAAAACCGGCTCGCCCAACCTCCTCAGCAGCTTGCGCATCGCTACGACTACTCCGCGCTGGTCGCCAAACTCGCGCAATAGGCGACCGCTCAAGAGCAAACTCCAGTGCGAAGCACTCATCAGCAAAGAGCTGCTGCTGGCACCGTTCGCAGAAGCACTATGCGCACCCCAACTGCCACCCACTAGCTTGTCGCTGATAAGCGCGTCCAAGCTCGGCGTGTCCGGCGTGCGCAAGTAAGCCTCCGCCAAGCACATCAACGCCGTTCCCTCGCGGCTAGAGAAGTGATACTCGTTCAAAAGCTGCTGCATAACGCCAACCGAAGAGTCCCTAACCGAGCGCGCCAAAGCGCGCGCAGTGCGGGCTATCTCGCGCTGCAAAGATTTATCGCTATTGCTATGGCGTAGCAGCTCCTCTACGCATACATCCTCAGCTCGCCGCTCGCGCGTCAGCTCGCACAGTTTGTCCAAATTTACCCAATCTGCCGAATCTTCCAAATTTGTCAAGTTTGTCAAGTTTGCCAATTTCCCCAACCCGTCCAAAGTCCACAGCTTTAAGTGTCGCCCGTAGCGATGGTGCTAGTAGCGTCTATAGCTTTAAGTGTCGTCCGTAGCGGAAGTGCTAGCAGCGTCTTTCTTGGCTCGTGCCGCGGCTCGCTTCGCAGCTCGCGCGCGCCGAGATTCCGTCGCATCGGGAGATTCCTCACCTGCCGAGCCAGCCTTCAAGTCCGCAACCTCGCTCGCAAAAGCCGCGCGAATCTCGTCCTCGCTCGGACGTCCCAACGGACGCCCTGAGCTAGTCGCAACCCCGTCCGCAACCCCGTCAACCTCGGCAAGCTCGCAACCCATGCGATGAACATGCCCGGCCCCAGAGCCACAACAACTGCCGATAACCCCCGCCCCCAAAGCGCGAGCCATGCGCGCGTAGCGACCCATCGACCCCTCGCTACCACTATAGCGAAACGCGCCGTCTCGCCATTGCGGAACCCCGCAATTGCCCTTGACGATAACTAGCGGTAGTTCGTGCTTAGCCGCTAGTGGTTGCTCTGCCAGCGGTTGCTCTGCCAGCGGTTGCGGTTCAACCGAACGCAAAGACTCGGTCAAACGTTTCAACGAAAGCAACGTGTCGCCAGCAGCCAGCCCGCAGTTCATACCAATGCCCCAAGGAAGCTGTTCGGGTAGCGGCTGCGTCGGGGCGGGCGATGTGTAGAACGAAACTAAATCCTCTGGCGAGACACCCATCATCGTCTTGCCAGCCGTGTCAAACGACATCGTGCAGCAGTACGGCAAGCCCGTTCGAGCCGCAGCTCGCATAGCCATCAGCATCTCGCCTAGGTCCATCTGCGTCTCTATCCACAGCATATCCGCGCCACCGCTCGCCAACGCGCTAGCCTGCGCGTAGTAAATCTCTTCCATCTCCGAGTTCGATAGCTCGCCTAGCGGCGCGAGTAGCTGACCGCTCGGTCCCATCGAGCCCGCCACAAAAACTCGCTCCTCCCTATCGCTAGCAGAAATCGCCGCGAGCGCGCAGGAAACCGCAGCGCGATTCAGCTCCTCAAGCTCGCTTGCCCCATCGTGCATCGCCAAGCGCGGCGCGGTGCCGCCAAAAGAATTCGTCAGAATAATGTCACTGCCAGCGTCAATATACGAGCGGTGAATCTCAATAACAGCCTCCGCGCGATCGCGGTTCCAACGCTCTGGTAGCGCACCCTCGAGCAGTCCCGCATCCATAAGACGCGTGCCCATCGCGCCATCCGCCAGAAGATAGCCGCGCGCTAAAAAACGCTCGCGCAACTCAAGCGGAAAACTCGCGGGGAGATGCGCGCTGGTAGGGCTATGGTTCGAGGCAAGGTTCGAGGCAAGGTTCGAGGCAAGGTTCGCCGAGAGGCTCGTAGCAAGATTCGCCAAGAGGCTGGCAGTAGGGTCTGGCAAAACGGGTGCAGGCGCGAGCATAGGACGAGGCTAAAACACTCTCGCCTGCAAGTCAATCTAAGACAAAACTCCGCGTCAGAGACAAAACCCCGCTTGACACAGCACAAAGGGCAAGGGCAAGCTAGCAAGCCATGGCTGAAATTCTACCACTAGCAACCCTCACTTTAGGGTTATTCATCGGCTTGTTGCTCGGCGCGCTAATCGGTTGGGCGTTTGCGCAACTGCTCGCGCGTGAAAAAAAACGAGCAGAGGTGAACCTCGCGCAAGACGGTCGCGAAAAAATCAACGCAATGCTAGAGCCCTTCCGAGAACAAATAGTCTCGCTCGCGCAGGATGTAAAAGAGTCCTCGCGCTCGCAGACCGACCTCAAGGGGCAGTTGCTGCAGATGGGGCAAGGTTATCAGCAGGTCTCGCAGCAGGCGGAGAATCTCGCAAAAGCGCTCAAGGGTGATCCGCAGGCGCGCGGAAAGTGGGGCGAAATGCAGCTCGAAAAAGCGCTCGAAAGTTCTGGCTTGCGCGAAGGACAAGATTACCACCTGCAAAAATCCTTCACCGATCGCGAGACCGATAGGCGATACAGACCAGACGCCGTCATCTCCCTGCCAGCTAACAGAGAGGTCATCGTCGATGCGAAAACCTCGTTGGTCGATTACGAAAAATACGCAAACGCGCAAGAGCCAAGGGTGCAGGCAGAGTCGCTCGAAAACTTCCTCAAAAGCCTGCGTGCGCGCGTCAAAGAGCTCGGCGAAAAAGACTATGCAAGTAAAGACTATGCAAATGTTAGCGAATCTAGTTTCTCGGGGCGAGCTGGCGGGGCTGGCGGTGGCGGGGCGAAAAAAATCTTCGACTATGTGCTGATGTTCGTGCCGATCGAGTCGGCGTTCTCGCTCGCGCTCGACAAGGACAAAGGCTTGATGGATTACGCGCTCGAGCGGAAAATCGTCCTCGTCTCGCCATCGACAATGCTACTCGCCCTGCG
>JABABG010000024.1 GCA_014238315.1 Alphaproteobacteria bacterium
TAGCGACAAGAGTAGCGACAAGAGCAGCGATAGTCTGCTCGATGCTTTATCTACCCCTCCCACAGCCAGCCTCCGCAGCGTTCCTATCGTTCGAAGGAGCCGTAGCCCCCCTCGCCTCCCCCATCAACGGCAGGATCAAAATAGGCGGTGGCAGCGCGGTGAGGCATTTCCTCTTCGAGGGCTCGATCTCCAGCATTCCGATCGAGAATGTAACCCTCTACGAAGGCTTGTCGCAGGAGACGACACAAGACTACCCCGTCTTCGTAGGCGCAGAGGGACGCTACTACTTCATCTCGCCCGTAGCCCTGACGAAACGCAACGATTTTTATATATCGCTAGGAGCAGACTTTCCAATCCTAGCGCAGACATTCATTCCCGCTTTCAAGGTAGGCGGAGGCTACTCGCTCAGAGCCCATCCGCGGATCGTTTGGGAGGTCGGCGTCGACTACTACTTCTACGGAGCCTTTAACAACGCTCTGTACGTGGGCTCTGGTATTAAAGTTCTCTTCTAGCCACTGCTACTTTTAGCCCTAGCTACCTCTAGTCCTGCGGTTCGTAGCTCGTCTAAAAAGCGAGCTACTAATGATGATTCTCGTGCTATAGAAGGCGTATGGTGTCTTATGTGCATACGCTTATGTTTCTGGGCGTCGATGCGCGTCGTGTCGAGGTGCAGGTAGGGCTAACCGGTGGGTTGCCAAGCTTTAGCATAGTCGGGCTGGCAGATAAAACCGTAGGCGAGTCGCGCGAGAGAATTCGCTCGGCTCTCGCACATTCCGGCTTGTCCCTGCCGCCTAAACGGATCACCGTAAACCTATCGCCCGCAGACTTGATAAAAGAAGGTAGCCACTTCGACTTGCCGATAGCACTCTCGCTGTTGGTGGCGCTAGGCGTGTTGGAGCAGAACAGCATCGAGCCATACTTCGCGCTCGGCGAGCTGAGCCTAGACGGACGCTTGCTGCCAGTAGCCGGCATTATCTCCGCAGCACTAGCAGCGCACGGCTACGGCAAGGGGTTGCTCTGCCCAGCTACCAACGGCGGTGAGGCAGCTTGGGTCGGAGGCTTGCCGATAGTCGCGGTCGATTCTCTGGCAGAGGCTCTAGAGCAGCTACGCGAGCCTCGCACTATCAAGCGTCCGCAACGCAGTCAAGGTCATTTTGTGCAGGCGCAACACGATTTCTCAGACTTGAAGGGGCAGGAAAGTGCTCGGCGTTGCGTCGAGATAGCAGCAGCCGGTGGGCATAACCTATTGATGCTCGGAACGCCCGGCGCCGGCAAGTCGATGCTCGCCGAGCGTATGCCAACTATACTACCGCCGATGACCGCAATGGAGATACTGGAAACCGCTCGTATCCAATCGATCGCTGGTGCTTTTCTCAACGAAGGCGACGAGGTGGGCGGAGTGATGGGCGGGATGATGGGCGGAGGTTCTGCAAGGGGACCAGGGAGAGGATCAGGGAGAGGACCAGGGAGAGGACCAGGGAAGGGACCTAGCGCGCAAAGACCTTTTCGCTCGCCGCATCACTCCGCCTCCCTGCCAGCCCTAGTCGGCGGCGGGCGCAACGCGCTACCAGGAGAAATATCGCTCGCCCATAACGGAGTC
Organism: Alphaproteobacteria bacterium; assembly: GCA_014238315.1. Lineage (GTDB taxonomy): Bacteria > Pseudomonadota > Alphaproteobacteria > JABAAW01 > JABAAW01 > JABAAW01. Next base: position 1,601 of record JABABG010000024.1, read on the forward strand.
CTCTTCCTAGACGAGCTACCAGAGTTCTCGCGCCAAGCCCTAGAGGCTCTGCGACAACCCCTAGAGAGTGGCTCGATCTCTGTCGCACGCGCGCACGCGCATGTGACATACCCCGCACGCTTTCAACTCATAGCCGCCATGAACCCTTGCCGTTGCGGCTACCTCGAAGACCCTAAGCGAAGCTGTAGAAAAGCACCGCTATGCGCAGAGGATTACCAAAAAAAAAATATCCGGTCCGCTACTCGACCGAATCGACCTATTCCTAGGCGTGCAGGCGGTCGAACCCTATCGGCTCTTGCCAGGCAAGGGCGGGGAGAGCTCGGAGGTGATAGCCGAGCGAGTCTTGCAAGCGCGCGAGAGGCAGATAGATCGCTATAGCCAGCATCCGAAGCTCGCGGGCGTCTCGTGCAACGCGCATCTGCCAGTGGGCGACATAGAAAGTTTGGTCGATATCGACAAGGCTGCTCTGGCGATACTGCAGGATGCTGCCGAAAACTTCTCTCTCTCGGCGCGTGGATACTATAGGACGCTACGGGTGGCGCGCACCATCGCAGACTTGGCAGGGCGGAGCAGGGTCAAAAAGGAAGAAATATCCGAAGCCCTATCGTTTCGTAGGGTCTCCGTCAAGGAGATACATCCAGTCTAGGCGCTGAGTCCTGGGTGTTGAGTCATGGGTGTCTCGTCCTAAGGATTTTCTAGAGTCTTCTAGAGTCTTCTAGAGTCCTTTGCGCTAAATCCTTGCGTAGTATCGCAAAACAGACTATAGAATGGGTATCGTTTATAAGATTTTTCTTTCTAAAAGATAGACTTGAAAATGGGCTGGACTGGCAGGATGGGCTCGCTGGATGGGCTTGCAGGGTGGGCTACAAGGTCTGGCTGGGAAAATAAACTTGGCGGAGGTGTTAGATGAACGCAGAACGAGATTCTACATTAGAGCAACAAGCTCGCCCTACCTCGCCGCACTTGCAGATATACCGATGGCAATGGACGATGCTGTTCTCGATAGTCCATCGTGCAACAGGGTTGTACATTTCCGCTGGCATAGTCTTTTTGAGCTTTAAATTACTGACGCTCGCCTTTGGCGATGCCGAGTATTTCTCCTACATCGTAATGTTCGGGCACCAACCAATCTTTACGGTGATGAAAGTTGTATTCACCTGGTGTCTTATCTACCACATGCTGAACGGGGTGCGGCATCTAGTCTGGGATAGCGGAGCGATGCTGGGTCTGGTTCCAGCGCGCGCATCGGGCTATATCGTCGCCGTCTTGTCTATCGTCCTCAACCTGCTCTATTGGATTTGAGGCTATGCTACGTTCTTCGCTACATTTATTTATTCCCCACAACGATAAAAGCGGACGCTCCCATTGGATTACGCAGCGTTTTAGCGCGATTATTTTGTTGCCCCTATACGCATGGTTGCTATTGGTAGCCTTGCCCATGGCGAGCACGGCTGGCTACGAAGAGTTATTGCTGTGGATGGGCAAGCCGATGAACTCTATTTTGATTGTATTGATGATTTTCTTCTCGATGCGCCACATGGCTTTTGGCTTGGAGGTCATCATAGACGACTACATAGCCGACCCGTTGTATAACCGTGTTGCGCTGTTAGCTATGCGCTGGAGCACTCTTCTATTGGCTGTTAGCGTGCTTGGCGCGAGCGTCAAAATTTTTATGAACTACTGATTGGGGGGCAAGCTGGCTAATGTCCTCACCTGCCTACGATATAGTAGATCACTCCTACGATGTGCTGGTAGTCGGAGCTGGCGGTAGCGGTTTGCGGGCTACCCTCGGTGTTTTGGAAGGCGGTTTCAGCACCGCCTGCATCACAAAGCTGTTTCCAACCCGTAGCCATACGGTAGCAGCGCAGGGCGGAATCTCTGCCTCGCTCGGCAATATGGGCGAAGATCATTGGTCTTGGCACATGTACGACACGGTAAAGGGCTCTGACTGGCTCGGCGACCAAGACGCCATCGAGTATATGGTTCGCGCCGCCGTCGATTCCGTAGTCGAGCTAGAGCATTACGGTATGCCGTTCAGTCGCACCGAGGATGGCAATATCTACCAACGTCCCTTTGGCGGCATGACGACTAACTTCGGCAAGGGACCTGCTGCCGAACGAACTTGTGCCGCTGCCGACCGCACAGGGCACGCAATGCTACATACGCTCTACCAGCAATGCTTGAAGGGTAAGGCTGCTTTCTTCATCGAGTACTTTGTCCTCGACTTGTTGATGGACGACGATGGTCGTTGTTGCGGGGTTATGGCGTGGAACTTGGCAGACGGGAGCATCCATAGGTTTCGCGCGCGCATGACTATTTTAGCCACTGGCGGTTATGGTCGTATCTATTTCTCCTGCACCTCGGCGCATAGCTGTACGGGCGATGGCGGTGGTATGGCGTTGCGAGCCGGTCTGCCGTTGCAAGACCCTGAGTTCGTGCAGTTCCACCCGACCGGCATCTACGGGGCTGGCTGCTTGATCACCGAGGGCGCGCGTGGCGAGGGCGGCTATCTGACCAACAGCGAGGGCGAGCGGTTTATGGAACGCTACGCCCCTTCGGCAAAGGACTTGGCATCGCGCGATGTCGTGAGCCGTGCCATGACCTTGGAAATTCGCGAGGGGCGCGGCGTGATGGCGCACTCTACCGACAAAGCCGAAGCTATGGGTAAAGGCAAAGGTAAGGATAAAGGCAGAGGTAAAGGTGCTGGTAAAGGCAAAGGTAAAGAAAAGGGAGACCATATCCTCCTGCACCTAGAGCACCTATCGCCCGCCATCCTGCACCAACGTCTGCCCGGCATATCGGACACCGCGCGCATTTTTGCCGATGTCGATGTAACGCGCCAACCGATCCCCGTCTTGCCCACCTGCCACTATAATATGGGCGGAGTTCCGACCCTGCATTCGACCGAAGTCGTTAATCCGCGGGGCTCGGGTGCCGCTAACGACAGCGACCGCGTCGTCGAGGGCTTGCTCGCGATAGGCGAGGCGGGCTGCGTCTCCGTGCATGGTGCTAATCGTTTGGGCTCGAACTCGCTCTTGGACTTGGTCGTCTTCGGTAGGGCTGCCGCGCAAACTTGCGTTAGGCTTTTGCGTGGCAAGGGGGTGACTAAGAGTGGGGTCAAGGGGGGAGCTAAGAGGGGAGCTAAGGGGGTAGATGGGGGCGTCTCCGCTCCGCAACCCTCCAAGTCGCACGAGCAGCAGGTGCTCGCGCGCTTCGATTTCTACCGCCAAGCAAATGGTGAGCATTCGACCGCCAGCCTGCGCGATTCTCTACAGCGGATAATGCAGGAAGATTGCGCGGTCTTCCGCACGAAAGAAATTCTCGCCAATGGCTTGCAACGCATCGATGAACTGTGGCAGCAGCTGCCAGATATCTCTGTTTCGGATCGTAGTCTAATTTGGAACTCCGACTTGATGGAAACGCTCGAGTTCGAAAACCTATTACTATGCGCCAGCGCTACCATCGCCTGCGCGCAACGCCGCGAAGAGAGCCGAGGCGCGCACGCGCGTGAAGATTTCCCTAAACGCAACGATAAAAAATGGATGCAGCACTCGCTCGTATGGATCGATAGCACGGCTAAAAATGCCGTCTGCGCGGGTAACTATAAGCCTAGGTTCGCAATGCGTCCAGTCCATGGCAAACCGCTAACGGCAAAACCCATCCCGCCACAAGAGCGCGTCTACTGACCAGCGCGTTTGCACCAAGAAAAATAGACAAGAAGACAAGAAGACAAGAAAACAAAGTACCAAAGTAAATAGAATAGAAGCATAGTCGGAGCAAAGCACATGGCACAACTATTACTACCGCGTAACTCGCGCATCAAACGAGGCAAGAGCTGGAACACTCCAGCCACTCCTAAAGGGGCGAGCAGCGGGCGCAAAAGGAATTTCAAAATCTATCGCTGGAATGGCGTTGCCAACGAGCTGCCGCGCCTAGACCGTTATGCCCTAGACACAAAGGGTTGCGGTCCGATGGTCCTAGACGCCTTGATCGCCATCAAGAACAAGGTCGACCCTAGCCTCACCTTCCGCCGCTCTTGCCGTGAAGGCGTCTGCGGCTCTTGCGCGATGAACATAGACGGCACTAATACCCTCGCTTGCACCAAGCCCATGGCAGACGTGCGAGGGACGATCAACATATACCCTCTGCCGCACTGCAAGGTTATCAAAGACTTGGTGCCAAACTTGGAGGGCGCGTATAGTCAGTTGGCATCCATAGAGCCGTGGTTGCAGAAAGCGAGCAAAGTTAGTAGCAAGGGGGTAAGTAAGGGGGTAGAGCGGGCTGGAGCTCGCGAGCGCAAGCAGAGCCCGCAAGCGCGCGCCGCCCTCGATGGCTCGTACGAGTGTATTCTCTGCTTTTGCTGCTCGACCAGCTGTCCGAGTTATTGGTGGAATAGCGACAAGTACCTAGGTCCAGCGGTGTTGTTGCAAGCCTATCGCTGGCTCGTGGATTCGCGCGACGGCGCGAAGAAACAACGGTTGCGCGCGCTCACCGACCCCTTCAAGCTATATCGTTGCCATACGATTATGAACTGCACGCGAACTTGTCCCAAAGGCTTGAACCCCGCCAAGGCTATCGCCGAGATAAAAAAACTCGCCCTGAGCGACTATAAGCAGGATAGCTCCGTCAAGCCCTAGGATTATTGCCGAGCGGTTGTCGCTCGGTTGTTTTTGCGCGGTCGCTCATAGCGGTATTTGCAGGTTTGCCCTGAGCCCCCCTTGCGGCGAGGAGTCGAGCGTTAGCTCGCCGCCGTGTATGCGCGCGATGTCGCGGGCTATCGAAAGTCCTAGACCAGAGCCACCAGTCTCTTGGTTACGCGAGCTCTCCAGACGATAGAACGGTCGAAAGACCTCTTTCCTGTACGGCTCTGGAATGCCCGGTCCGTCGTCGTCGATCAGCACCTCGATGTTGCTATGCCTCCTGCCGACTACGATAGAGACATTCTTACCATAGCGGTGAGCGTTCGATAGCAGGTTGTCGAGGCATCTGCGTAGCGCATTCTTGCGTCCGGTGATGACGAACTGCCCCTCGATGTGGCAGTACAGCGTGCTGCCAGCCCGTTGGTAGCCCTTCACTAGCGCGTCCGTCATCTCGGATAGATTTACGCTCGCTACGCGCTCGGTGCCCTCGCTTCTCGCAAAAGCGAGGTAGCCCTCGATCATAGCTTCCATCTCTTTCAAGTCGGTCTCGATGCCGCGCACATACGGGTCGTGCGACATGGCTATCTGCAACCTTATCCTCGTGAGAGGCGTTCGCAAGTCGTGGCTGACGCACGATAGCATGTCGGTGCGTTGTCGCATTTGTCGGAAAATCCGCCGCCGCATGCGGTTGAAAGCCTGAATCGCGTTGCGCACCTCGCGCGCGCCGCGAATATCGACCCGCTCGGTCGTATCCTGTCCCTTGCCGAACCGCTCCGCTACTCGCTCTAGGTGTCGCAGGGGGCTAACTTGGTTGCGCATGAACAAGGCCGCTATAGAAAACAGCAATACCGACGAGCCGACCATCCACATGACAAAAATATAGGTCGTCGAGCTAAATAGCCTGTCGCGCGGTATCACAGTCTGTAGCACCCCTTGCGCTAGTTGTAGCTGGACTACTACTTGGTCGGAAAAAGATTCCGTATCGATCACAAAAGGACGCTTGACCTTCTCGGTCAAGGCTGCTTCAAGATGCCTCGTGAAAAAGCTGAGGTCTTGCTCGCGCTCGACGGTCGTGTCGATCGTCTTGGCGCGGAAGATGCTCACGCTGAGACCTAGGTGCTTCTCGTAGTGCATGGCAATCTCAGGCAGAGCCTCTGGGTCGCCGCGCATCATCTCGATGGCGAGGTTGACCTCCGCCGCTATCGCGCTCGCCATATTCTGCGCGATGATGTTCCAGTGGCGGTTGAAAAATGCATACGCCGCCGTGATCTGAACCGCAATCAGAGGTATGACAATGATCAACAACGCGCGAGCAAATAACGTCTTCGGAGAAAAAGCACGTACAGCGTTAGAGAGGATAGCGCTAATGCGTCCGAAACGCGAAGGGGTAGAGAGTCGGCGCGCGCGCTTGTGTGAGAAAGGTTTGCGCGCGCGCTTGCTCGCGGTCCTGACCATCGATTTTAGCGCGACCGATGTCGTGCGTAGGGCGATCTGTAATGTCGAGGGAATCTTCCTTCTAGCCATGGCTCTATAACACCTTTTGTAACACCTGCAATAACACCTGCAATAACACCTGCAATCTATAACGCCCTATAAAAACCTATAGCTCCACCTGCA
>JABABG010000023.1 GCA_014238315.1 Alphaproteobacteria bacterium
GAATGCGATGACTTGCATAGACTCGCAATAAATATGCAAGAAAAATTGACGCTCCTCGATGATAGCTCAACAGAAATACAGCGTTTGCAGGGTATCGCAGAGCAAACAGAGAAAGATTATCTCCTAGCCGCTAAAAATCTATCGCAAGAAAGAAACGCCGCTAAAGCTCCTTTCGAGAAAAAAATAGCCGAAATACTACCTTCCTTGAAGCTAGAGCAAGCGCAATTCGTCCTCGAGATTGTCGAGGCTACTCCTTCCGCTAATGGCTTGGAAAAAATAATCTTCAAAATCGCAACAATACAAGGCTATAAGCCAGAAAAGCTAAATAAAGTCGTATCCGCTGGAGAACTTAGCCGCGTTCTACTCGCAATAAGCGTAACCCTCGCAGACGCAGGACTCGCAGATGCTCTCGTCTTCGACGAAGTAGATAGCGGGGTCGGCGGCGCGACAGCTAGTGCCGTCGCAAAACAACTGCGAAAACTCGCAAAAAATAGGCAAATACTCGTCATAACTCACTCTCCGCAAGTAGCGGCTTGGGGACAAGCGCAGTTTAGAGTCGAAAAACAAAATCTCGATGCAAAACCCGATGCAAAACCCGATGCAAAACCCCTGGCACAAAATGGTAGCATAACCTCAACTCAAGCAACCACAACCACAACTAGAGTGATACAGCTAAATGAACAAGCGAGATTGGAAGAAATCGCACGGATGCTCGCAGGTGATCGTATAACTCCACAAGCACGCGAGGCTGCTCAATCCCTGATGAGCGCAGCCAATAACGAAAGCAACGAAAATAATGACACTCCGCAAAACAATAAAGAAGGTCCAGAGAGATAAGAAGAAGACCAAGAGGGGAAAAAGAAGAAGATAAAAAAATGTTTGAATGAAAAAATATACAAAGCAACAAAAATGACCCCCCAACAAAAGCAAGAAAAAAAGCACGCAGAAATAAAACTCCTAACCGAGCAAATACAGCGAGCAGACAAACTATACCACAGTGAAGATGCGCCAGAAATAGACGACGCATCTTATGATGCTTTGAAAAAAAGACTGGAGCAGATAACAAAAATATCAAACTCCGATGCAAAAGCTAAAGATACGCAAGCAGACCTGCTGATCGACTCTATTGGAGCAAAGGCGCGGGATGGGTTCGCCGAAGTTCGACATCGGAAAGCAATGTTATCGCTAAACAACGCGTTCTCAGAAAACGATGTTGAGCGCTTTATAAATGGGATCAGGCGAGACTTGAAGCTCGCAAAAGACACCCCAGTGCCGATGCTCGCCGAGCCCAAAATAGATGGACTGAGTGCCTCTCTGCATTACCTAAACGGTAGGCTTATATGCGGCGCAACACGAGGAGATGGACGCAAAGGTGAAAACGTAACAGAAAACCTGCGGACGATCACTGATATCCCGCAAAAAATAGATAACTCCATAGAATTCTTGGAAGTGCGAGGAGAAGTCTATATCCCCAAAAAAGCATTCCGAAAGCTCTGTGAAAAACAGCAACAAAAGGGAGAAAAAATCTTTGCTAACGCTCGCAATGCAGCTGCTGGAGCATTGCGACAATTGGATGCTCGCATAACCGCATCTCGCCCGTTGCACTTTCGTGCTTGGGGAATAGGCGTAATCGAACTAAAAGAAAAAGCACAGAAGGATTACTTCTATCGCTCTTCGCTCGAAAAGCTGGCTAAAGCCACAAGCGCATACCAGCAGCTGAAAGCCATAGAAAAAATGGGATGCCCCATCGTCGAAGCAAAAGTTTGCAAAAACGAGGAAGAACTATTTATCTACTTCCAAAAACTATACAAAAGGCGCGAGCAGATCGATTATGAGATGGATGGAGTCGTCTATAAAATTAACGATCTAGCTCAACAAAATGCACTAGGCGAGGGAAACCACCATCCCTTATGGGCAATCGCTCATAAGTTCCCAGAAATCCATGTGAAAACTAAAGTAACAGAAATCGAAGTGCAGGTAGGGCGCACCGGAGTTCTGACGCCTATAGCAGTTCTAACTCCAGTAATGGTCGGAGGAGTGGTCGTAACTCGCGCTAGCTTACATAACGAAGAAGAACTTAAGCGCAAGGATGTACGTATCGGAGATTGGGTCGAAATCGTGAGAGCAGGCGGAGTCATTCCTAAAGTGCAAAAAGTGATAATAGAAAAACGCGGCAAGGAGGTAGATAAAACACCATTCGAGTTTCCTCGTGTTTGCCCAGCATGCGGCTCGCCTGTACGTAAGCTCGAAGGCTATGTCGCGTTACGCTGCGAAAATCGAGAGTGCTCGGCACAACGAATCGCACGCTTGCGACACTTCGCATCTCGTGAGGCTTTCGACATAGAAGGATTAGGAGAAAAATCTCTCACGGTCTTTTGTCTGGAAGGCTTGCTAAGCGAGCCTCATCACATCTTCCAGCTACATAGAGAGGACGCGCGTAAAAAAATACTCGCGCTCGAAGGGTGGCAGAATAAATCCTTGAGTAAGTTGCTAGCAATGATCGAGCAAAGAAGACGCATGCCTTTCGAATTGCTACTATACGCACTCGGAATACCTAGCGTCGGGGCTACTCGCGCAAGAGAGATCGCCGTGCGAGCGAGGCTCAAAAAACTAACTTTTAGTAACCTTATCGAGCAGGCTCGCAAGGTAGCATTGGAAGTAGAGTTCGACAGGCTCGCCAAAAATAATGAAAAAAATAATCAAAAGGCTACCTCAAAAGGTGCACAGAATGCTTTACAAAAAAATATCCTAAGTGCTTCCCAAATAGACAGCCAAAAAAAATCCGCAGAACGAGAAGAGTTTATCGAAAATTACGCTCTGACGCTTGAAGAAGCAGACGAAATTCCTAAATTTTTTAGCGATATTAAAAATTACAACGCTCTCGAAGCATTGCTCAAAGAGGTGGAAATAGCCGAGCTTGAAGGTGGCACAACCGAGCCTGCCGCAATGGCTACAACCGCTCTCAGCGGTAAGACGCTCGTCTTTAGCGGAACCTTTGAGGCTTTTGGGCGTAACCAAGCAAGAAAGCTGGCAGAGCGCGCAGGGGCAAGAGTCGTGATCGCTCTGGCAAAGACTACAGATTACCTGGTCATCGGCGACAAACCGGGGAGTAAGGTAAGGAAAGCGCAAGAAGCCGAAGTCACCGTGATCGACGAAGCGAGATTCTTGGAAATGTGTAAAGAAATCCCAAAGTGAAAAAGCAGAAGCTTAATACTCACTGCATGCAACCTGATATTTTTGCTAAAATAATAGGCTCATAAAATTTATTATATCAGCGGTTGGCAAGATAATAAATTACCCACAAACTCATCACCACAAAAGACAAAACCCGTAGAAAAATGATAACCCTCCGCAAACGCGGCGTGATGTCGCTAGCTTCTCTGTTCGTGCGCAACAGCGAGCGCACCAAAGCCGATTGCGTCCAGCCCGCTCCAAAACCCCCGCCCTCGTGGCGCAAAGATCTAAGGTCTCGCAAAGCTCTCTGACGAGTGCGTTCGTGCCTAGCTTGTACGGAAGACAGCTTTGAGGGGAAGCGATGAGGGGATGGTCGTAAGTCGGTGACCTTTTTCAAGTCAGGCGACCTCTTTGAAGAGTCATTAGACTCTCTTGCAGGCGGGATAGGTGAGGGCATAGAAAATAAGCAGAAAAATACAGAGCTGGAGGTTCAAAAGACTCTCACGCCAGAAGCAACAAGATGATCAGGGCGTAGTAAAACGACCTCTCCCCTTTCGTTAGGAACTCCTAGTATAAGGCACTGGCTGGCAAAGGAAGCAATACGTTTAGCAGGGAAATTGACTACTGCAATAACCTGACGCTTGAGTAAATCCTCAGGTTTATATAAATCCGTGATCTGAGCCGAGCTACATAACTTACCCAAATCCCCGCCAAAGTCAACAATGAGAGCGTAAGCTGGCTTGCGCGCATTCGCAAGAAGCTCGCAACTCTCTACACAGCCAACACGCAAGTCTAACGCAACAAAGGCGTCATAACTAACTTGCGGCTTAATCGCGCTATTTTCTAAACTCATTAGCCATCACCCGCAAATTCATCTGGTGATTGAAGCGTCAAGGTCAAAGCGTGAACATGATCGCGTAACTCGTCTGCCAACAAATGATGCACCAAACGATTCCGTTGCAAGCGCGGCATACCAGAAAATTTACTCGAAACAATGTTTATCGAAAAATGGCTCTCTCCCTTAGCAGCAGCAACCGCACCAGCATGCCCCGCATGCGCAGGTGAATCATTGACGATAGAGTATCTGCTAGGTGAAAAACCCGTAACAATCTTCTCACGCAAAATTCGTTCGATAGGACCAGACCCATCCTGATTGCTAACAAAATTCGCATCATCCATTGTTGAAACTCATCTCTGACTCGTTAGCTCCGCTAGCTTTACTATCTTGCCTTCGTGCTCGATAAGGGCTCGGCATTCCTTCAAAGCATCGTAAATCTTACCCCCTTGCGCAAGAGTGCGCAAACGACTAGCAATCGCCTGGGAACTAGGAGCAGCCGTTTCGTATTCATTTAAACAACGCTCGAAAAGCGAAATGTAGGAAGGACGATCATGCTCAAAAATATACGCGCACTGCAACGCGTAATAAACTCGGCGTGAAGGAGACAAAGCATCGCTTTCCTGCATTATCTCCTTACGACGCATGATGTCCGCACGGTTGTGAAAGACCAAAACCGTAGCATCGCCGCCGTTCTCTAAAACAGCACCGTTAACCACAATTCGGTCGCCATGAGGCAATTTCAGTCGTAAAGGCATACTCGTGCTAGATTACTTATCACCAATGCTTGGTTTATGCTAGTCGTTTTGTCGAAAGTGCTAATAGAAAACTCATGGGAAACTAAATAGAAGAAATATGGTAGCACATAAAAATTACGATAGTGAAAACAAACGCGCACAACGAGGATATGGAAAAGGTCGCAACCTTGGCTCCTCGAAAAACAACGCGTACTGGATGTGCGGGCTACACTCTGTCGTAGCTGCGTTGCAAAACAAAAAGAGACGCTACTCACGCTTGTTAGCAACTAAAGAAGCCTTCGATACCCTACAAACAGCACTACCAAAAATAGCTTTGACAACATCACAACGAATAACCATCCCCTCTGCTTTATCTTTATCCGAAAATATCCCCAATGTTGAAATAGTGAAGCGAGCTAAAATCGACGCTCTGTTCCCCCAACAAAGCGCACATCAATCTCTAGCCCTATTATGCCAGCCTCTCGAAAGCCCTTCTCTAACAGAAATACTCTCTAGGAAAAACTATCTCGATGGAGAAAGAAGCTGTATCGTAGTGTTAGACCGTGCGCAAGACCCTAGAAACATCGGTGCAGTTCTCCGCAGTGCATGCTTTTTCGGAGTCAAAGCCGTGTTGCTCGCAAATGGACACACTCCAAAAGAAAATGCAGCGATGGCAAAAGCCGCAAGTGGAGCTCTAGAAATCGTGCCAATCTTGCGTCTAAATCTAGCGCAAGCTCTGATAAAACTCGGAGGCAAAGCTGATAAAAAGAACGCACGAGGTGAAGAAAAGCAGGAATATTGGGATAGGCAACCTTGGGTGCGAATAGCTCTGGAAGATGCCTCACACGAAGCGGTGGCTTGGGGAGAGCACTCAGAAGAACTAAAAGAAGCTACTAAAATAGCACTCGTGTTCGGAGCAGAGGATGCCGGGATAAGACCTTTGGTTCGCAGGCAATGCGATATAAGCCTTTATCTACAAAACCATACCAAATCGGAACATAACTCGAAACTCGTTAACTCAAGCTCAGATAAAGCTAAAATAGAAAAACCCCATCCGATATCTTCTTCTATGCCCTCGCCTATCGGTAGTCTAAATCTATCTAATGCTGTCGCGGCGACGCTCGCATTGCTCGCGCAACAAAACAGCAATGATACATAAAGATACTAGACAAAACTCCTCACTAGCGTTAAATAGGTATGATCATAAAAGTAACACCGTCGCTATAACAAAGCCCAGGTAGCTCAGTCGGTAGAGCAGGGGATTGAAGATCCTCGTGTCGGTGGTTCGATTCCGCCCCTGGGCATTTCATAGCTAGCAAAATGCCGACAGCGACATAAAATAACCCAAGCAAATAGACCAAGACAAAATCCTTGAACCAAAATAATCGCCAAGGGATAGAAAAAAAAGTAAGTGTGAAAACGCCGCGTCAAGGCACGCCCTCAACAAAAAATATTAATCCATCAAAAGCCGTACATCACTCCCCTCACTTAGCCGATGTACTATCATTACTATTCCATCGTAGAAAACGGCGCATCTTCGTAGAAAGAAAGAAAACGGCCGCTCTACACGGACTCAGCAGGCAGTTCGTAATCTTTCTGACCCTCAATCTTACCGCCACCGTAACAATACTAACCCTATTCGTAATGTGGCAACTACGCTTATCCTGGTACGAAGCTATATGGCAAGAAAAAATAAACTCGAACAATAAAGAACTAACCCAGAATATAAAAGGTAACGACTCCCATCTAAACGAGCAATTTATACAACCGCAAGGCTCGCAAGTGCAAACACTTGACCTGCGAGAGCCATGGCGATACCGCGCATTCTATCGGCTACCATACACAAAAACTCAAGAGCGTTTAATATTAATAGGAGGTGAAAAGAAAGAAAAAAAAGAAGTAATGATATACGAAGATGAACATCCGTACTTTAATCGTTATACATTAGTTAAATGTTTGCTCGCGGTAGCATTATTCGTAGTTACATTGATGGCACTATTGTTGCTGTGGTTTCGGCAGAAGTTCATTAATCCCCTATACCACACAGTCCAAGCTATACATCGTTTTACCGACGATCCTAACAATCTAATGACAATGTTGATTGCATCAGATCGGGAGGACGAAATAGGATTCCTGCAGCGAGAACTAACTCGCATGCAAGTAATGTATCGAATCAGCCTCAAACAATACCAACACCTTGCAGCATTAGGGGCTGCTGTTACAAAAATCAACCACGATCTCAAAGGATTGCTATCAACGGCATTACTCGCGGGAGAAAGTATTAATAAATCTGCAGACCCCAAAACGCGAAAAAAAATACGCTTGTTTGTTACAATAGTTGAGAGAACAATTAAACTATGCGGGCAATTACTTAGCTATGTGCGGGAAGAAAAAAAGACCACATTCATAACGCGTGTAGACCTAAACGGTTTATTGAAATCACTGAGTGCAGACCTCCGTATATCAGCCAAGGGAGAGACAAAAATAAGAACAAAATTACAAAGCACGCAACCAATACAAGGGGATACCGATAATTTATATCGAGCATTTAGAAACATAGGGCAAAATGCAATTGAGGCTAAAGCCAAAGAATTAACTATCAAGTTAAACGGAGATGGAAAGCATGTGCATGTCAACTTCGTCGATGATGGACCTGGGTTATCAATTGAAGCATCTAAATCATTGTTTAAAGCCTTCGCACACAGCTCTAAAGTGGGAGGTAGTGGGTTGGGCTTATCTATATCACAAGAACTCATTAAACAACACGGAGGTAGTCTAACCCTAGCAAAAAGCGGAGCAAAAGGTACAACATTCCACTGCGTTTTTCCTATAGCGCTAGGAGTTAAAAAAACAACCACAACTGAAAAAAATAAAAAATAATTAAATCAAAGTAAAAAACCATTAATAACCCATAACCATAAAAACAAACCTGCTAATAAAAACTATGGCTAATAAAATTACAAATCCAAAAATTAAAAACAACCCAGCTTTAAATAAAAAAGCTGTGGCACTAACCTATAAGCCATCAAGCTTGGAAGATGCTCCTCTCGTTAGCGCTAAGGGTAAAGGTAGCATTGCAAACGCTATAATCGAACAAGCTGAAAAATACAACGTGCCAGTAGTACAAAACGCAGAGCTAACTAATATGCTGTCTTTTGTCGATGTGGGGGAAGAAATACCAACAGAAGCATTTCTCGCAGTCGCTGAGATTATGCGTTATGTGTATGCTCTGAAAGGAGAGGTACCAGATTTCGTACCTCGGTAAAATTAGATATTTGACAGCTAAAAAACAAACTTGGTTAATATGTAAATGGACTTTCTCACATACATTACCGCGATACTAGTAGTCATACTATTGTTAGCATTGTTCGCCTACGTAATGCGATACCTCTCGCAAGGTGGTAGCTCTTTGACTAGCAACTTAATACAACGAATCCTACCACCTAATCTACGACTGAACCAGCAAAAAGAACAAGCGGGTTTCAAAATCATAGCTGTAAAGGTAATAGACCAAAGGCGTAGGGTTGTCGCTATTGATTTCGAGCAAACTAGATATATACTATTGCTATCTCCACAACAAGAGCAGATGCTAGATAAAATCAAACTAAATAAAAAACAACATGATAAACAACAATCAACAAAAAAACATGAAAATGATGAGCAGAAAGAAACTAAATATGCATCAACAACTTAAAAGAAAACCTAAAGCAGCCATCTCTATTGCTATATTAGGTGGCATACTAGTTTGTGTAATCGGATTATTGCCATTTGTAGCGTCTGCTCAAAGCATCTCCGTAGACCTAGGGCAGGGGGGCGGGAGTGTTACTGGGCGGGTAATACAGCTCATCGCATTTTTAACCGTAATTGCTCTAGCACCCTCCTTGTTGATTATGGTTACATCATTCACTCGAATAATCGTGGTGCTATCAATTCTGCGCACCGCACTAGGTACTCAGCAAACACCGCCAAACAGTGTAATGGTAAGTCTCGCATTGTTTATGTCGTTTTTTATTATGCAACCAACTCTCCAAAAGGCATACGACGATGGCATTCAGCCTCTGATCGCTGAACGCATTAATCAACAACAAGCCTATCAATTAGCCGCAGCTCCTATTAGAAGTTTTATGCTATCGCAAGTGCGTGAAAACGACTTGCGTTTATTTTTCGATATCGGAAATATCCAAAATATAGATACACCAGAACAAACGCCTATGCGCGTGCTAATACCGGCATTCATGATATCTGAACTAAGAAGGGCTTTTGAAATTGGATTCTTATTATTTATACCTTTTCTAATAATCGATATGGTCGTCGCTTCAATTTTACTATCCATGGGTATGTTGATGATACCACCTATAATAATATCACTACCATTCAAACTTATTTTCTTTGTGCTAGTAGATGGCTGGAATCTTGTCGTTGGTTCTCTCATACAAAGCTTCGGCACTATATAAAGTGTGCTATCAACTCGCATCCCATATATTGCTAACATAAACTCCAATGTTGCGCTGTCGAGTGAAGTGAACTCTATGTCTGCAACGATCCGCTTTCACATCGAAGACGAAAGTTTTTATTCACTCATAATACACGAGCTACAACATGCTATAGCTCCCAAACATTTGCTGTTATTGGAAGGAGAAGTTGGTGTCGGGAAAACTCAATTCGCGCGTCTGCTAATACAATCCTTGCTGGGTGAGCAAGAGCATGTCCCTAGCCCTACTTTCTCCTTGCTACAACGATACCAGACCCCACGCGGAAGTATCCTACACGCCGACTTGTATCGTTTGGAAGAAATGCAAATCAATAATACAAAGTCTACAGAAATAACCCAAGAATTAGGCTTAGCAGAAGAACTAACGCACGGGTTCGTAATGATAGAGTGGGCGCAGAGGTTGCCAATTGCAACTCTTGCAAGTCTACAAGCCAATGCGCAGGTGATGAGGTTACGGTTGAAGTTTGCTAGCGACAAAAACAATACTGAAAGCCGAATAGCCATTCTAAAGCTACCTACTAATCTGGTAACTTCTGCCTTATTAAAGTTACAAGGTTCGGCGAAGAAAGTTAAAACTAACCCAGCTACAAAGAAATCAAGTGTCTCGCAAGCATCTATTACAACAGCAAAAATTAAGCAAGCATTTGTCCTCGCCGCAGGTCGCGGTACACGGATGCGAGATTACTCAACGAAACCTAAACCTCTGATGAGAGTGGCTGGGCAATCATTGTTATTACATGCTATCAAACACTTGCAACAACAAGGTGTAGAATCTATCTATGTAAACGCTCACTACCGCGCCGAGTTGATCGTAAAGGCTTGCGCAAAAATAAGGAATGTGACGATCTTGCAGGAAAAAACTCTGCTGGAGACAGGCGGAGGGATAAAAAATGCGCTTGGTGTCTTTAACGGAAAACCCTTCTTTGCCGTAAATGGAGATACACTATGGTACGAGCCTAGTTATAAAAAAAAACAAGTAGAAGGTGGCTCGCAACAACAACCACCGACACTACTAGCTTGCCTAGAACAAGCTTGGACGCAAATAGAGCAAAAAAAAATACCTGCAACTATCTTGCTGGCATTGCTCGAAGAGAAAGATGCTCGTGACTTTCAGGCTCGTAGTTGCAAAAATCTAAAACATAGAGAACAGCTACCATTTCCCCTATCCCTTCCCCAAAAAACTCGCCATGCTAAAAACCTAGATTCAAATGAAACAAAATACTGGCGGTATATCGGCTTGCAAATTCTGACCGCAAAAGCGTTTAAGCAAACCTCCAACAACGCACAAGCTTTCTCGTTAAAAGAAGTATACGAGAAAGAAGCCACCGCCGAAAGATTGTACGGAATTGTCGTAGGCTACGAAAATAACGAGCGAGCGAGCAACCCCGCTAAACCCGTAAGCGCAAAATCCTCTGCCTCGCTCGTTGAAAATCGTTGGCAGGGGGTATGGATGCACGCTAGCGACAAATCTTCGCTACTACGAGCCAGGCGACGTTGGCTGAGCCTGCAAAAGCAAAGTGAAAGATAGGCTAAGGGAATTTGACTGCCTCCAATACTAGCTATGACAAGCAACCTATACGAGGGAGGTTGAGCACGCTCGACCTAGCTTACCCCTTCATCGAGGGACTCGCGCAAGGGTTGTTGATACAAGATTCGCTCGCGGAACTACCATCGGCTCTGGCAAGCACGCGCATCTTCCTGCCTACACGCAGAGCATGCCAAGCCTTGCGCAAGGCATTATTGCGCCTAAGTCCGAATAAAGCAGTGTTTCTGCCACGAATGACACCACTTGGGGATGTGCTTGAGCAACAAGCAACGGACGACGATGATAGCTCTTTACTATTAGCTCTACAGCGACGGTTGCTACTCCTAGAGTTAGTCGAGCAATGGCAGAGGGTGAAACAACAAAAAAAACATAAAGGCTTCTCAAAAAGTAATACGGAAAAAACCACCAGCGCGCACACTGCTGTTGCCTTGACAAATGCTCTAACGGAACTGCAGGACGATCTGCTACTGGAGGAAATTGACGCGCATAGCGCGCTACAAGCATCCGAACTAGTGCCAGCATCCTGCGCTAAACATTGGCACGAATCTGTAAAATTCCTGAGAATTCTAACTAACTCTTGGCCGCAATTACTAAAAGAACGAGGCTTGCTAGAGCCAACTGCCGAACGTGTTAAAAACCTAAATAGAATTGCCGAAGAAATTGCCTCTCTAAATAAAGCCGATGACAGCGAACGATCAAGGAATTATTCTGGGCTGGCGAACTCCAGTGTAATCATCGCCGGGTCAACCGGTAGCGTAAAAGCAACCGCAAGGCTGATGCGTGTCGTGCTTGGATTGCCTAACGGACAAATTATCCTTCCAGGATGCCCGCTCTCACTCGTGCAAAACGAAAGGTTGTTTGAACTAGCCAGCTCTAAGCCGACCCATCCCTTTCACGCTTTCGCTCGGCTGTTCAATGCTTGGGACATACCCATAGCCACGCTCGCATCTTTATTGCACCCATACCCGATAGGAAAAATTGCGAAAAAAAGCTCGACCCATTGTTTGCGCAAAAAAGTCCTGATCGAAGCTATGGCTGAGCGCCCGAAAATGGAGAACTGTCTCAACAGCTCACCAAAAGAAGCTAATAAAGAAGGTGATTTAGACCTCAGCCACGCTACAAACTTGCGTCTGGTAACCTGCATAGACAGGCAAGAAGAAGCCGACATAATCGCACTATTGCTACGAGAAACTCTAGATCAGAAAAATAAGCGCGCAGCACTCATAACTCGAGACCGACAACTCGCAAAGCATGTGCGTGCAAGGCTATTAGGGCAGTGGGACTTGCGAATTGAAGACACCGCAACGCACGCACTTGCTTCTAGCGTCGCAACTCGATTGTTCTTGCTATTGCTACAAGCCGTAACGCCAGAGCATCTAGCAATGCAAAACCCTATAGAAGAATCTTCTCCTCAACATAACAAATTGCCGCAACAATTACCATTAGACATATTTGCTCTGAAAGGCGCAATCGTTCTACTAGGTAGCGAGACAGCTAACGCTTGGAACCTATTCGAGACATTGGTCCTACGCAGAGTAAAACGAGACGAGCCATGCCAGACTCAAAGAGCGGCGCGAGACCTAATGGCATTACAAAAATTGGTCGAAGAATCTGCTACTGTTCTCAAGGCACAGCAGGTCTTGTTGATCAAAAAATTGCTCGCCTCTGTAGCAACCTTAGCCAATGTGGTTGCGAGCTCCGACTCACGCATCGAGCTACTCACAGCACATCGTAAAGCAAGCGAAGAAGTGGCAGACTTATGCTGTGACAAAGAAAACTTGCCGATCGATTTTGAAGATGATGAATATCTGAACTCATCACAAAGCGAGCAGCAAGACTCTGCTCTATACAGCCTTGAAGGAGGGCTGGCTCTCGCAAGGCTGAATGCTACCATCGCGCAAAGTTGGCAGGAGAATAACAGGCAAAGCAGTGCGCTAGCATCTACCTCCGCACAAGCATACCGCCAAACCATCGAAGCACTAATCGCAGCCGAAACCATGCCAGGTAGCTACGCATCGCACCCGCGCCTCGCGATACTAGGACCTCTGGAAGCACGCCTGCTATCCTTCGAGCGCGTAATACTCGGCTCTATGGTCGAGGGAGGATGGCCAGTAGAAAGCGAGGTTAGCCCTTTCCTGCCTAATCCAGTACGTGAAAAAATCGGATTGAAAAATAACGAATATCGAATCGGACTGAGCGCACTAGATTTTATTAGCTTCGCATGCTCGCCGGAAGAAGTCTACATTACCCACGCTGAAAAGTTAAACGGACGACCTCAGAACGCTTCCCGTTTCGTGCAAAGATTAAAAACCCTTACCGATAAGCACAACGGACTCCGCGACCAAGCATGCGAGAATAAACTGCGCTCATGGCTCGTATCACTAGAGAAAACTACAAATAAATATGGCGATAGTCCCCTACCCTTATCGTCAAAACAGCGCGCACCCGCACCATGCATTGAGGACATAAAACGTCCTAAAAGCATAAATCTAACTAGCCTCATAGACCTCGCTCAAGACCCATACACGATATACGCACGCCAAGTGCTCGCTCTAAAGCCATTAGAGCCATTGCAACAAGACGCAGAGCAAGCTTTATACGGTAGCTTTCTTCATAAGTGTTTCGAGATTATCGTAAAAGACTTCTCGAGTAACCCGCAAAACTCGCTGGCTAGGTTGCAAGCCGTAGCAGATCAAGAACTCGCTCGTTACGCACCATCACCATTCTTAGCCGCATTCTGGCGCGAACCATTACAGCGTAGTGCAAACCTACTCGTCCGAAGACTTAGCTATCTGATGCCACAAAAAATTTGGAGCGAAGTGAAAGGTGAATATACTCTAGAGCTCGAAAATGGACAGAGTATTAGCATCAAAGCCAGAGCCGACCTCATAACACAGAGTAAAGAGCCCGCAGGCAGTAGTGGTAGGTTAGTCATCGTCGACCACAAAACTGCTACTATTCCTTCCAAAAAAAGTCTAATCGCTCTAGAACAGCCGCAACTATTGCTCGGAGCTTGGATGCTACAACAAGGCGCGTTTGGCAATGCCTTGGAATTAAAGGCAAGCCCAGAGGAAACTCCGCACGCTAGCTACTGGCAGTTTTCTGGTAAGCAAGACGAAAATAAAGTGCTGATAATTAACGAAGAATTGCTCGCAACAACAAAGGATAAGCCAGCAGCCTATACATCTATACAAGCCCTCTACGATGAATGCTGTAAGCATTATTTTGATTTGCTAAATCATTTCAGTAAGTCAGACACTCCCTACGATGCGAGAGCTCTTACGAGCGAGAGAGCTCGTTTCGACCCGTACGCGCATCTCGCTCGCAGACGCGCGTGGTCGCAAGGACCAGACGACGAAGAGACAGAGCGCGCGGAGGCAGAAGGATGACAGCACAATCACTAACCTATAATACGCATAATAGGGATAACCCAAGCATCGAACTGCCATTACCGAACGAGGAACAAAAGCCAGCATTGAAAGAAACGCAAAGTAGCTTCTGGGTAACCGCATCCGCAGGTAGCGGTAAAACTATGCTGCTAACCCAAAGGTTCTTGGCTCTACTGCTATCGGGTGCCTCGCCTGAAAGAATCCTATGCTTGACATATACTCGCGCAGCAGCAGCAGAAATGTCCGTGCGAATTTTACAGGCTCTACACGCCTGCAGCGAGGAGAAAAAAGCTCGCGAAATATACAAAGCCTTCTTCGACAAACAACCCAGCGATGAAGAAATACTACGCGCAACAGCATTATATACAAACAGTCTCGATTGTCGGGGAGGATTGCGCATAATGACATTCCACGCATTCTGCCAATCCGTATTAGGGCAATTTCCTCTGGAAAGCGGAGTCCCTCCCAAATTTCGTCTTGCTCAACAAGGACGTAGCGAGCAACTAAAAAACGAACGTCCATTCGATGCGCCAGACAACAAAGAGCCTCTCACACAAGAAAAGCTAAACCATATCAACGCATTCATGAAAAATGATAGTTGCCTAGAGCAAGCTGCGAATATCGCGCAACATTACCGCTCTACTAAAAAAATCGCTGTTATACGAGCGCAAGTAGCTAAGTTCTTACAAGTATCCGGGAAAACCTTCGCGCCATGCAAGAAAGAAGTCATCATGGAAAAACCTGCCATGAGCATTGACCAACTCGTCTGCATAAAGAACCACTTGCTTGCCATACGAGAATTAAGCGTACAAGACACAAAACATCTGCAAAAAATTCAAAGTTTTCTAAAAACCTACCAACGCACAGGGAAAGAAAAATCGCTCGAACTCTACCTAGATATTTTCCTCAAAAAAAATCGCACTCTTGGCAAAAGAAGTATATTCACAAAAGCAACTAAAGACAGTCTCGGCGAGGCTAATACAAACCTCTTGCAACTTGAAGCTGCTCGTCTAGCCGAAACCTATAGCCATTACTACCGCGAGCAGATAGCCTATCTAAACTTGGCTCTTTACGATCTTGCGCAAATGCGCGCGCAGGCACTAGAAGAAAGTAGAAAGCGTAAAGCGCAGCTAGATTTTGACGACCTCATCGATAAAACAGAAGAACTCTTCTCGTCGGACCTGACGCCTTGGGTGCTCTACAAGCTAGACGGTAGCTTCGACCATGTGCTCATCGATGAAGCGCAAGATACAAATAGTGCGCAGTGGAGCATTGTTGAAAAATTAACCGAAGAAATTTTCTCAAACCAAGCCCGTATACCACAGGAAAAACGTATTCCGCGCTCACTCTTCGTGGTCGGGGATGAAAAACAATCGATATATAGCTTCCAAGGCGCAAGCTTAGCGCGGTTTATCAACGCTCGTGAAAAGTTTCGCGCGCGAGCCGCACAA
Organism: Alphaproteobacteria bacterium; assembly: GCA_014238315.1. Taxonomy (GTDB): domain Bacteria; phylum Pseudomonadota; class Alphaproteobacteria; order JABAAW01; family JABAAW01; genus JABAAW01. The sequence continues at coordinate 15,625 of JABABG010000023.1, forward strand.
GCACAATTGCCCTTCCGCGAAAAAACTCTCTCATATTCGTATCGTAGCCTCGCGCCAGTGCTAAAAGCCGTAGATCAAACCTTCGCTCCCAGTACTATGCTAGAAGCTCTACAAGCCACGAGCGCGCACGGTCCAGCTCTCGCATCTGAAAAAGAGCAATTGCAGCACAATCCACATAGACAACAACGAGGAGGAAAAGTATCGCTACATTATTTAGCCCTGCAGAAAGACGAGCAACAAGGCATCTCGGTAGCTAGCGCAGATATGAAAAGGAGTATGTGGGCAGAGCGCATTACAGACTTTGTCCAAAAAAATATAGTCGGACAACAAACTCCAAATCAGTCTAATTCCGCTACAGCAAGTAGCGCACGAGCGCAACCTGGCGATGTCATGATCTTGCTGCAACAACGCAAGCATATGCAGAGCTTGATTAACCTTTTCACCGAAAAAGGACTGCCATGCGAAGACATCGATAAATTCAAACTCGTAGATACAATCGAAGCTGAAGACATGCTCGCATGGCTACGATATTTGGTGCAGCCCGAAGACGAGTTGAATCTCGCAGGGCTGTTAAAATCACCTTTTCTAAACATCTCGGAAGAGTTATTGCAGGAAGTCTGCCTTGCTCGGCTAGCTGAAAAAAACAGTCTGCGCGCAC
>JABABG010000022.1 GCA_014238315.1 Alphaproteobacteria bacterium
TGCGGCAGAGTCTGCGTCAAACCGCCATCGATCAGAGCCCTTATCGCCCCTGCTGTGCCTTCGGGACGCAAGCATAGCTCCTCGTCGTTCTTGTCTTGGAAGGCATACATCTCCTTCATAACGACATCGCTCGCGAGCCCTAGCGAACGGCGGAATAACTGCGCTTGTTCTAAGATCGGCGTTGCGATACGCTCGAAGCCGTAGAGACGCGCTACATCCTCGGCGATGCGCGCAATACGCGCCATGCTTGCGGCTTGTTCGGGCAGGAAGTCTTGCATGCCGCGCACACGGCGCACGCGCAACGCGCGCTTGCTCGACTTTTTTTCCTGCACTTGCTCTTCCATACTCCTCGCACCTTACTCATAGCTTGCCACATAGCACACATAGCACCTAGGCTAGCTTGAGCATTTTGTCACATCGACTGGCTTTACTTAGATTTAGAATTGGTAGGTCTGACTTTGCCTATTTTTCGCCTACTTACACCCGCGACCCTAACCATCACCCTCACAACTGGCGAGAGTCTCCCCGCTAGGTCATTTACCGTATTTGCGCGCGCGAAAGGCGAAAGGAAAAGGGGTGGGGGTGGGGTGGAGTATGGGATAGCGAGAGAGGTATTTTAGACGCGCTCAAAGCCTCGCTACAGCAATGCGAATGCGTATTCGCGTATCAGCTGGCTTAAAAACCATAATGCGATTAGGGCTATTACTGGCGAGAAGTCCATCCCCGCGACCGAGGGTACCACCCTGCGTATTAGTCGTAGCAATGGGTCGGTCAATCGGAACAGTACCTCGTGTATCGTTCGCACGGCTTGCGAGTGCGCGTTGATCACGCCAAAGGCGAGCAACCAGCTCATCACGGCGACGGCTATGATGCAAAGAGACCACAGCTTTAGCAACAGCAATACTAGACTTACGACGGAATGCATAACGAGACAATTCTAGCAAAAGAATGAAGCCTACGACAAGCAAAAAAAGAGGATAAACAAAAAGGGCGCAACCTTTAGCGAAGCGCACGCCCTTTTACAGATTTTATTAGGCTCAGTGAATGCTTACTAGACTCAAGTGGACTCAGTAGATAAACCCAAGCGAGAAAGTAGGGGTTATGTAGAACTCTGCTTTTGGATTATAATTAACACTAGCATCGCCAATCTGCAAATTAGTCCCGCCTATATCGATCGCACCGAGACCGGTTTTGAAAGAGAAGTTTACGCCGTTGCGCATATAGTAGCCGATACCGAGAACAGCTCCGCCGCTGACATCAGTGCTAGTTCTAAAGTTAGAGGCATTAGGGCTTAAGACATAAATTTCCACGCCAGCAAGAAGCCCAAGACCTGGCGAGGAGCGCGAAAACACCCACTCGTAGCCAGCAGAGATTACATAAGCTGTGTTGTCGCCGTACCCTACATTAGCATCTGCTACTACCTCTGTTCTTGTTATCCCCAACTCCCTTTCTTGCGCGCTTGCAGGAAATCTAGCGAAATTAGGTTGTTTTACTAGTGTTCGAGAAAATATGTAGTCATCGAAGCTACCACCATTCCATGTAGCTTTTCCGATGTTGGTTTTTCTCTCACCACGCATAGCGGCTAAACCGAAATGTATCACCGAGCCCTTCGGACGATGCTCATCCTTACCACCGATGCCTAACAATAACTCTCCGCTAAACCCGTGTAGCTGAAAATCCACCGAGCTATATCCGATGTTATAACCTAACTGCAGAGCCTGAACTTTGCTAGACGCGAGGCTAGCTACTAGAGCTAGAACGATAGCAAATAGAGCGATAGTCCTTTTTTTCATTGTAATGCTCCTTGTCTATGTTTACCAATTGCGAGCTGAGCATAGCATAAGTAAAGAGCACTACGACAAACAAAAAGGGGATTAAAAAAAAGGGCGCACCCTTTATCAAGGCGCGCCCTTTCTATAGTTTTTACTACTTAGGTTTAGTAGATATAACCGATCGAGAAAGTCGGGCTCGCGTAGAACACCGTCTCTGGCTCAACCTTAACACTTTGCAATCCACCAGGTTGAAGCTGAAAATTAACCTCACCTGGATCTACCGCGCCGAGACCGGTTTTGAAGGCAAAGTTTACGCCGTTGCGCATATAATAGCTAACACCGATGACGCCGCCGCCACCGATACCACCCTCGGTTTTCACGCTAGGGTAAAGAGAATTCGAGCTTTCGAAACCACCCTGCGAGATGTAAAGCTCCCCTCCAACAAGAACACCAAGCCCGGGCGCGCCTTTAGAAAATACCCACTCGTAACCGGCGGATATAACATAAGCCGTGCCATCACCCTTCACTTTTGTCGGGTCTGTCAGACCGTAAGCTATCCTTGGTGCCGCAACTGCTGCTTGCGCTGTAGCCAGAGGAGCCCCTGCAGCCACCAGTGCAAGCACACTTGCTTCAATTTGTGCGTTAAATTGCTCATAGCTAGCCCCACCCCATGTCGCTTTTGTCAGGTCGGTTTCGCCTTGCCCGGTCATGCCGGCGAAGCCAACATGTACCACCGAGCCTTGTTGGCGATGCCCATCTTTGCCACCTACTCCTAAAAGAAACTCTACGCTACCACCGTGTAGCTGGAAACCTATCGAGCTATAGCCCGCATTGAATCCGTACTGCAAACCATGCGCTTTATCGGGCGTAAAACCAGCGACAAGCCCGACCGCGAATACAGCCGCAGCAATAATTGCCTTTTTCATAAAAATACTCCTCATTGTCGTATTATTTTTTTAAATTTAGTCTTTCGGCTTGAATAAACTTATTGTGCACCAATCAACTAATCTTCCAATCCCCCATCCCCCATCCCCCTCCGCCCCCCGCGGTAACCCCCTCGCCTTGTAGCAAAGGCGGTTTTGCTTGTCAACTGCACTAGCTTATAGAAACATCCTATTCCGCCTCTTAGTATTACCAGCTTCACACGGCATCTTCTCTAAAGACATTTGGCGTTGGATTAGGCGACAAACCTCCAGACGGCTCGTTCGGCGAAAGCTGTGATGGAGGCTCTGGTGCGCTACCTAACGGCATATTTGCAAAGATTCCAACATCGCTAAATAGCGTAACTATGGTAATCAAAATGAATGCGGCTACATTCAAGACGCACAACACGCGTACGACCGTAGACCAAAAAAGTTGCTGGTCTTTATTCCTCTGCGCCGAACGCCACAAACCAACCAGCTGCCACAAAGATATCATCAAGGACGCTATTCCCAGCAACATGAGACCGCCACTAGCCAGCGTAAAGCGCCTTAAGACTATTCCTGCGCCGAGGTTTACGAAGAAGCAATTGATCCAAAAAGACTCGCCCAAAGACAGCCTCCCGTACCAATGGTCTATTACCCAAGCGTTCAAAGATTCTAGCAATCGCTGCATTTGAGCTTCTCTATTTCCAGCCTTTTCATTCCTTTTCATTCCTTTGCGGCAGTTTTTGCCTTAAATTTTCATCCGACCGATCCGACTATACCCAAGCTATACTCAAGCTATACCCAAGCTATACCCAAGCGTCTGGCATGGACTCTTTTCTTTTTTCGATGAATTCTTTTATCTCCTCATGTTTAGCCTGATCGAGCGGCGGCTCTTCGTATTCTTCGAGCATTTTTTTGACTTTATCTGCAGCTCTTGCGACTATATCTTTTTCTCCATCAGCCTTCCACCTTTCGAATGCCTCATTATCGACATAAGGAGAGTTATGAAATGCGGTTTCATAGTTTGCTTGTGTATGAGCACAACCTAGAAAATGTCCGCCCGGTCCCACTTCTGCGAGCGCATCGAATGCGAGTTGATTTTCATCGACAGCGACCGAACTAGCTAGCCTCGCAAAAGCCATCGCTTGGTCTGCATCGATAACAAACTTTTCGTAGTCCATCACGAGTCCGCCTTCCAGCCATCCTGCCGTGTGCAGTATTACATTGTTGCCAGCCAATACGCTTGTCTGCATAGATATTGCGGATTCGTATGCGGCTTGCGCGTCGGTTATTTTAGAACCACACAGAGCACCACTAGAGCGTAAGGGGAATCCCAACCTACGCGCCAGCTGGATGCAACCGAATTGCACCATGCTAGATTCGGCTGTGCCGAAGCACGGAGCTCCACTCTGCATAGATAGAGAGGTAGCAAATGTTCCCATTATATGTGGAGCACCCTTTCGATACAACTGCACCAACGCACCTCCGACTAGGCTCTCTGCGTATATTTGCGACAAGGTACCGGCTACGGTCACCGGTCCCATCGCCCCAGAGAGAACGAACGGCGATACGACACAAGGCTGGTTTGCTCGCGCATAGACCTTCAATGCACCAGTCATGGTTCCATCATAGACTAGCGGAGAGTTGACATTTATGACTCCGCCTATGACTGCATTTTTTTCTGCAAATTCTTCGCCAAATAAAATTCTTGCGATCTGTACGGAATCTTCAGCTCGTTCTGGAGCTGTAACCGATCCGAGAAAACTTTTATCGGAATATCGAATATGGCTATAGAGCATATCTAAATGCCTTTTGTTTACTGGCAAATCTGTCGGCTCGCATAATGTTCCGCCATTATGGTGTAGAGCTGGCGATAGATATGTTAGCTTTGAGAAGTTTCGAAAGTCTTCGATCATTGCATACCTTCTCCCTTCTGCTAACGACCTTACGAAAGGCGAGCCGTATGCTGGCAAGAAAACCATTGCGTCTCCGCCAATCATGACCGATCTTTTTGGATTGCGCGCGTGTAGTTTGAACTCTTTTGGCACTGTTTTGACGATGTCTAGTAGCATAGATTCATCGAAGCGCACTCTAACGCCGTCTACTTTTGCGCCTGCTTTTTTCCACAAATCTAGCGACTCTTGGTCGTCTCGAAATTCCAAGCCTATTTCTTTGAGCACTCTTGCGCCACTTGCACAAATCTTGTCTAACTGCTCCTCTGGGAAGAAATTATATTTCGGCAATGTACATTTTATGTATGGCGGAGAGAGCTCTCTGCTATCGATAGCGGCTTGCGCGCGCATCGCAATCCGAGCCTCCCTTCCACCTGATCGTGCGCTCGATCTGATGCTACGAGAATCCGTTACTGTGCTTTCTGTTACTGACATAGCTATTTGTCTCCTATTTTATTCATAGAGGATTAAACCAAACCACCATCTTGCAAATTACCTGCTTGCAAAGATTCTCAGGTAAATTACACCATAACCCTTGATATAAGCATGAAAAAACCGATATAATTATTTACGAACCTTGTATTTTTTAGAAGCCTCTTTTAGAACTTTCGCTTGAGACAGAAAAAATATTTGAGAATCGTGCTGATGGCAGCAAGCATAGCGGCAGAGAGCGCACAATACTTGCTTTTAGCTCTATCTTCAATGCCTCTATAAAATACTTTAAAATCCTAGATACTTTAAAGCCCTAAATACCCCAACATTCAACCCATAAGTATAGAATCCCAAAGCACTCAATCCTTAAAGCAGAATGTACCAAGAGCACCCCCACTCACCCACTCACCATCTTCCTTCTTTAGCCGAGCAGCCCTCTACGCGTAGGGATTTTTTGCGCACGCGAACAACGAGGCCAGCATCAATGGTCAAAATCGCCTTTGTTCTATGCCTTTTTCTGCCCTCCGCCATAGCTGCCTACAGCTCCCCTCTCCTCACGCGAAGCTCGGAGGCGATGGCGCGTCCAACGCCCAATTCTTTTGCGGATATAGTCGAGAAACTATCGCCCTCAGTAGTCAACGTGCAAGTTCGCCAACAAGCAAGAGGGAGCAACGCTCAGGGAGGCTTTCAGTTCGAATTCCGAGCTCCTCCTGGCTCACAACTAGAAGAGCTATTCAAACAATTCCGCGAGCAACAAGGTAATAAACCTCGCCAAAAACGAGAACGTGTATCACAAGGCTCTGGCTTTATAATATCTTCCAAGGGCTTGATAGTCACGAACAACCACGTTATCGAAAACGCTAAGAGCATCTCTGTAGTCCTAGAGGATGGAACGCGCCTGCAAGCCAGCGTTGTCGGTCGAGATACCTCGACGGATTTAGCTCTATTGCGCGTTAATCATAGTAAGAACCTACCCGCGATATCGTGGGGAAATTCGGATAAGACTCGAGTCGGCGATTGGGTAATAGCGATCGGCAACCCTTTAGGCTTTGGCGGTAGCGTCACGGCAGGAATAGTTTCTGCGCGCGGTAGGAATATCCGCTCTGGTCCCTACGACGACTTCATTCAAACGGACGCTCCGATCAACCGCGGTAACTCTGGCGGTCCTCTTTTCGACCTATCTGGCAAGGTAATAGGGATCAATACCGCGATCATTTCTCCTAGCGGTGGTTCGATCGGCATAGGATTCGCTATTCCTTCAGCGTTGGCGCGAAACATAGTCGAACAGCTAGAGAGGCATGGTGAAGCTCGTAGAGCGTGGATGGGTATAGCTTTCCAATCCTTAACACCTGAAATAGCAGAAAGCGTTGGCTTGAAGATTAATAGCGGCGGTATCATAGTTAGCGGTGTCGTAGCCAAGAGTCCGGCAAGCAAGGCTGGGATAAAAAGCGGCGATGTGATAACAGCCTATAATCGTAAGAAAATATCTCGTGACAATCGTCTTCCTTTGATGGTCGCTGAAACACCGGTCGGCACAAGGGTACCAGTCGAGGTATGGCGCGATGGTAAAAGACGTGTCTTGTCTTTGACGGTCGCCCGATTGCGTAACAAAACTTCTGCTGTCGCCAAACGAAGTTCCGATGATAGCTCCAGCAAGCAAGGCTCGAGCGAAACTACCCAGAAGAATATCACCAGGTTGAAAAGTATCGGCGTCGGCGTGATAAAGCTGACGGCTGATCTACGCGCTCGCAATGGTATCCCGAAATCGCTAGAGGGATTGCTCATCGTCGAAGCGGATGGTGCTTCTAACGAAAAAGGCTTGCGGCGAGGTTTAGTTATCCGCGAGATCGATGGGCGCAAGGTCACCACAGGCGACGAGGCTCGAAAAGTTATCTCTGGTCTGCGCAAGAGTGGCAAAAAAGCGATTTTATTGAAGATATCCGATTTGCAAGGTAAGCAGGAAGCGTATGTCGGCATCGGTATAAGGGCATCATAAGGAGAACTATAGCATGGCTCGAATCACCATAGAAGATTGCATCAACGTTGTCGGTAATCGATTCCGTTTAGTTATGTATGGCGCGCAACGCGGGCGTGAGATAGCTAGTGGCATGCAACCTGCTGTCGAAGTGGACCAACCCGCAAAAGAGAAGAGTGCTATTATAGCTTTGCGCGAAATAGTGCAGGGACAGTGTGATCAATCCGCTTTAGAGCAGTCGATCATTCGTAACCATCGCCGCTATTCCCCGATTGAATCGGTTCAGGAGGAGGAAGGTGCGCTAGCAATCGAAGAAGGTGAAACAGATACACCAGCAACAGCTACAAGTAACGAGCAACACGAAAATACTACCACTTCTGCTAGTCCTTCTTCCGAACCCAATATGGAAGTAAGCGATACTAGTCTCGGGCAAGGCGAGGACAAAATCTGAATCTGCTAAGGGTATTTCTCTTTCCTATTAGCTATTAGCCATATTTTTTATGAGCGAGACGAGAGCAGGGGCGAAGATTGATCCTAAAATTCGTCTCGGGGTTAATATTGACCATGTAGCGACTCTGCGCAATGCGCGAGCGGGCAACCATCCCAATCTTTTATCTGCGGCAGAGATAGCTTGTCGAAATGGAGCCGATTCGATCACGGTTCACCTTCGCGAAGACCGTCGTCATATCCAAGATGCAGATGTAGCTTCTTTGTTGTCGGAAGGCTTCCGCGTTAATCTTGAAATGGCAGCGACGGATGAAATGGTCTCCATCGCGGAACAGATGCGCCCTCACTCTATCTGCCTAGTGCCAGAGAAGCGCGAAGAACAGACCACCGAGGGTGGCTTGAACCTGCTACTAGATCGCCAAAGACTAAAGACATCGGTCGCACGACTTAAAGATTGCGGCGCGGAGGTTGCTCTGTTCATCGAACCCGATAGACTACAAATAGAGGCTGCCAAAGAGATAGGAGCCCAAGCTGTCGAGCTGCATACCGGAAGCTACGCAATCGAGGAAGGCGAGGCAAAAAAACAACGTTTGCAAGAACTATGGCTAGCAGCAACTTCTGCTAAAGAGTGCGGTATTTTTTGTCACGCTGGGCATGGGCTCGATTTTGCGAACGTCGAGGCAGTAGCAAAGATTCCAGAGATTATTGAACTTAACATAGGTTATTTTCTGATCGCACAGGCGTTGTTTGATTCGCTAGAGCAGGTTATCACGCGTATGAAATCATTGATGCTTCTAGCACGTAGCGATAGCGATTGAACTATGCTGTTAGGGCTGGGAACAGATCTATGCAGGCAGTCAAGAATCGAACAGCTGCTCGAACGTTTTGACGATAGATTCCTCACGAGAGTTTTTTGTCAACAGGAGGCAACAGACGCGCTCTCGTTAGTTAATCACAGCCGTAGGATTAGTAGGTTGACGGGCGCATTTGCACTCAAGGAGGCGATGAGCAAGGCTTTGGGCACTGGTATTAGGCGTCTCGGCGTTGGAAGCGGTCGTGGCGGCGATATCAGCGAAGGGCATTTTCTACCTGTTTTTTGGCAAGATATTGAGAGCGGGCACCACAGCAGTGGCAAACCTTTTCTACGACTATCTAACAATGCGCGGTTTATTGCCAATAGACTAGCTGCTAGGGTAGAGGGAAATATCGCTTGCGTCGAGGTTTCTTTGAGCGATGAGGGCGGTTTAACGCATGCCATAGTTGCGCTATACTCCTGCCATCCTGCTGATCTACACGAAGACTTAGTACGCGTATAAAAGCTAATTAGATAACGAGCGCACAAGGGCAGGCAGATAAAATAACTCATCATTATTCGCCTAGTGCCCGAGCCCAAGCCAACCACATTCGAGCATCAATATTTTCTGCGCGCTTAGAGAAATCTACCCCTACCGCCTCTCCTGCCTGATGCCAATTGCCTATATTATAACCATTATTTTCCATTGATGCATTGCGCAAAATAGTAGAAATGCGCTTTCGTCTATAAGAAAATAGCAACCTCGTCATATCGCAAACGGTTTGGTAATCGTATTTAGAGACACTACCCATATCTCCATTATCGTGCGGCTTAAACCTAACCACGCGTGAAAATACCTTAGGCTCAGGGAAGAATGATTTAGGTGCAAAGTCGCAATAACTCTCGGCACGATAACGCAGGTTAACTAAAACCGAAAGCCTAGCATAGCCTTGCCCGCCAACCTTAGCGCAGACTCTCTCCGCTACTTCCTTTTGGAACATGAGTGCCATAGCATAACATTTAATATCGTTGTATAATATATTTTGCAGTATAGCGGTTGCAGCACTATAAGGTAGGTTGCCTACAATAATTATATTATCTGTGATGGGAGTAGAGTTTGTCAAATGGCAAAAATCTAACTTTCTAGCATCCGCCATAATAATATTTAATTTTTTGTCATCTGGTAAAATATTAGCTAATTTATTCAGTAGCGGTATGAATTGTCTATCTTGTTCTATTGCGATAATCTCTCTTGCCCCTTCATTAAATAGACTGTCGGTCAGACCGCCAGGACCTGCTCCGATCTCAATTATTACAAATTTATTTTTTAACAAATTAACATCATCTAATGCGCAACGCGCAACACGCCTTCTATCCTCCTCACCGAGAAGAAAATTTTGTCCAAACCCGCTACTCAACATACGGCGAGACAAGAAACCTGCTGCCCGCAACTCCTCTATAAGATTATACTCACCGCTCATTAACTCTGATGCTTTTCTCGTCGCTGTGCAATTTTTTGTGCCAACGCTATAGCCGCGATCAAGCTACCTGCGTCTGCTATCCCCTTGCCGACTAGCTCGCGCGCTGTGCCATGGTCAGGCGAGGTTCGCACGAGCGGCAAACCCAATGTCACATTCACAGCACGATTGAAGGCTAGTAACTTCAGCGGGATCAAGCCTTGGTCATGGTATATGTTTATCGCACAATCGAAAGTTTTTCGCATACTGGGCAAAAAAAGACTGTCTGCAGGATGAGGACCGCTTACCGCTATGCCATCGTTGCGTAGCTTCTTTATGGCGGGTGTGAGTATTTCTACCTCCTCATCACCGCATAGCCTCCCCTCTCCGGCATGCGGGTTTACAGCCGCCAACGCGATGCGAGGATTTTTGATGGCAAAGTCTTCTACTAAAGATCTATTTAGTAGATTAGCGGCGACAACTATACCCTCTACGCTGAGCTCTGCTAGTGCTTGAGCCAAGGGTATGTGCCGCGTTAGAGGCATAACGCGAAGGGATGAGGCTGCCAAGAGCATAGCAAAGTTTTTGACCCCTAATCTATGTGCTATATATTCAGTGTGCCCGCATAAGAGATTTCCGTTGCTGGAAGCTTTACGATTGCACTCATTACCAGCGAATAATTTTTTTTCAATAGGTAGAGTTACCATTGCCGATGCGTATTTTTCACGACAACGTTCGATGGCAATGTTGATAGATTCTATAGGGTCATCGCTTTTCAGTATCGGCAGAGCGCGGTGGAATGTGCACTCTACTTCTTGCAAATCATCTACTTCGATGCAGGGTATATTGAATGGTTCTATTTCTTTGCGCGCGCCTACGAAAAAGAATTGTGGAGTTGCATAGCTCGCAGAACTGCTTTTGTGATTATTGCCTCCGATTTTCCCAGCAGAGTAGTATCTCCAAGCCTTGCATAACAACTCTGTGCCAATCGCCCCGCGACTACCGGCGGTTATGGCTATCGGCGCAATTTTTTTTTCTTTTTCGATCACAGAAGAATCTCTACGGCTAGCTATTGCGTAAGGAAACTATCACCACCACGATCTATGCCAGCTGCCAACCGTAGTGACTCGCTTATGCTAAGCGACAAATCCTCTGTTCGTTTTTTTTGCAAACGTTGCAATAGTTCTTTTTGTGAATCCGCGCGGTCCAGAACGTTTTCTTTTCCGCATAGAGTGAAGAATACGACCAAACCTTCTGAGAATGGCAAGGGACCCACGCTATTATTTTCCGCGAGCACAGACAAAAGTTTTAGTATTTCTATAGGAATGTCTTTCTCTGGAACATCACTTGCAACAGTTAAGTCATAAGCCCTTAGTCTATTAGTTATCAGCTGCGGCTTCTCGCATAAATTCGAAGCACTGCGCAATGCAACACCTTGCGAACTTTCTAACAAACTTCCCAAGAAAACTGTTTGTAAGAAACTATATCGAGTTACTCTACGCGCTTCTCGATACGGACGAACGCGATATATATGAACTCCATAGGGTGAGAAGATCGGCTGCAAAATGCCATCTGCGCTAATTTTTCTATCATCTATCGCATTTGCGACGGCGGGCGGCAACTCACTTTGATATAGGACTTTATTCACGGTATTTTTCTTTAGATATGGTGTAGCCGACAAAGAATTTGTGAACTTTGCCAATCGTGAGAACGATTGGCCAGCGCGCAAAGCACTATAAATTCTTTGTGCCAAACTGCGAGTGCCAGACTCTAATATCGCTTGAGGCAGGAAGATTTCTTCTAGTCTATAGCGTTGCTCATCTACGGATAGGCGTATCCTATTTCTCTCGCCTAGCATATCTTGCGCGGTGATGGGATTATTGAAAGCAGAGACTCTTCTAACGTATCCCTCCCAAGTCAATTTTTGCCTAGCGTGCTCTGCCAGTTGTTTTTCGTAATCGCGTTTAGATAATTTGCTTCCCTTGCGCCATATAGCTCGCAATGCTTTTTTCCGTTCAGATACATCAGCCTCTGTAACCTCCAAGGCTTTTTCAGCGATCAAATAACGATTCTGTATTTTTTCAATTAATATAAGGTCTATGGCGAAGTCGCGAAGGTCTCTGTCCTTTGCACTGAAGTTAGGTAGGTTGCTGGCGAGTAATTCGGCTTTTTTTTCAACATCGCGTTCAGTTATAATTGCGCCGTCCACTCTTGCGACGATTCCTGCGGATAGCGCGCCCGCGTTTCTCTGCAAAATCACGAGTGCAAACACGAAACAACCTACAAAGCAAAATCCATATTTAATTTTTGTACGAAGAGTTTGTTGCTCGTCAATAATTTTATTAGTCATGGTTTTTCACCTGATCTTCGTTAAAAATTAAAATCAAAAGAAAAATTGATACTATCATCATCTTGCCTATCGCTGTAGAAGTAGCGATAATAAGCTAGTTTAAAGTCGACGCAAGAACCGTCGTAGTTTAATATAAAGGCTATATCGTTGAAGGGTCTGTCTGTACGCAGAAAATTATATCCCAGCGATATGCTCGTGCGCCATTTTTTGAAAGCACTTATCCCACCTACCAGAGTTAATGACTTGTCGTATGGTATTCGTGTTGCTTGAACATCTCCATACAGCCCTTTGTATGACAAGGATAGATCACCGGCACCGTATTTTGCAGTGATCAGAGCTTTTTGGCTAATCAACGATAATTCAGGCATCGCCCATTTTGTGTCGTATGCAAAGGACAAATAAGACCTCCAACTTCCTTTAACTTCTGCATTGAGGTTGCCTGATATTTTTTCTCCCCGCGTCTGTTTTTCTTTCCCATACTTTTGCCATTCGACACTCGGCGCTACGAACACAGAGACCCTGCTTCCTTGTGCGCCCTTCACTCCTATCTCTAATCCAGACAACAAACGCTGTCCGCCGTCGAGGACTGTATCGAATGGCATCTGTTGTCCGATTATTTTTTGCTCGTCATAGAACTCTACTCCGCCGTTGAGCTGTTCGAGCCCGTCTATCTCTACGTTTTGCAATGTAGAGTATATCTCTAACATAGGTTTTAGGTAAATTATTCTTGCGCCATTTTTGTAAGCATTAGCGAAAAGCCCCTCGATTCCGATTCTAGCTTCTGGTAGCACTTGCCATTCGCTCCTTTCTATCTCGCCAAGTTTTTGTTGCCAATAGTTTATGGCGACCTTTGCATCACCGTCACTATAGAAACCTGCGCCGAGGTATTTTTTCCATCCTATAGTTAGAGAGCTGTTGACCAAGTCTTGCCTGAGTTCTGGGCTTTGTTCTATTCCTGCATCTGCAACCATCGCCTGCTTTTCCCTGCCCACTCCTCTCCATAAAAAATCTACTGCCCATTTTGCGCTTCCTCGCTTGTCTACGGCGAAAGTACCTGCATTTTCGTATAACATTTCTGGTAGCAGTAGTGCATCTGCTCTAGGTTTATCGTGCAACTCGCGTTGTTGTTGTAGCGATATATTGGCGTATCCATTACGCGAGAAGTGCTCTATTTGAGCCAAATCATTGAGCCTTGTCGGCGCGTTTGTTGAGAAAACATCTACTCCTTGCGCATAGTCATATAGATAGTCTCTTCCTCCAATAAAGTGGTATTTAGCATTAGCGCGTAGCCCTTTTGGGGCGAGCCAAGAACCTTCGGTATATGCGAGAAATTTCGCCTGCGCTCCGCTACCTATTTTAGCATGAGGAACGCTAGCTCCTGCAGTAAAGGATACAAGATTATTACCGTTACCGCTTTCGCTTATTTTATGTGGTTGCCTAGTCTCATCAGCCTGACTTCCATTTTTCTCGCCATCTATTTTTTTTTTTACTTCCCCTCGGTTGTTTTTTGCGCCTAATGCAAAAGCCGAGCGAATTTCTATCCTGCTTGTATCTTTTCCAGTTGTCGTAAATTTAGGTATGTAAGTTACGTCAAAACTTTTATGCGGTGCCCAAAACATAGGAAGAGAGATCGAATATCCATTTATACCACCCAAGCTGTATGCTGGAGCTAGGAATCCAGAGGCTCTTTGTCCATATCTAGGATAAGAAAAATACGGCGTGTAGAAAATAGGAATGCCATATATATTCATGCGCGCATTATACATGTGCACGCGTGCGCTAGGTTTTAAATCCTTTTCGTTTTTCTTGTTAAAATTTTCAAAGCGTACTTTAGAGGCATCGATTCTCCATAAAGGCGCGAGTGATGATTGTTTTTTACTTTTCTCTTTTTTAATTTTATTTTGATTATTGAGTTTAGTTTCTACTTTTTTATCTGCACAAATCGGACACTTTGTATATCTCACTTTGCGGAATATCCAGTCCTCTTTTTTATTTTTTATTTTTTTAATTCCAAAGTTACGAGCAGTAAAGCCTCCATTTGTATCCGGCCGCCGTAGACTTATATTTTCCCCTCTTATATAGTCTATATTACTATTAGTTTCGATGTTTTGGAAAAAAATCAAATAATTTGATTGCAACCGCAACAAACCCTTACTTATTTGTCGGTTATTATTTTTTTCTCCCAACTTTTTTTGCATATTGAATCGTCCCCCTTCTGCACGAATAACTCCACTTTGCTCATCATAAGTAATACTATCGCTGAATAGCATATCTCTTCCATCTTTATTTCGGATGTATAGGCGCACTTTACCATTCGCGAGAATTTTTTTTTCTTTTCTATCGTACTCGATAGTATCTGCCCACAACAAATTATCTTTAACTTTTATTTTTCCTGTATCATTAAATTCTTGCGCTTGTGCTATGGTTGCAAAGATTGCCAATAATAAAAATAAATATAAAAATAGCGAGCATCTTGATAAGTTCATCATATTTTTCATAACCTGCATCTATATAAATAGTCGTTGCGTTCGCACGCTAAATGCGACTGCGCAACAAAAGGCAAGAGGTAGACCGAATGTAGGGAGTACTGCTGGCAGACTTCCCGCCCCAACTTGTGTCCAGAGAATATGCTGTAAGAATTTGACCGAGCTCGGCAGGAAAATGATTAGCAATACTATTTGTATCCCTATCCCTCGTGGTTGCAAATATAGTGCAATGGCGTATGCGATGAGCCCAAAGGCGATATATGTGAGGGGCAAATGTATAAAGAACAAGGCTCTATTTACGAATGGTCGTACCGACTGTGCATTTATCCGCGCCTCTTTGTATGCTGCCGGTAGGTTATATATTGATAATTCCCTTGTGCTTACTTGTAGAGCGTTTGCCAAGGCATTCATGTCTGTTTCAATTGGGAATATTTTTTGGTTAGAAGTTTTCTGCTGGCCCGAATAATTTTCCTGTCGGTTTTTTTCTAGCGTCCAAGCATTTTTGGTGATTTTCCCTTTCTCGGAACTATATATAGTGCGCAAGTTAAAAGAGTTATCTAATATTAAAATTTTTGCACCACCGTGTATTACTCCACTGCTTGTGTTATATTTTTTTGCAAATAGTATGGCTTGTCCTTCGTCTTGATTTTTCCGCACGAGTCTTACATTTTCTTGTCGCACGCTAATCTCGCTTGCAAATGGAGATATCACTAGAACCTGCAATAACCCAAAGAACGCGCCTGCAACAATAATTGAACTTACCAATACTCTAGTCCCGCCCAACAGCCTTATTTGTTGCAACTCTCTTGACTTGTTTAGTGCCCAGAAACCGATTAGGAATCCTGCGTATCCTGCGTATGCCATTGTTTCGTTGAGATACTCAGCTACGTCTTCGGTCCTGCGGACAAATGCGTCTATCAGAGTTGCCGAACTTGTGCTGCCTCCCCTAGACATAACTAACTCTATCACTCCGATTGAGAAGACCACAACGGTCAAGAAGACCCAGAAGTCAATCATGCGCAACAAGAAACCTTTTATCAAGTATATCCGAAGTCTAGATGTCATTTTCAGAATTACCGTCGAAAAGATACGAATAGGGAAGCTGCAAATGCAACACTGCTTGTTAGAAAGACGATTATTGTTGCCATTCCTCCTTGACTAGAAACTGTCACAAGGCTGACATGGGCGGCACTATAGCCAGTTATAGCGGCAAAGACCAAAGGTCCGCGAAATTTTGGCATTCCTCGTAAGGGTAGCTTCAAGCAAATTGCCAAGATCAATGCTACGAATATGAGCGGCAGAAGAGGATAGGTGAATCTTAATAATAATTCCCGTCTAGATAGATTAGCTATCTCTATTTCTCTTTGAGTGCTTTTCGCTGCTGCTTTTGCTACACGCTCAAATAGTATAGCAGTAGGCACTTCGTCTCTTTTCCATATCTTTTGCAACCTCCGTACCCACCCTTGTTTAGGTGTTAGTAGAGATTCGAAGCCATATAGGAATTTTTCGAAATTTATTATTTGTCTTTGCGAGCCATCTTTTCGCCAGATGCTACCCTCTCGCGCCTCAAGCATTACGCCTTTATCAGTGCGTAGCACCTTTCCGTAACGTGCGACCATCAACATCTCGCTATTTTTATTTTCTATGGAGAATAGCATATTTTGCATAGTAGAATCGTTTAGCTTTTTTTCGATCCATATTGTGCTTTCGCTTGTTAGTCGAACGAAAGTTTTAGGCTCTGTATACAGGAACAGCCTATCAGCCTGTAGTATATTGAGTCTCGTATAGTATGCACGAGCTGCTAACGGAGCTATCCAAATAGTGAATACCAGAGTGATTGAAGCGCATATAAATCCGAAGAGTATGAACTGCTTCCTCAAGCTACTGTTTTTATATCCTAGAGATACTGCACCCAACAGTGATTTTTCCTGATGTAGTGTTTTTATAGTGTAGAAAGCGGCGACTGCTGCCGAAATGGGTATGAAGTAGCTTACATTCATTGGCAATCCGACTATGCAAGTCCATACGACTGACGAGAGCACTTGATTATTATCGGAGATCAAAGTGCTATATCGCAGTACCAACAAGGACAAGAATAGCAACAACATACTCGCTAGTGCGACCGAGAAGATACGCAAGAGCAGAGAGAGGATGTGACGATCAATAACCTTGGGCATGCTGATGATGGATTGTCTAAGGCTTATGTGTCTAGATGATGGAGCATATTATAAAGATTGGCTAAAGGTAAGAAGAAAAGCAACAATTATGTGTTCCTCTGATGCGACTTGCCAAAAGCTCACTACTGCGATAGGAACAAGAATATAGTAGTCAATAGCGCGTAAAGAAAAACACGAGGCTACTGCCGAAGTAGCTCAGCGGTAGAGCAACTGATTCGTAATTAGTAGGTCGGGAGTTCAAATCTCCCCTTCGGCATCATCCTTACGCTATAATTTTACCACTACAAACCCACCGCAAATATCTAGAGGCTAGCCGAGGATAGCCTTATGCGAGAATAATCTTACGCGAGAATAATCTTACGATAGCTATATGGATGGTGAGGTTGCATGCAAAAAGACAAGCTGATTAGTAGCAAATCCGCGGTAGTATCCAATGCTGTCGCCAACGATATTCGAGCTACCAACCTTCGAGGCGACGATTGGCACTCGCCGGTCTTCATCGGATTAGGTAGCAATCTCGGTGAGCGAGCTACGAATCTACGACTTGCTCGTTCGGCGCTAGAGTCTTGCTCTAGCATTGTTATGGCGAAATGCTCTTGCCTCTATAGTAGTCTGGCTATGTATGACACTAGTCAGCCTGATTTTCTCAACATGGTCTGCCAGTGCAAAACGTTACTAAAACCCCTTGATTTGCTTACTGTTCTAAAAAGCATAGAATCCGAGCTAGGCAGAATAGCCGGCACTAAGCGTTTTGCCTCGCGCCCGATCGACCTCGACATAATTTACTACGAAGACCTGCTTTTTTCACAAAGAGGTTTAGATATCCCGCATCCGCGTTTATACGAGCGTCCCTTTGTGCTCAATCCATTATCTGAGATTGCACCTAACTTCCTCGACCCACTACGTGCATGCTCTGTTGCTAGTCTGCAACGCGCTTTGCAGGGGCGAAAAAACGATGCGGTTAGGCTGTAGATACAGCTGTAGAGATGCTTGGCAACTCTCACGCAAAAATATTTGTTTATAGAGTATTTGTTTACTTAGATTGTAACCAAAATAACCGATGAAAATGAGCTATAATGGGTATAGAGCCGAACGAACGGCTAGAGCAAATGGTAATGGTATAGGATAATAGCTAGGAACAGAAACGAGTGCTTACGAGTGACCATATTGTTATCGTTGCGGCGCGGCGCACGCCAATCGGTAGTTTCCAAGGCAAACTTTCACCTCTAACGGCACCTACTCTGGGGGGTAAGGTTATTTCTGCCTGCCTACACGACCTCAAGTTGCAGGGCTTGAGGTCGCAGGGAGGAGATTTGTTTTCAGAGGCTTTAATGGGTTGCGTTTTGAGCGCAGGGCAAGGGCAAGCCCCCGCTCGCCAAGCTGTACTATCTGCTGGGCTAGCGAGTAGTGTTGGAGCGACGATGATCAACAAGGTCTGCGGCTCTGGTTTGTATGCAGTTATGCTTGCTTACAACGCCTTACGAGTGCAAAAGCTAGGTGCGATTATCGTCGGTGGAATGGAGAGCATGAGTCGTGCGCCGTATCTCTTGGCGAAAGTTCGAGCAGGATTGCGCTTGGGACATAGTGAGATTATCGATCATATGCTACACGATGGTCTAGAAGATAGGTGCAAACCGTTGCAAGACACAAAAGATAGTAGCGATAACAATGCCATCAAGAGCATGGGCTTTTTTGCGGAAGAAACAGCTCGAGAGGCAGATATTTCGCGCAAAGAAATGGACGATTTTGCGATGCATTCGGTTAAGGAAGCGCGCCGAGCAAACGAGGACGGTAGCTTCTCTAAAGAGCTAGTTTCAGTTTCGCTCAGCTATCACGGAGGCGAGATTGTTTCCGTTGAGCAAGACGAGCAACCTTTCAAGGCGCAACTAGACAAGATACCTAAAATGAAGGGAGCCTTTGTCGCCAATGGCAATGTTACGGCTGCGAATTCTTCATCGATTTCTGACGGGGCGGCGGCATTGATTTTGACACGCCGCTCTTTTGCCGAGAAGCAAGGGTGGCAAGTTCTGGCTCGCGTAGTTGCTAGTTCCTCGCATGCGCGCGAACCGCAACGATTCACGTTAGCTCCGATCGAAGCTCTGCGTAAGCTCAGTGCTACTTGCGGCTGGCGACTGGACGAGGTCGACCTATTTGAGATCAACGAAGCTTTTGCGGTTGTGACCTTAGCTACTATGCGCGAGTTGCAGCTCCCGCCATCGAAGGTCAATGTAAATGGAGGAGCCTGTGCGCTTGGGCATCCCATTGGTGCTTCTGGCGCGCGTATTTTGGTAACTTTACTCTCTGCCTTGCGCGCACGCTCGCTCAGTCGAGGCATGGCGGCGATATGTATCGGCGGCGGCGAAGCCCTCGCGCTCGCGATCGAAGTAGAGAGAGCCTGACCTAGCAAGTCTGGTAGGGGCAAAGGCAACCCTGACCGATTTAGGCATCGCGAGGCAGAGGTTCGGTGTCCTTAGCTATCAGGTCGTAGTAGTCGGTGTAAATATAGTATACTTCGCGACCAAACTTACGCTTTGCAATAATCTTCATTTTCTCTAGCTTATCCACCGCGCTTTTAGCTGTCGGCGAGCTGATGCCTAGCTCCAAAATTTCTTGACGCAATAATAACGGTTTCCCTTTCAATAGGTTGTGTATTTTACCGAGCGTCTGCGAGCCCGATGATTTGTCTATTTTTCTGCCATTTTCTTTAAACAGATCGAAAACCTTAAACAGCGTATCGGAGCAATCATCGGCTGATATTACTATGCCCTCAAGGAAAAACTTTAGCCAAGCCTCCCAAGCTCCCTGCTCGCGTACCTTTTGCAAATGGTCGTAATACTGCGCTCGCCGCCTCTTAAAATAAAGACTAGGATAGAACGTTGCTTCTTTCAGCAAGCCTACCGAATACAAATACAACAAGATGAACATGCGTCCGATACGCCCATTGCCATCAAGGAAAGGATGAATTGTCTCGAACTGCGCGTGCAATAAACCCGCCTTTACCAAGTATGGTAGATTGTCACGCGAGTGAATGAACAACTCCAATTCGCCGATCAAATCGGGAATACGGCTGTGCAAAGGCGGGATATAGAGTGCATTACCTGGACGCAAACCGCCAATCCAATTTTGCGAACGGCGAAAAGACCCGCGTTCGGAAGATACTAGCAATCTTTGATGGATTTCACATAGCAAGCGTCCAGAAATAGGTAAGTTTGATAACTGTTTTCTACCGTACTCCAGGGCTTCTGTAGCGTTGCGAACCTCCCGCAAATCCCGTATGAGCGTATAACCTTTCTTCGATTCTTGCTCTAGCTCTTTTTGCAATACTTCGTGCATAGAAAACTGCGTCCCTTCGATATGCGACGAGACCAACGCTTCTTTACTAATATAGACATTCTGTAGCAAATGTCTTTCAGGCAAAATTTTAGTAGCAGCTTCCAGACGCCCTAGTGCTACACTCGCGCACTCTTGCTCACGCGCCAACTCGCCAAGCCTAATAGGCTCTTCGCGCGGCGGGAAGTAAGGCGGTACGAATGACCTCACAGGCTCCGAACCTACAGAGCTTGTCAGCTCGTATTTACTCTTTCGCGTAGCCGAGGGACTTACAGCTTGTAAGGTAATCATAAAAATAATGAAAGAAAAACA
>JABABG010000021.1 GCA_014238315.1 Alphaproteobacteria bacterium
GCCGGTGTTATAGGGCGGGTCGATGTAGATGCAATTGACGCGCCCTTCGTAGCGCGGCAATAGGGCTTTGAGCGCGCGCAGGTTGTCGCCATGCACAATCAGGTTACCATCGAGCCCTAACTGCTCGCCCTTCCTTGCCTGCTCGCCCTTTTGCAGCAGCGACTTTGCGGGGTTAGCTTTTAGCTCGGAGAAGGCAACCGAGAGATGATGGTTATAGACGAACTCTTTGCCTGAGAAATCGAGCCTAGTCATTGTTCGCCATCCTGAGCCCACTCTACGACTTTATAATTTTATAACTTTAGAAGTTTATAACTTTAGAACTTCGACTCGCCACTCTAACATAACCCTTTGCATAAACCCAGCAACCGACCCTCCCCCCCCCGACCCAACCAACGCACGCACGCACCAAGCGCGACTTCGGCATCCCCCCAACCGCGATCCCCCCTGAGCCTATACGAGTATTTTTCCCTCGTCGGAGACTTCTTTATTCATCTCACCACCCAAGATCATTTCGTTATGCGCGGCACCCGAAGGTATCATTGGGAAGCAATTTTCTTTAGGGTCTACGCGAATATCGGCGATCACTGGTCCCTTATATTCGAGCATTTCTTTAATCCCATCCTCGAGCTCGCTAGGCTTTTGCACGCGCAAGCCTTTTGCGCCGTATGCCTCAGCGAGCTTGACGAAATCTGGCAAGGACTCGCTATAGCTTTCAGAGTATCTGCTACCGTGCAATAGCTCCTGCCACTGCCTTATCATTCCCATATATTGATTATTTAGGATGAATACCTTTACTGGCAACCTGTACTGTACGGCTGTTGAGAGTTCTTGTATATTCATCAAGATAGATGCTTCGCCTGCAATATCGACGACTATTTCGTCGGGGAACGCCAACTGCACGCCGATAGCGGCTGGCAAGCCGTATCCCATGGTACCCAAGCCCCCTGAAGTCATCCACCTCCGAGGCTTTTCGAAGGGAAAATGTTGAGCAGCCCACATTTGATGTTGTCCGACTTCTGTGGTTATCCTTACGGGTTTTTGCCCGATAACTCTTTTCAGAGTTTTAATTGCTTGTTGCGGCTTTATGAGCTGACTATCGTTACGGAATTGCAACGAGTCCTTTTTTCTCCACCCTTGGATTACCTTCCACCATTTAGTTAATTCGCTCTGTTGTTTTCCCCTTTTACTTTGGTTAATTTTACTCCAGGCTTTATTTAATTCTTTCAGAGCTTCCCCTGCATCTGCGCACATGGCTATATCTGCTTTAACGATTTTATTAATTGATGAAGGATCGATATCGTAATGAATTTTTAGTGCATTCGGCGCGAAATCCGCCAACCTCCCAGTTACACGGTCGTCGAAACGAGCTCCTATGCAAAGCATCACATCACAATCGTGCATCGAATAGTTAGCCTCTAGCGTTCCATGCATCCCCAACATACCCAAGAACTGCGGCATCGAGGATGGTACCGCTCCTAAACCCATTAAAGTCGTGGTTATCGGAAAATTACTTGCCTCTACGAATTTTTTTAACTCATTGCTCGCCAAGTTGCCAGAATTGATTACTCCTCCGCCAGCATAAATAATCGGCTTTTTTGCCCGCATTAGAACCTGAACCGATTGCTCTACTAGTTCCTTATCAGCCGACGTTTTCGGGCGGTAGTTGCTATGTCGGATATTCTCTGCGCTAACATAAGGAGCATGCGCAAACTGGACGTCTTTTGGTATGTCTATTAAAACCGGCCCAGGCCTGCCGCTACGAGCTATGTAAAAAGCCTCGTGCATAGTACGCGCTAAGGCCTCAGGTCTCCTTACGAGATAGTTATGCTTCGTGCATGACCTAGTGATCCCGGTCGTATCACATTCTTGAAACGCATCCGTCCCTATCAGGGTTTGCGGAACTTGTCCGCACAAGCATACGATAGGTATGGAATCCATAAGCGCGTCTGTCAAACCGGTTACCGCATTAGTCGCTCCCGGTCCAGATGTGACCAAGACAACACCAACCTTGCCACTGGCTCGAGCATAGCCCTCAGCCGCATGCACCGCACCTTGTTCGTGACGCACTAGAATATGCCGAATACTATTTTGTTGGAATAACGCATCGTAGACAGGTAGCACTGCTCCACCAGGGTAGCCGAAAACCACATCTACTTCCTGCTCTACCAATGCTCTCAGAACTACCTCCGCTCCTATCAGGCGATCTTTGGCTACTACCGATTCTAGCGATTTTAACGACATTAGAAGAATAAGTGTTTTCTAGTTAACTATGGGGATTGCAACTCATCATACAAAATTGCGGAGGCTTTGTCGAGTGAGTCGATTATAGTTAGACATATATTTTCTGTCGATTGCGTTAACGGACCTTCGAACTTCAGGGTAGCCTGAAGTTGGTGCCTCATCCAAGTTGTTTGTCTTTTCGCGTAATTTCTTGTACGTTGCTGAGCTTCTATCAGCATTTGTTCCCGCAAAATTTTGCCATCGAGGTATTGGTAAATTTCCGCAAGACCGAGCGTTTTATGGATGGGTCTATCGGGTGGTATGCTTTGGTAATCACTTCGCAGTCTTTGCGCCTCCTCAATTGCACCATTCTTGAGCATTTGTAAAAAACGGTTGTTTATTTTTTTGTACAAAATATCTCTAGGCGGGTCGAGAGTAACTACTATAGGTTTTATTCTCTTATTATACATTGAAATTCCTACTTTATCTATCTTAGCTTGTTGCTGCGTTCGATAAAAAGCTAGGTTATGTGTTTCAAAAAATTCAAGTGCTCGAATAATCCGATGCCTATCATTATGGTTTAAATATTTAGCTGTTTCTGGGTCTTTTTGTTTCAATAGTTTATATAAATCTTTATTTTGCTGTTGCCATCTATGAATTCTGGCAACTGCACTTTTCTGCTTTTCAAAATTTGCTACAGGTAACCTTGTTAGACCGCAAAGCAATGCCTTTAGGTATAGTCCTGACCCTCCGCAAATTATGGCGACCGACTGCTTTGCCGATTGATGCAGAGACATTAGTAAGTTGTCAGCCTTCTCTGCATAAATACCAGCAGACAGCCTTGCCATAGGAGTTGCTATAGCGTATAGGTGGTGCGGAATTTTTCTTTTATCGCTTGCTGTCGGTTGCGCTGTTAATATTGGCAACGATGAATATAGTTGCAGAGAGTCGCTATTGACTATAACGGCTTCGAAGTTTGATAGTTTTTGCGCGAGCGTTAAAGCTAGGTGCGACTTTCCGCTCGCGGTGGGACCAAAAATACAGATATCTGGCTTTTGCGCGAGCATTGCCTAATTCTTACCCAACCCTTTAGTTTTTTCAATCCCGTATCACAACCATCGAGGTTCAGGTTATAATTAAACTATTGCGCGCTTCGCTTATACGCTACGTAACAAATCGTCTAGCATCTGCTGAACAGAATTTATAACCCTTGCATTGGCTGCGTAAGTTTGCTGCAATTGGTTAATCTTTAGGAACTCCTCATCAATATTAACGCCTACAAAATTAGATAACAAAACTTGTAAATCGTCCTTAGCACCATTTTGCTGAACCGAGCGATCTTCGTAAGCTACAGCAACATCGCTTAACTTCACGGATATACCTTGCACCAAACCATAGTAGCTCTGGTTCTCCTGCTGCAGAGCAGTAGGTAGTTGAGCGGCAGCCGCCAGAGTGCCTGCCGTAACTCGTTCTGTAACAATAGAGTTCGCTGCTAGGGCTGGAGGAATTTGCCGCGTAACGGCATTGAAGGCAGATAGTATATTTTGTGATTCTTCTGTTGTTTCAAGAGAATCAATTATATTAATATTTACAGTTCTATCCGGCGTACCTCTAATAGTATATGTGTCTGGCGTGCCATCGATCAAATAAGATGAAAATTCAATTTCATTCCTAACGTTCATAACTGGAGCAAGTGCAGTGCCATCTCTTACAGAGAATAAATCTCTACGTGCTAACAACAATAAGTTAGCATCCGTTTCACCCTCTCTCCGCAACTGAGCGATGCGGAAATTATGATAGGTGTCATTCAAACCACCAGAGGTAGCTATTTCATCAAGAGTTGCACTTGAGCTTCTACTATCGATAAGTGTCCTTGAAAAATGCTCTAGCTGCGTCTCATATTTAGCAATCAGCGCAATATCTTCGTCAGTGCTACTAATACTGCTATCGCCATCTCGCACTAGATCGAACAAAGCGGTAATGCTACCATTGCCAAGATTATGCTCGTCGCCCGTTGCTATAATGTTGGTATCAGTATCCAGAGATAGCTCTCGCGTGCCACGATCGAATCTCAACTCGCGTGCAATGTTTTCATAAACTAAAATTTTACCATTCTGTAAATATAAATTTTTTCTTCCTCTCGCATCTTCTACCACCTGTACCGATATTCTCTCTGCTATCTCCCTGATCACTTCCTCGCGTTGATTAAGCACTCCTTCCTGCTGTCCAGTATTGTATGCGCTAGCGACTTGTCCATTCAGAGTGCGTAGCCTATCCGTAAGCCTATTCAGCTCGACAGTCTGTCTGTTTATTTGATCATCTATCCTGTATCGCAATCTTTGTAGACTCACTGATGTTTCTTGCACTTGAGTTACTAAATCCCTACCACTCGCAACGAATTCGTTAAACGCGCTAGAGCTTTCAGGTGATGCTTGCAGGTCGCGCAAAGAGCTCTCGAAACGATTTATAGCCAAATCGAGAATTGGTGCTTCAAGCTCTCCACTAGACGATGTAACACCTCCTAAGCCTGCGGTAATTTTTATCTCTTCTGTATAGCTTTGCAATGTTGATCTATAGGCTGCCTCGGAAATTTGCCTAGTGTACCTACGCTCTAAACCTTCCGCGGTAACCCTACGCACCCTTGAGATACGAACCGTGTTCAAATCGGTAGTTGAAAAATCTACCTCATGCCGATGGTAGTTAGGGTTTTCTGCGTTGGCTATATTTTGCGAACCTAATCTAACCGCCTCGCTTATAGTCAAGCTAGAAAGAGCTGCGCTTCGCAATGTAGAAAAAAGTGGCATTAATTTATCCTCAATATGATTATTCTACAAATTTATAGTTTATGTAGAATTTATATTTCCTGCCTGCCGCGGAAAGAAGTAGCAGAGCTTTCTGTCATTCTACCGTGCGCTGTATATGTCTGAGGGGATTGGGGAGAATCCTCTAACGCCGCATCCGACAATGCAGATAGTAAAGCCTCGGATGCTTGCAGGGCTGCAGATAGACGCAATCCGTTTCTACGCAACGCAGATTCAAAAGTAAAATAGAGATGACGGATACGAGTTTTAACTTTCTTATCCATGCTTGCGACAACTGTTGGCAAGTCGCCTAACCGTGAAATCTGTACGTCGTGCTGGTTCAATAATATTTCTTTCTCCAAAGCAATAGAACGCAATTCTTGCAAAGGTGCTCTGGTTATTACTAGTTCAGTTTCTTTCTCCAACACTCGCGTAGCTTTATTTAGAGTTTGCGCGAGAGGAGCGAAACTGCCAAAGTTTTTTTCTAAATTTTTAACATTAATATTTTTATGCTTGTTCGCATTAGCATCACTTGTATTCTCAAATTTGGGTATATTAGAGCTATGAACTGTTGTTTCTTTAATATTTTGCTTCGTAGTTTTCATTTTGAATTAACCTCATCTAACTTATATAATGTATTTTTTCCTTTATATTGCGATTGTTGTTGAGCTTCTTCCTGCGCCTCTTGAAGGGTTAGTAATTGTTCGTAAATCATATCAGCTATACCAATGCCACCATTCTCGACAATAAGTTCTGCGTATTGCTCGCTCAACATAGAGTTCCATATTTTTTCGGCATGGCTACCGCCGCCGAAAGAATCTTCTTCTGGTTCTGGTATTATATCTTCTAGAATCGTGTGCAAAAAGAACGCCTCGAATTTCTTCGCTACCTCTAACGCCTCCTCTTGTCCTTCGACCTTGGATATGCCTCTGGATACTCCGTATGGAAAGGTCGGCACCTTAATGGTAGCAAGAGGGTCTGGCAGAATCGGTATATCCATAATTGTTTGCTCGACTTATAATCAACTTATAGGATAACTAATTCCGCCTTCAACGCCCCTGACGCTTTGATAGCTTGTAATATCTCAATTAAATCACGCGGACTTGTACCAAGCCTATTCAAACCCTCTACTAGCCTGCGCAAAGGAACGCTACGAGGCAACAATGCTACCGTTCCTCCTTCCGCGGTTTGTTGTATTACCGCTTGCGTATCCGCACCAGCGAAGGGCGATGTTTCCACATCAGCACTAACGCGCACAGTGAGGTTGCCGTGAGCTATCGCAACCTCTTCGATGGCGACATCAGCACCCATAACTATCACTCCAGAATGCTCATCTATAATAACCTTTGCAGGCTGATCTGTTGAAACGCGCAGTTGTTCGATATCTGCTATCAGCGAGACAGCTCCTCCGCGCTCCTGCGAAAGAATGAATAGGTCGACGGTACCAGGATCAATCGCCCTAGCAATCTCATCTCCAACGAATCCGTTTATAGCTCCTGCGATTCGACTAGCGGTTGTAAAATCTGGGGTGCGTAGAGCAAGCTTTAAATTCTGCCTCGCGTTCAAGTCGAATGCAACCTCCTTCTCGACAATCGCCCCATCCGCTATTCTACCGCTGGTTGAAACACCGCGTTGCCCCGAGCCTTGTCTAGAAGCTACTTGCCTGCTGACCGCGCCAATACCTACCCTACCCTGAGCGACAGCATAAACCTCTCCATCGGCTCCTACCAGAGGGGTGACTAGCAAAGTTCCCCCCTGTAGACTAGTCGCATCACCAAGAGCCGCAACGGTTACATCAATCCGAGAACCTTGACGCGCAAATGGCGATAGTGTCGAGGTCGTCATCACCGCAGCTACATTATCCGTGCGCAAGTTATTGTCTCGCGCATTAACGCCTAATCGCTCCAACATCCCCAAGAGACTCTCGCGAGTGAAAACGGAATCTTGTAGAGTGTCGCCCGTGCCATTTAGTCCAACTACAATCCCATAACCCACGAGCATATTGTCACGAACACCCTCAATGTCTGTGATATCCTTGATTCGAGAAGTACCGAAAGCCTTCTGCACAAAAATAACGCATATTATCGCTATCAAAGCGATGCGCAAAACCCAACCCATAAAAAAACGGATAATGAAAAACATATTTATCAATGCCACCTAGTCTAATATTTTTTGCTGGAATTTCCGCTCTTCCTCATGTTATGCAAAAGTTATGCCATAAATTCGGTATGTTTCTTGTAGACTATTCTGAAACTTTGTTGCTTGATGGCTCGCTACCGCAGTAGTTTGTTGAGTGGGAATTCTGCACTCCCTTGTGACTTTACTGGGAATTTACTTATATGTTGCTAGACTTACTAGAAAACGAAAGTGCTCTGGAGGTGCTCGACCGCGCTGTAAATCTGCGTAACCTTGGGAGGCCCATAATCAACCTTGGAGTTGGACAACCGGACGCGCGAACTCCCCAACATGTCTGTGCGGCAGCGATAAAGGCAATAGAAGAAGGTAAGCACGGATATACGCCTCCTTTGGGTATTCCGGAGCTACGCAAGTGCGTTGCGAATTATGTAAAGAGACGTTTTGACTGTGAGGTGTCAAATGAACAAATAGTGATAACACCTGGTGGGAAAATGTCTATTTGCTGGGCTTTGTTGGTATGCCAAGCAATGGCGGGAGACGCTGACGCTGAGTTTATATACCCCGATCCAGGCTTTCCTATCTACGCATCGATGGCGAGAGCAAGCGGAGCAAAGGCTGTGCCTCTCGCGCTGAACAGCGATGACGGGTATGCTACAAGAGCAGAATATCTAAAACCACTGCTAAACAAGAATAGTAGATTGCTGATAGTAAATTCTCCGCATAACCCAACTGGAGGCGTGATGAGCGCAGAGCATTGGCAAGAAATAGCAGAGTTACTTATGGATTATCCGAAAGTTACCGTCCTATCGGATGAGATATACAGCGACTTTATTTTCTCCGATAACTCTCGCCACGCTTCTCTACTTGCCCTTTCTTCCATGCGCGAACGTTCGATCATAGTACATGGTTGGTCGAAAAGCTTTGCGATGACTGGCTGGCGACTTGGATGGTCTATATGGCCGGAGACATTTATACCGCTTGTTTTTTCGCTCGCTGTAAACAGCTATTCCTGCCCTGCAGAGCATGTTCAACACGCCGGTATCGCCGCACTACAAGGCAAGAATAACTCAGGAACGTACGAACATACGGAAAAAATGCGTAAGAATTTTGCACGTCGCGCAAAACTCATTAGCAAAAGCCTTAACGCGATTGATGGAATATCTTGCATAGAGCCTCGAGGAGCCTTTTATGTATATCCTAGCCTTGAAGGTAGAGGACTGTTAGGCATAGACGTGCAAAACCGCTGGCTCGATGAGATCGATGTGGCAGTCGTAGCTGGCGCGGGCTTCGGTAATACAGGCAAGCACCATATCCGCATATCTTGCGCTGCATCCGATGATGACATAACGGAAGCATTAGCACGCATAGAAAAATGGTTGCAAAAGAACCAGTAGCTAGAAAATCCGTAGAGAGAGAAAAACAAGCAGACCGCTTGGATGAATGCTCCTTGCTTATAGCCTGCCTAAAGTGGCAAGTCGATTGCGGACACGACGGTTGGATCAAAAACTTTGAGCAGAGTGAGGATACTTATGGAAAGACTGCTCGCGGGTGGGAGAATGCCGATCTGGCAACTCGTAGGTTGTTGCAAAGTATAACTCGTAAGACATCTGCCGAAA
This sequence comes from Alphaproteobacteria bacterium, assembly GCA_014238315.1. Classification (GTDB taxonomy): domain Bacteria; phylum Pseudomonadota; class Alphaproteobacteria; order JABAAW01; family JABAAW01; genus JABAAW01. The sequence continues at coordinate 8,774 of JABABG010000021.1, forward strand.
CCAAACAGCAACCCAAGCGAGTTGTAGCAGACGAGAAAGCTGATGGCCACAAAAAAGACAATCCTACGAAAGATAAAAGGCTGGATAATAGAACAAACAAGCAAATAAATAGTGCGGCAACACTCGCTCCTACTGATGCCGCAGCACAAGCGGAGGAAATTGCTCTATCTTGCAACAGTCTTGAAGAGCTTGAACGAGCGGTGTTATCTTGCACGCTATGCCCTTTGAATATAAGCGCGCGCAACGGAGTGTTTGCAGAGGGCTATCATCAAGCTGATTTGATGATAGTAGGCGAGGCACCGGGTAAGGAAGAGGACGAGCAAGGCAGACCCTTCGTCGGAGCGAGCGGGCAGTTGCTAATGCGGATGCTAGCTCATATAGATATCTCCACACGCGAGCAGTACTATATAACTAACCTCGTATATTGGCGTCCTCCTGGCAACCGCACGCCTAGCCCAGACGAGTTATTGGTATGCCATCCTTTTTTCAAACGCCAAATATCTTTGCTACGCCCGCGGCTATTGTTACTTTTGGGTAATGTTGCAGCACAAACTATTTTACGCGAAAAAAACGGCATAACGCGACTGCGAGGAAAGTTTCTCGAATACAATATAGACCCAACCTACGAGCATAGAAGCTCAACGGCGGAGGCACAGCCCATAAGAACGCTAGCGACATTCCACCCATCCTATCTACTGCGCACACCTGCAAAAAAGGCTGCCACTTGGCACGACCTGCTGATGTTGCGTAAGGCGTTGTAAGGGAGTATTATTGAGGGTATTGCTGTTCTTGCAAGTTTTCAAATTCGGGAGCATTATGGAATGCGCTATAGTTCAACAAGGGGCAGAGACAATAAAAGGAAATTCGACGAGATCGCATGTGCGGGATTGGCTTCGGATGGTGGGCTCTATGAGCCGATAGGTTGGCCTAGTCAGCGCACGTTGCGAAAACTGCTTTCTAATAATGCATCTTCTAGTGCATCTCCTGGTGTATCTCTTGGTGTATCTCTTGGCGATGTTGTCGCTGAGGTATTGCGTCTGTTCGCAGCGCCTAGTTTTACCGACATCGATTTCAAAGAGATCGCGCATAGTGCTTTCAACGACTTCAACAGCACTGCGACAACTCCTCTAAGAGAGGTTGAGCATGATTTATGGCTTTTAGAGCTATTTCACGGACCGACTTTATCCTTTAAGGACTTACCTCTACAAGTATATGGTAGGTTGCTTGAGAGCATAGTTGCTAGACGAAAACGGCTGCTTATTATGATCGGAGCTACATCTGGTGATACTGGCTCTGCTGCCATCGCCGCATTGAAACCCATACGCGGTCTGCGTTTATTTATGCTACATCCGCGCGACCGCATATCGGAATTGCAGCGCAGACAGATGACTTGTAACCAGATGCCACACATCTGCAACATTGCCGTCGATGGTAGTTACGATGACTGCTTACGTTTGGCAAAAGCGATGTTCTCATCAGAGGAGATTCAAGCTCGCGGCGAGCTAGGTGCCGTGAACTCTTTCAACTGGGTTCGGATCGCGGTACAAGCTGCGGTGTATATTTACGCAGCGAATCGTCTGCCGCAAAAGTATAAGAAGGTTCGGTTTGCCCTTGCGAGCGGTAACTTTGGCAACGCCTATGCAGGATATGTTGCAAAGATGCTTGGCGCACCCATCGAAAGCATAGAACTAGCGGTGAGCAAAAATGACTGCCTGCATAATTTTTTTGAAACGGGTAATGTCAAAGTAGCAGATGTCGTGCCTAGCCTAACGCCTAGCATAGATATAATGACGCCCAACAATTTAGAACGCTTTATATTTCGACTACTCGGTGCTAGCCCGCGCCGCTGGCGCAAGCTACTGGATAGAGCCAAAAATGACAAGGGTGTTTCCGTACCTAAACATTTTATGCGTAAGGATATTTTCAAATTTTTCCACAGCTTTCGTTTTGACGACGAACAAACTCTAGAGGCTATGGTACAGGCATACCACAGCCTTGGCGATGCGTTGGACCCGCACTCTGCTATAGCCTTGGCGGCGGCGAAGCGAGCGCGAATAATGGATGCTACCAATAAACGTAAGAGGAGCGGTGGTATAGCAACGATTACCTTTGCAACTGCCTCTGCTGCAAAATTTCCAGACACTGTCGAAAGAGCCATTGGAACTTTGCCACACATCCCGCTGAGGCTCGGCGAGCTAAAAGATAAGCAAGAATTATATGAAACCATTCCTGCCGAGGAAACGAGACTGGAGGAGCTAATTATCAAACAATTACGCACGACCCTCGACTCCGACCAAGAGGACGTGGGGCGTAAAGAGGAGATAGCAAACAGAAGCTATGTTGTTTCTGCGCCGAACGAGATGCAAAGCACAACTGGTTCGACTGAGGGGGAGGAGGCTATTCCCGCAAGGGAGATGGCATCGAAAGCCCCCCCCCAGCAAGAAACTACTACAGGGTATATGCCTGCGGAAGAGGTGGCTATAGGCGAGGGGTCTATAGGAGAGAGCCTTGCGGGGAAAATCCCTGCGGAAACAACTTCTATGGAAGGGAGACCCGTAACAGAAACTTCCGACCAGGCGTTTGCAACTATGCCACCTATAGGAGTTCAAGGAACAACTCCCTCTACTGGCTTTTCGCCAGCATTGGATACTACATTGTTTCCTAAAACGGCAAGTGAAGAGTCGCTTGAACAAAAAATAGAAAAATTAAAGGAAAGAACAACACAGCTTGAGGAAACGCTAGATACTTCAGCACTCGAAAGTACGAGTGATTCTGAATTTGGGATGCCTCCTACTCCCTCACCTACAACCGACAGCACTATTTTTAGCCATCCGCTAGGAACAGAATCCTCTGCGCAAACAGAAACTTTAAATCAAAGCACACAAGGTGATACGGAGCAAGGTTCGACACAAGAAACTCCTTTCAACGAACCAACATCATCAGCAGGCGAGGACTTGCCGCTTGAAAAATCACCTAGTCAATCACCTAGTCAATCGCTTGGACAATCGCTTGGACAATATGTTGCTGCTTCCGTATCTGTAAATAAAAGCGATGGCGGGATCGAGAATTTAGCGCAAGCAGCTGAAGAAGGGCAAGCTTCTTTGGAAAGCAAAATAGCAAAGCTGAAAGAGCAAAGCGTTTTGCTAGACGATGCGGCAGAACAAACTAAACGCTCATTCGATCAGAGCGATGTGACTGCCCTCTCTGCAATTCCAGATGAGACTACAAGTGATTCTACAAGCGACTTATCCGCCTTCCCAACAGAAGAGCCATCAGAAAAGCAAGACGAGCCCAGCATCGCTGGCGCATCGCCTTTCTTCAACAGCGATAAGCCTAGTGATACCCATGCTGAAGAGCAAACAACCGCAGAGCAGAGCCTCGACAACGATGAGCAAAAAGACGAGACGCAAGAAAGTAAGAGAGAAGATGGATTTTAACAGATATCATATAACCTCCATGCTCTTCGATTACCTCTAGCCGTTGCTTTTTTAATCCGCAAGCCAGTCTTTGCTGATACGGTATTTAACCTCCAGAGGAATAGGCAGTGATTGTTGTGGCTCTGCTGCCGAGCTCATAATGCTTTGTGCCTCTAGTGCTACTTTCTCGGCGAGTGCTGACGGGGTCTCTAGTATAATTTCATCATGCACCTGAAGTAGCATATGTACACTAGTGCCTTCCCTACTAGGATTATACTCGCCAATGCTTGATGAGTGTTTGTTGAACTTACGATGCAAACGAATCATCGCCTGCTTGACAATGTCTGCAGCACTACCCTGAACCGGCGCGTTAATAGCCTGCCTTTCAGCGTGCGAGCGTATGTGGTGGTTGCGCTCTGCGATTGCCGATATGTGAATCCTTCTACCGAAAAGCGTTTCAACATACTTATTAGCACGACAAAACTCAATGGTTTCCTGGCGATAGTTGAGAAGTTGTGGATAGCGTGCAAAGTAAATACTTATCATCTCCTGCGCCTCCTGTTCGCTGACGCCTAGGCGACGCGACAGACCAAAGCGCGAGATTCCGTATAGCAGACTAAAGTTGACTGTCTTAGCATAACGCCGCTGCTTTGAGGAAACCTCATCTATCGGTTTATGAAACATTTCCGCGGCTGTTGCGCTATGTATGTCCAAACCTCTAGCAAAACTATTAAGCATAGAATCGACCGACGCCATCGAGGCGATCAGACGAAGCTCTATCTGCGAATAATCGAGCGCAACTAATAGACAATCTTCTGCCGCAATGAATGCACTGCGTATCTGTCTGCCCTCATCATCGCGGATAGGAATGTTTTGCAAGTTCGGCTCTGATGATGCGAGACGACCTGTTTGCGCTCCACTAAGTGAGAATGATGTATGCACTCGCTGCGTTTGCTCCTGCACTTGCAGAGGCAAGGCTTGCGTGTAAGTCGAGCGCAACTTAGACAAGTGACGCCATTCCAGAACTTTCGTAGCTATAGTATGTCCTTCATCCGCCAGTCTCTCTAAAACGCTAATATTGGTTGAAAATTGTCCGCTAGCGGTTTTTTTCGCTCCGTTTAGATTAAGCCGAGAGAACAAAACCTCACCCAATTGTTTCGGCGAGGCGATTGCAAACTCACAGCCAGCCAGTTCGTGGATTTCGCTCGACAACCGTACCAAGCGATGTGAAAAATCCTCGTTTAGTCTTCCCAACGCGGCACTGTCGATGCGTATGCCCCTAATCTCCATGGCAACTACGACCGGTATGAGAGGACGCTCCAATGTCTCGTAGATGCCTTTAACTCGTTCTGGGATCATCCTCTGTGAGAAAATTTTATGCAACATCAGAATTATCGTTACGATGTCGGTAGAATACTCGCCAGCCACATCAATCGGCACGAGGGCAAAAGTTATCGCCTTGCTCCCAACTCCGAGTAAGTTTTTATATAGAGGCGCGTTATACTGCAAATGCCGAGAAGATAATGCAACTAAATCGTGCCCACCGCTAGAATACTTACCTCCATCAAGAGTAGCCGAAAGTAAAAGTATGTCGTCGTACGATAAAACTTCGACCGAGTGCTTTTTTAATACTGCACTAGCCTGCTTCAAGTTATGCGAAACCTTCAAGATTGCGCGATCTTCAAACAATTCCTTCAATTCTCCTAACACTAACTCTAATGGTATTTGTGATGTTTCGCGTGTTCCTTCAGCGTCTGTATGTCCTAACGGAATATAAACAGCGTCGTAGCTCTCTATGCACAGAGAAACACCAACCAGCTCAGCTGCAATGATGTTTGATGAAGAGGTGTCAACCGCGAAAGCGCACAAGCCTTGCTCGCGTACTTTGGCACAAAACTCTGTTAGCTCAATGCTGCTAGTTATTACACGTTTTTTTACTGTTGCTGGAGAAACTCTTTTTAGCGGACTACTATCATCGTCGTCTCTAAAGGTGATCACCTTATTGGTAGCAAACTTTGGTTCAACTGGTGGTACCATTGATGGAAAGAGCCCGCCTAGCCCCCTACCGCCCTTATTATCGCTTGTGCTTTCAAGCTCGCGCAACAGCGATAGGAAATTCTGCTCTCGCAAGAATTCGCTCAACCTCTCGCGTTCTGGTTTAGGCTTTACCAATCCATCCAACGAAATTGTGCGAGGAGCATCCTCCGCTAGGGTTACCAGCTTCAAGCTTAAACGCGCTTTATCTGCATTATTCTGCAGTGCTTCACGCCGCTTGGGTTGCTTTATCTGCTCACTAGCAGATAACAAATTTTCAAGCCCACCAAATTTATTTATTAACTCTGCTGCTGTTTTGACACCGATGCCAGGCACACCAGGTATATTATCACTCGCATCGCCAGCGAGTGCCATTACATCTTTAATTTGCCGAGGTGGTACACCGAAGCGCAATTGCGCGGCTTGCTCGTCTATTATCTGCGCTTTGACTGGATCTTGTAGCCAAACTTGCTTGCCGATGAGTTGCATGAGATCTTTGTCTGATGAGTAGATTTCTACATTCCATCCCTTTGCCTGCGCCTCTCTAGTATAGCTGGCAATCAAATCGTCCGCCTCGAAGCCCCTATGCTCGACGATTGGCAAAGAAAAAGCCTCAGCCGCCTGCCGTACTAGTTCAAATTGCGGCATCAACTCTGGAGGAGTTTCGCGCCTTTGCGCCTTATATTCGGGATATATTTCTGAACGAAAGCTCTTACCCTTCGCATCGAAGACGACCAAACAACGCTTTACGCTACTCTTTCGGAGCAAAAGCGCGAGCATTCTGGTAAATCCATATACGGCATTTACCGGTGTTCCATCCTTGCGCGTCATTGGCGGTAGCGCGTAGAAAGCACGGAAAACGTAGCCGTATCCATCTACCAGCGTAAGGTCTGCCTCACGCGAGATATTTTGTCGTTCAGATTGTTTTACTGTTTGGACTGTTACTGCCTCTGATTTTTCGCCCAATCTATTTTTATTCATACCTATCTTTATTCATATTGCTCCAACTAGCTTCCATCCAAGGTTATGATGTCGTCTATTCGCCCTGCTTGCAAGTGCTCGTATGAGCTTTTTATCAACGAACCCATTGGTCGCACCCTAGGTCCGGTCGGTTCCATCAAGACATAAGTTACTCCCTTATATGTGTATGTTACTTCACCTTTTTTGACTGGCAATTCAACGCCCAAAAACGCGTGCTTGGGCACCAAGAATAGAGCAACTTTCAGCTGCGGAGCGAGAGTCTGTAGCACTCCCATCATTGCTGTAGTTTTAGAATCGCAGTCTCCTAAGTTTTCAGAGAGCATTTCTAGAGGCGGAGAGAAACCACGAAAGCCTCTAACTTTACCCTGCGTAAGATCATTGTAAGGGATGTTTTGGAAGAAGTGTAAAGCATTAGCCACGCGCTCGCGGTCGCTATCCGCACTATCTTTGAACGCACGAGCGAGCGGTAGCAATCCAGTAACCGATTGATTAGCTATGCGAGCGTAATCGAGCAATGTACGCTCTTTATCTTTTTTCGATGGCAATAGGTAATGGCTTGCGTAAAACTCTGAACGCTTCACTTTCATATCATTTATGATTTTTTTACGAGCTACTGCTAATTTTGCAGAAGAATCTTTGATCAATTCTTTAGCACGTGCCTTTGTAGCATCTGCGAAGTTACCAACTTCTTTAACCTGTTGCTTATGCAGATTGATACGACTACGCAAACGCGCACTAGTCTTGCTAATTTCTTGATTAGCCCTCGCTCTAGTTCCGCTATCGTAGGCGGTTTTGTCATTTTTCAAAGGAAAGCTTATGGAGCTTCCTTGCATCACTATTGTAAATTCCAACCCTCTCGGCAGTTTTTTGTTGGCCTGTGCGACAATCATCCCGCAGTCTGCTCTTAGCTTGGCAGATAGAGCCTCGATACCGCTATGGAACTGCATTCCCGGAACCAGCGAAGAAACTCTGATATCGAGAAACTTATCGCCGGACAGCTCGAGTTTTAGAGAAAGCTTTTCTGGGTCTTTTAAAGTTATCGAGATTACCTTAGCCCCGATATTTCCATTGAAACTAGCAATAGAAGAATTTATAGCCTGCACGCCACTAGCAAAACTTTCCTGCAAAGCGAGTAAATGCTTTTCTGCTGTTTTTTTTCCCTCGACAATAACGAAATCGCTGGCAGCTCTATTTAACGCATCGTTTGCCAGCAACAAAGATTCCGACTTTCCGATAGCGGAGCGATCGAGCGAAAAATGTATTTCAGCTGTATTCTGCTCGGTGTCTTCGTATTGGTAGTTGAAGAGAACCTCGCTACCATCCTCCTGTTTGGAGAAAAGTATTTGTTTTGCGTGCGAAGATGCTACCTGGAAGAAGCTCGAGGCAAACAGCGCAAGCAAGAGGAAAGATAAGAGATATTTCAGGCGCATCATAAAGCCTCGCTGGTAATTCTATTGAAAAACGCTACTTTTACCGAACAATCACAGAATCTATCGCCTAGACAAAAAAAGAGCAATAGCCTAGACAAAGTATTATGAGTAAAGATTGGTCTAATAAACCAATATGAGCAATAATGAGAAGTTTATGAAACTATCCGAAGTTATAGAATTGCTATGGAAGGCTGTGGGATGAAAGTTGGCGTACGCCGCTCGATGTATTTTTTGCCGACCCTGCGCGAGACGCCTGCGGAAGCGACTCTTTTATCGCATAAGTTGATGCTACGCGCAGGTTTGATTCGCCAAGCTAGCTCTGGTCTTTACAATTGGCTACCATTGGGATTCCGTGTTTTAAAAAAAATAGAAGAGATAGTACGTCAAGAGCAAGATCGAATTGGCGCACACGAGTGCCTGATGCCGACTATTCAATCTGCCGAACTATGGCAGAAATCCGGCCGCTACGAAGACTACGGCAAGGAGATGCTACGCATTAAGGATCGACACGGCAGAGCATTGCTCTACGGTCCTACCAACGAAGAGGCTATAACAAGCTTATTTGCGGAGACGGTCAAAACCTATAAAGAGTTACCGCAACGACTCTATCATATTCAGTGGAAATTTCGTGACGAAATCCGCCCTCGCTTTGGCGTCATGCGCGCACGCGAATTCTATATGAAGGACGCATATTCGTTCGACTACGACAAAAAACAAGGAATAGACTCCTACAATGCGATGTTCGTGTCGTACTTGCGACTTTTCCAACGCCTTGGCATGCAGGCTATTCCCATGCGAGCGGATACTGGTCCGATAGGCGGAGATAGTAGCCACGAGTTTGTAATCGTAGCGGAGACAGGCGAGAGCTCGTTGTATTGTGATAGTGAGATGCTATCTATGCGCTGGTCTAGTGGGTCGAGCGGCGAGTCTAATAATGATGCCAAAAAGCATGCGGAAATGGTGTCTTTAGCGACCTCGCATTACGCAGCTACGGATGAGGAGTACAACCCGCAAGAATTTGAGAGCCGTGTTCCTGCTGAACGAAGGATTAAGACGAGAGGCATCGAAGTTGGGCACGTATTTTTCTTTGGCGACAAATACTCAAAACCGCTTAACGCGTACATCACAACCGCTACTGGCAAGGAGGTGGCTGTGCAGATGGGCTCTTACGGTGTCGGAATATCGAGGCTGGCTGCAGCGATAATCGAGGCATCGCACGATGATAGCGGTATAGTTTGGCCGCCAGCGGTAGCCCCCTTTCAAGTAGGATTGATAGAGCTTGGAGGAGAAAAAGTAGAAGTGGGAGAAGTACAAGATGATGGGCTCTACGCGATGCTATGCAGAGAGGGTGTAGAGACTCTTTACGACGATAGGACGGATGTGAGTGCGGGCGTCAAGTTTGCCGAGATGGATTTACTAGGACTACCATGGCAACTAATAGTCGGAGGCAAAAACGCCAAGCAAGGCACCGTGGAGGTGAAAAACCGTAAGAGCGGTAAGAGAGAAAGCATAGCTCTTGGGAAGGCTGTTAGCTATCTCAGACAGAACATCACATCGAAGCATGCTAGCATCTTCGACTGAGTTCTTTATAGCTTGGCGTTACCTACGCGCACCAAGAAAAGAAGGAGTGATAACCCTAACGAGTATCTTTGCGCTAGTTGGTATAGCACTAGGTGTTGCGACCCTAATCGTAGTTACTTCCGTGATGAACGGTTTTCGTGAAGAGCTGTTTAACCGAATGCTCGGCTTTACGGCTGAAGCTTCGATCGTGGCTCCCGGCAGTAAGCTGCTCGAACACCAGCAACTTATTATGATCGCGAAAAGGGATGGCGCGGTGCGGCTAGCTACTCCTTTGGTCGAGGGGCAAGCATTACTAAGCGCGCGCGGTAACTCTAGCGGCGTCTTGTTGCGTGGGATAACGAACGAGAGCATTGCGCATAAACCTAAACTCTTCGAATCTTTAACTGCTGAACAGCGAGACGATTTCGCTCTCGGTGACAGCGCGTTGATAGGCGACCAGTTAGCAAGAATCTTTGCGCTAAACTTAGGCGATAGCATTTCACTGTTAGTACCACAAGGAGTTACGACTGCCTTCGGGAATCTACCGAACGAGATTACCTTACGTATTAGCGGAATTTTCACGACTGGCGTCTACGAGTACGATAGTGGATTCGTGCTATTGCCGCTCGGGCTTGCGCAAAACTTGCTAGATTATGGCGACAATGTAGATGCGATAGAGTTGCGCTTACAAAACCCCCAACAAGCCTCGTCGGTTAAACAACATCTACAAAAAGAATTGCCAGAGCAAAATATTGTCATAACATGGCAAGAAAAACACTCTAGCCTACACGAAGCGCTCATAGTAGAGCGAAATGTTATGTTTCTTATACTTACGCTGATCGTGCTCATCGCAGCCTTCAACATCGTCTCTGGTCAAGTTATGCTAGTCCACGACAAGCAACAGGGAATAGCCATTCTACGCTCGCTAGGTATGAGACCAAGCGGGGTGCTCCGTATCTTTCTGATCGTCGGTGGTGCTATAGGAATAAGCGGTACTTTCATCGGCTCAATAGTCGGCATTGCTTTCGCCAAACACATCGACTCCATTGAGCGATTCATAGAGAAAGTATTCGGCGTCAGGCTCTTCCCTTTCGAAGTATATTCACTACCATCCCTTCCCTCGCGCATAGAGCCAACGCAAGTCGCAAGCATAATCGCGCTAGCACTTATCATAAGTTTTTCCGCCGCATTATACCCTGCACGACGCGCAAGCCTACTCGCGCCGATAACGATACTGCGCAGCTCCTGATAAAAACTCCGTGCAGCGTAAAACAAAATTTTCTACAGCATCTTCGAAGAAATGCGAGGATGCGTTGATTTTGCAAAACATCACGCAGGAGTTTCCTAGTGGCAACTCAAGCTTGCGTATTCTCCACAATACTTCGCTCTCAATACTAAGCGGCGAAAGGGTGGTTTTGAGCGCGCCATCCGGTAGCGGTAAATCGAGCGTCCTCCATATCGCCGCCCTCCTCGCGCGTCCTATCAGCGGTAGCGTCATACTGAAAGGCGAAACACTAAATCCAAAAAGAGGCGACTTCGAGTCTCGCGCAAGTATCCTACGAGCTAAACATATCGGTTTTATCTACCAGTTTCACCACCTGCTCAATGAATTCTCTGCGCTGGAAAATGTCATGCTAGCCCAACTAATAGCAAATGTATCTAGGGAAGAAGCACTCAAGCGGTCGCTCGAATTACTATATCGAGTCTCCTTGCGTGAGAGAATCCACCACAGACCATACCAACTCTCTGGTGGCGAGCGTCAAAGGGTGGCTATCGCACGAGCACTCGCAAACGACCCCGCTATACTGCTGGCAGACGAGCCAACCGGTAATCTAGACGCAAAACTAAGATTGAGTGTCTTCGAAATGATGATGGATGTAGCTGGCAAACGCTCGATCTTGATAGCGACACATGACGATACACTTGCCAGGAAAGTGAAGCGGCGGATCACAATAAGCGAGCAAAAAATAGTGACCGCGTAGATGAAAAGTAGCTGCCTGAATAAAAAAGGACCAGCCCCCTCGTATATTATTGTCTTATCGGGGGGCTGGCCGACTGTCACACGCGAGGAAAGGGCAAGAGAAGGAAACCACGCGTGCGAACCTCTGAACGAAAAATTATTTTCCAAACGATTCGTTGTCTTTTTTCTACTGATTTAGCTCTGGCTGCCTTCCTAAATTGGCCAAGCGCTCAACCAGCACCTCCAGAGAAGGATTAGTTTTGGGGTCGTAAGTTTCTTGGGCGAAACCTTCTAAATCTCTAAGGGCTGCCTCAAACTCCGAACTTGCCATTTCTTTAGTCCTCTGCAGGACTGCTTCTTCAGCCATACTTCTATACCTCAATTTATTTACACCCTTCGCCTACCTCATATGAGAGTCTCCTCAAAGGCAAGATTCCTTCATTCTTTTCTCATGCAATATCGCAATCTTTATGCCAAGAATGAACGCGAGGTGCGATTGGGCGTAATAATCGTTAGTAATGTGAGTTTTTTGCCTACTAACGAATTTTTATAATGCCAATTGATCCATATAAAGTGTTTTGCCTCCGCTTGCGCGTGCGTCTGCTGGATCGTGAGTTACCAGAATTGTCGGCATGCGTTTTTCAAGTATTTTTCTAAAGACAAATCGGCGAAAGTCCCGTCTCAGCGGTAGGTCGAGCCTTGAAAATGGCTCGTCTAGCAACAAGGCTCTCGGTTGCGCGAGCAAGCAACGCATTACGGAAACTCGTGCCTTCTGACCTCCAGACAAACTATGCGGGTCGCGCTCGGCGAAGTCTGGAAGACCTGCCTGCTGCAAAGCTTGCATGACCTCTTCCTTTATGCGAGCTCGACTACATTCCACCGTGCGCAAGGCAAAAGCCAAATTTTCTCCTACCGACATATGAGGAAACAACAAGTCTTCTTGGAACAATAAACCAATCCGCCGCATGTGGATTGGCAATTGAGTTATGTCCTCGCCATTTAGCAAGACTCTGCCGCTAGCTTGCGGGGGTTGGGCTAGAGCCCCGCATAGATATGCTAGTAGAGATGATTTTCCAGAGCCACTAGCCCCCATAAAGACGACTATTTCTCCGCGAGCTACCTGTAGGTTTAAATTTCGCACGAGGTAATTTTCGCCAAGCTCAAGAGATATGCCCTGCAACGACAATCCTTTCCCCGACTCAGATGATGAGGATTTATTCACTCTAGCCACCAGCCATAAATGCATATTTTCGCCACACTATGCGAGGTATCAGCAATGCGAGTGCGAAAAACAAGCAGGGTGTCGTTGCTTGCAAAAAAGCAAAAGCCCCTAGCAATCTCCTATCGCCTCCTGATGCTAGTGCTACCGCTTCGCTGGTTATGGTTGGGAATCGACCCGCGCCTATCAAAACTGTCGGCGCATAAAGCGCAATCGATACGGCTATTCCCAATGCAAATGCTGTCAACAATGGCTTCAATAGCATCGGTAGGGTTACGAATAGCATCGTGCGATTCCTATTGCTACCCAGCGTTTGCGCGGTGAGTTGATAGCGCTGATCTAGACCACGCCAATTGTCGCCAAGCGACAAGAATATGTATGGTAACACAAACAGCATGTGCGACCAAATTACGACTAGCATTGTGACTGGCACGGAGAACGAGAATAGCAAAATTTGTATTCCTAATAGAAACGATATTTGCGGTATGACCAGTGGTAAATATATCGCTAGCAATGCCTTGTTTGAGTATGTTCTGGCTAGGCGATTTTTGCTCCGCGTCTCTTGTTCTAGGCAAAACACGCATAGTAACAAAGCGCAAGTGCTAGCCGATAGAGCTATCACCAAGGAAGTATTCCAAGGCTCTATTATGCGCATTAGCGATTCGAGCCATAGCTCTGCGCTCCATTCTTGTGGCAGGCTGGCAGGGAACCGCCATACTTTAGCGAACGACCATATTGGTAGAAGTACTATTGCCAATATCCCGAGAATGCACAATCCTACGCTACTTGCACCCGCCAAGACATCGCCAAAGTTATACTGGGCGAGCTTATGCTGGTGAGTATATTTAGACTGTCTTATTTTCGCTCTGCCTAAAAGTAAGCGATGCTTTCTCACTTCGTGCGAACAAAGTATTTTACTAGGTATTCTAGAAAAAAAATTGCATCCCTTATATCTACCTCGCTCCAACCTTTGCCGCCGTATATTAAAGACGAGCAATTCTCCAACGCGCCATATAGCAATCGCAAGTAGAACGATTAACACCTGAACAAACGCTGCGCTTGCGGCTACGGTCTGCTTCAATAGGTCTGGGTCATTGTAGATATCTAGCAATAGGCGCGAGAATAGCGGCGGTCTGCTAGGAGCAAGCGTTAGGGCTACTTCTAAATTACTTAGTGAAAAAGCCAGCACAGTATATATAGGCAACCGCATCCGTCTATAGAGTTCTGGCAGTATGACGTGATAAAAAGCCTCACGCCTAGGGTATCCCAAACCTTGCGCTGTTAGTAGAGCTTTTTGCGAGTTATCTGCATTCTGCGACGCCAAGGCTATCAGGAACAAGAAAGGCACTTCTTTAATGACTAATGCTAGAACGTACAGCAATCCGTATGGATCTGGATTAGTTAACCAAAAGGGCGGCTCGGTGAAACCAGTTATTTGCGGAGATATTAATCGTAACAACCAACCACTAGGAGCAAACAAAAAACCGATTCCCAAAGCAACCGCCGCGTGTGGTACAGATAGCAATGGCGCGAGCAGTAATCGTAAAAAACCTATGACTTTGCCGTGCGCAAAAGAGCAAAAGACCGAAAAAACGATTACGCAGGAGATAACGGTCGCTAGAAAACCGCACCTTATTGTGAAAACAACCGAACTGACAAGGAATGGAGTCTCGAACAGCTCTCGCATTGGCACAAGGGAGAAAGCGTGCAAGCCTAGTGCTGGAAAGTATCCAAAGGCTGGCAACAGCACGGCGCAAAGCCCGCACAAAATCGGCACGAGGAATAGCAACAGTGTTACAGGCGGGGCGAATCTCATAGAGTTACCAACACCCTCCCACCATTAGTAAAAAACGACTAGCCTATAATTTTTCCGCAGCTATTCCGCAGCGATGCTTGCGGACGCTATCCTCCGTAGCGTTTTTGCCATTCTTTTTTCAAACGCTCACTCCAACTTGGATGAGGCTCTGGCAAACTTTTGCCTAGGTCTTTCGCGCTCATCGCTCCTACTTTTGCCTCGCCTTCGATTTTCGCGAATAAAGTACGAGCAGATTTCGGCAATTTATTCACTGCCAACACGGTTGGGTCGCCCCAGACTTCCAAATCGCCTTTGCGCGCTTGTGCTTCTGGCGATAGCAAGAAGTTGGCTACCACTTGCGCGCCCTCCTTGGCGTTTGCATTGTATGGTATCGCCACGAAATGCGCATTTCCTATGGTGCCTCTCTTGAGCACATAGCCTCGTGCGCTTTTGGGCAATGTTCCTTGAGCTATCGACGATGCTACATCGCCTGGATTGAAGGTTAGCGAGAAATATACTTCGCCATCGTTGAGCAGTTGATTTTGCTTGGGCCAACTTTTCGGAAAACTGCGCCCCCCCTGCCACATAACTGGATGAAGCTGGTCAAGAAAGCTCCATAGTGGTTTTGTTATTTCGTCAAAATCATCATCGACGGGACGAGCCAGCACCCCGCTGTCTTCCACTAGATCGTACAAAGCCTGCTTCAAGAATGTCGTTCCGATGAAGTCTGGCGGTGATGGGTAAGTGAAACGCCCTTTATTTTTTTTAGCATAAGCTAGAAGCTGCTTTAGGTTCTTGGGCGGTTTCGCAACTCGCGCCCCATCGTATATGAATACCAACTGCGCGGTGCCCCATGGAGATTCGTAGCCATCTGTGGGTATGGTGAAATCATTTCTAGTTGCGGGTTTGTTTTTATAATCGACGTATTTAGCGTTGGGCAATCTATTGGCGAATGGTCCAAACAATAACTTTTGCTCTTTCATCGTTCGGAAGTTCTCGCCGTTGATCCATATCAAGTCGATTCCTCCCTTCGTATGCTTGCCGGCGCTTTTTTCTGCGAGTACCCTCCTTACCGCATCGCTTGTACTCTCTAGCTTAAAGTGCTTTAGGATAACCCCATGTCGTTGCTTAACTTCATCAGCCACCCATCGCAGGTATGCGTTTATTTTCTCCGAACCTGCCCATGCGGCAAACCAAACAGTTTGACCACGCGCCTTATCTTCGGTTTTATGAAACTCGCCGTGGTCAGCACGAGCAGTGGTTGCGCATAAGCTGCTCCCGAGTAAAAACACGGCTGTCAGGAAAACTAGTGTACAATTGCGAAGGTATGACAAGCTGGCGTGATGTGACATGATATTACTCCTTTATGAATAGATTTTAAAATTATTGGCTACCGAATAGCACGAGAAAAACGAGCAAGAACTCGCCCACAGATACGCACGCATTATACGGACACTAACGGACAATAACCACTATCTAATAACCTTCAAGCAATTAAACTTCAAGCAATTAACCCTCGAGCAATTAACTTTCGAGACTTTTCAGCATTACACGCAATTTCTGCACAATTTCCCGCAATCTTTGCGGAGAGCTATCGGAAACCACAATCGAGTTTTTCCAAGATAGTCTCTCTGAAGATACGCTAACATTGTCGCTCTTACCATCCTTTGCGTCTTTCAGGCGAGGATAACTACCTATTTCGCAATCTGGATACTCCTTTTGCAACAACCCTAACTGCTCTGCAAATTGACTTTCGTGTTGCTCTGTATCTATTGTTTCGCTTATCCACTCCGCACCGCTTGCGATTCTTTCCGTGAGCGTCGAGAGCATGGCTGCAAAGACTTGCGGTACTCCCGCGAGAACATAAACATTTCCGATATGAAACCCTGGTGCCATGGAAACTGAATTTTCTATAGGCTCTGCCCCTCTGGGCAATCGCACCATTTTCATCTTAGCCTCGTTCATGACCTCACCATGCCTTTTATAGAACGCACTCATCATTTCTAGATGTATCTTCGATATTTCTAGCGGAGCTTTAAACTCTGCCGCTATAGCCGCACTAGTGATGTCATCGTGCGTAGGACCTATGCCGCCAGAGGTGAAGAGCACATCGGCTACTCGCGATAACGATCTGACGGATACACGAATATCTTCCAGACTATCGTGTATCAACCTAGTCTCGAGTAGCTTAATCCCGCGTTGATTCAAAAACTTGGCTAGCGTTTGTAGATTTTTTTCCTGCGTCCTGCCTGCCAGTAATTCGCTACCAATTGCCAAAAATGTTGCGGTTGCCACTTTAGAACTAGTTACCATTCTTTGAGAATAGTAAAAGATTTGTAGTAAAGACAATGCAAAATGGAGAAAGTCTTCTAGTAAAAACAGTGCCTAATGCATTATGCTATCGCTTGGGGAACGGGCGCGGACGAGGGAGACCGCTAACCCGGTCAGGTTCGAAAGAACGCAGCCGTAACGGTATCGCTTGGGTCGTGCCCTTCCCTGCACTCTAGTGATGCAACCATGAAACTCTATGCCCGAAAACGCTCAAAAAGAGACTAACGAATCTAGTCACGGTTCCCAGCCCCTGGAAACTCAGCAAGATTCGCTAATGCAAAAACCTCAGCAGAAATCGCAAGTGTCTGGCAACCGCCTAGTTCTCGCGCGAGCTTATAGACCGCTTTGCTTTGCCGATTTGCTCGGGCAAGACCATGCGCGTCGGGTCATCGAGAACGCTCTACGCAACGAGCGTCTTCACCATGCGATATTGCTCTCTGGTCCGCGAGGCGTTGGCAAGACTACTCTTGCTAGGCTAATCTCAAGAGCAATCAACTGTAAATCCCGCAAGTCTGGTACCGACTCTTGTGGAGATTGCTCAGCCTGTCAAACGATGGCTGGTGAGTCTTTAGACATAATCGAGATAGACGCCGCCTCGCATACGGGGGTCGATGGCGTACGCGATATTGTCGATGGAGCAGGCTACCGACCCGTAGTTCTCAAGTACCGCGTCTATATTATCGACGAAGTACACATGCTTTCTCGAAGTGCATTCAATGCGCTCCTGAAAACTTTGGAGGAGCCTCCGCCGCACTTGCATTTTTTGTTTGCAACGACAGAACCCGACAAGATCCCCTTGACGGTGCTATCGCGTTGCTTGCGTTTAGAGCTGCGTCGGTTAGACAACGAAACGCTTGCTTCTCACTACCGCGATGTTAGCAAGCGCGAAGGCAGGAAATTAGAGGAAGACGCGGCGATGGTGCTAGCGCAAGCCGCGGAAGGCTCGGTGCGCGATGGGCTTTCCTTACTCGACTGTGCGTTTTCCGAGAGCAACGACGATACTATCACGTTGACTCAAGTTAGGAGCATGCTTTTGCTCTCGGATGGGCATGCCCTCTACGACTTGTTAGAGGCGATTGTTGATGAGGACTTAGAGCTTTCTCTTACGCGTCTCGATTCTTTGTTAAATAAGGGGGGACAGGCTGAGGTTTTGCTACGCGAGATTATGGAACGCTTGCATCGCCTATCGCGCTTTAGGGTTGTCGGCGCGATAGAGAACTCGCTTGAACCCAGCGACCGCGAGCGCGGCGGGGCACTGTCCGAACGTTTATCACTAGCCACGCTTTCGCGTATGTGGCAGCTGTCTTTGCGTGGCTACGAGGAACTTCGTTTGGCTCCAGATCCTAGGGCTTCGTTAGACATGTTGATTGTGCGCCTTGTCTGCGCTGCAGGCATGCCTCTGCCTAGCGAAGTTCTGACACGCTTGTCCAGAGATGCTGCTAGTGTGCAACCCGCAGGAAGCGCACGCGAGGAGAAGGATATTACTACTAGCGATTCTTCTCTATCGAGCAAGCTAAGGGTTGCTTTCCCGAACGCAAAAATAGAAGAGCAGGAGATAGAAGAGCAGTAGTTAGATTAGGTTGCAATTAAAATTTATCATCTTGCCCCGTAAAAATATCCTCTTTTTATTCAGGTTTTGACTGGTAGCTTGACTGCAGCTCGCTAATAGGAAATACGTCGTGCGGGTGACTCTCCAAAACGCCAGCGGGAGTAATTCTTCGGAAACGACAACCTCCTTGCATTTCACTAATTGTTCTGTTGCCGGTATATCCCATCGCCGCACGCAAACCGCCTATCAGCTGCTCGATAGCGTACTCGACAGCTCCCCTATAAGGAACTCTCCCCTCGATGCCCTCGGCTACGAACTTCTGGCTATCGGCGACTTCTTGCTGAAAATATCTATCAGCCGACCCTAGTGCCATAGCATTACGAGACCCCATACCCCTATATCGTTTATACGCTCTACCCTGCGCGAAGAAAACTTCTCCCGGCGCCTCGTCGGTGCCCGCGAATAATGAGCCCACCATTGCGCAATCTGCACCTGCTGCAACAACCTTCGCGAGATCGCCTCCATAACGCACCCCCCCATCTGCGATGGCTGGAATGCCGCGCTCTTTGCAAGCTTGAGATGCCTCACAGATTGCAGCGAACTGCGGCACTCCGACCCCTGCGACGATCCGAGTAGTACATATAGACCCAGGTCCTATGCCTATCTTCACTCCATCTACGCCCGCATCGATCAAGGCATTAGCCGCATCAGCCGTCGAGATATTTCCGCCGATTATATCTATTGCTGCAAAATTTTCTTTCAGCCTCTTTACTTGCGATATAACGCTACTGCTATGTCCGTGCGCCGTATCGATGACGAGAATATCTACACCTGCTTCGCACAAAAGCCTAGCACGCTCGACATCCGCCTCCCCCGCGCCGACCGCGGCTGCTACGCGCAACCTATCTGAGACATCCTTGCTAGCCAATGGTCGTGCCTGCGCCGCCTCAATGTCCTTGACGGTTATCAACCCTACGCATTTACCATTACCATCGACGACCAATAGGCGCTCTAATCTATGTTGACGTAGCAATTTTCTCGCCTTCGTCGTCGAGCAATCCACGGAGACTGTCACGAGATTTTCATGCGTCATTATGTCGCTTATCGGACAATCGAAATTTTCTAAGAATCTTACATCTCTATTTGTGACTATCCCCAGTAGCTTTCGTGTTTTCGGCTCGACTACGGGTATGCCGCTAATTCGATGCTCGCGCATGAGCGATATAGCCTCGTGAGCTACAAGATTTGCGGAGATCGTGATAGGGTCGTCTACTATTGCCGATTGGAAACGCTTCACTCTGTGCACTTCTCGCGCTTGCTTTTGCGCAGTCATGCTTTTGTGAACTACGCCTAACCCTCCCAACTGCGCCATTGCGATAGCGAGCTTACTTTCGGTTACCGTATCCATCGCTGCTGATACGAGCGGAATCTGCAGGGATATGTTCCGAGTGATCTTCGTTGCGACATCGGTCTCTTTCGGCATTATATCAGAGTATGCGGGCTCTATGATTACATCATCGAACGCCAATGCCTCTCTACAGAACTCATTCGAAGAGAAAAGCTGCTTTTTGTTAGCTACGGACTTATCAGCGCACATATAAACATGATGGTATGGCGAGCATGTCCTACTCTAAACAATAAGGTACATTGCTTGCAAGCCTAATGGCTAGTTTCCGATGATCTTTATCTTTAGCCTCTACTTTAATCTATGTTAACGCTAATCTTCTATCATTCCCGCCCTTGCGAGAATAGACTGCATGCGCGATAGTGTAGCTATGGTTGTGTAGATATGGTTTTTTTGGCTCCCTCTCTGCTTTCGTCTGACTTCGCACGCTTTGGCGAAACGCTTGCGGCATTCGAGGGTGCGCGAGGTTCAGAGCGCCCTGACATGCTACACTTTGATATAATGGATGGGCATTTTGTCCCTAATCTCACCTTCGGTACTGGTCTTCTGTGCGCCTTGCGCGATGCGACCGAGATTCCTTTTGATGTTCATCTTATGGTCGAGGGTGCCGAGCGTTACATTTCGGCTTGCAAGGATTGCGGTGCGCAGAGGGTTGCGGTGCATTTAGAGGCTACTATGCACTTGCCACGATTACTCTCGCAAATTCGCGAGGCTGGCATGCTAGCAGGCGTTGCAATCAACCCCGCAACCCCGATAGAGTCCCTAAGTTGGGTTGTTGAGTCGATGGACTACTTAATAATAATGGGAGTAAACCCTGGCTTTAGCGGTCAGAGCTTTATCCCTACGACCATAGATAAGTTGCGTAGTGCAAGCGCGATGCTAGGCTCGCGCTGTTCGATAGTTGTCGATGGCGGCGTAAGTACGGATAATGCGGCGGAGCTATGCCGCGCTGGCGCGGATGTTTTAGTCGCAGGTAGTAGCCTATTTTCCCAGCACGAGCGAAGTGCTGGCGGGCAAAAAAATAACGAACAAGAGGATAGCAAAAAAGACTATCGACAACTTTTGTCAAGGCTAAGTTTTTTACGCAAAGCTGCGACAAAGAAAGCAATAGAATAGAGACGAAATCTGAATGATAGAAAGATACGCACGCGCCACTATGGTAGCCCTCTGGTCTGATGCAACCCGCTTGCATTTGTGGTGTCTGTTAGAGGTAGCCCTCGCACGAGCACAAGCCAAGCGCAAAGATATACCTGAGCAAGCAGCCGGCGTAATCGCGAGGTATACTCGCTTTGACGAGCAGTTGCTCGCGCGTAGCAAGGAGTTAGAGAAAGAAACTCACCACGATGTCGTAGCCTTCTTGCGTGCGCTCGAAGAAAGGATGGTCGAGGCGGAAAAAGGGTTATCAGGATACTCACGCTACCTGCACTTCGGTGCCACTTCTTCCGACATCCTAGATTCCGCCTTCGCCATCCAACTAGTGCAAGCTGCAAAAATATTAGAGAAGGGCTTGGAATCTCTAAACGAGGCGATAAAGGCTCGCGCGCAAGAGCATAAAGACACTATCTGCTTGGGGCGCAGTCACGGCATGGCGGCTGAGCCTACAACCTTCGGGCTAAAGCTATTGAGCTTCTACGCGGAGTTTAACCGCGCTATAGAACGCTTGCAGAAAGCACGAGAGGAGGTCTCTACAATCTCTATGTCTGGTACAGTTGGTCACTACGCCTTCCAGCACCCCGATGTAGAAGTGGAGGTTGCGAATTACCTCAATCAAACCTTACAAGATTCGTTGCACAAAACTTTGCAAGGCAAAAATTCCGACAAGATTTTAGAGCTAGTAGCAAAGATTCCTTGGCAGTTGCGTTGCGAGCCTATCGCGACCCAAGTAATTCCGCGCGATCGTCACGCAATGTTTTTTGCGACCCTGGGTGTTATCGCGTCGTCGTTAGAGCGTCTAAGCACCGAGATTCGCCACCTGCAACGCAGCGAGGTGGCTGAGGTTAGCGAGGATTTTACCGCTGGTCAAACTGGCTCTTCTGCGATGCCGCATAAGCGCAATCCGATATTGAGCGAGAATGTAACTGGCTTATCTCGCCTCGTGCGCATGTCGGTGCAACCTGCGCTAGAAAATGTAGCCCTCTGGCACGAGCGCGACATTTCTCATTCGTCGGTCGAGCGTGTGATAGCACCCGATAGCACGATCACTCTAGACTTCGCCATCGCACGCATGACAAACGTAATTGAAAATTTACTCGTCTTTCCGCAGAGCATGGAGAAAAATTTAATCGAGACTAAGGGCGTTCTATTTTCGCACGGCTTGCTACTGCAACTGTTGAAAAAGGGTATCGGACGCAACGATGCCTATAAGATCGTCCAGCGCACGAGCATTCTGGCTTTAGATAAAGGAGAAGAGCTAGCAGAAATACTCAAGCTAGACGAAGAAATTAATAGCCTATTTAGCGATGCGGAGCTTTCTACGCTTAGCGATAATAGCCACTATGTGAGGCATGTCGATGACTTGTTCGCGCGTGTGCTTAAGTGATATGGCGTATTTTATGACGAACTTAATCCTATTATCTTTTTCACGACCTTTCGGGCGATTTTATCAGCAGCCCTTTCCTCACCTACGCTTCCTCTTGACTAGCCTAGGCTTGCTATTTTGTTTTTTTATTAGCCTTTGCTTTTCTACACTAGTTCTTGCAAATCACGCGAATGCGCAAAAGATTGACCCAGACTTTGGCAGCCTATCGCCTGAGGAGCTGCTGCTCGACCCTGATCGCCTCGAGGCAGGCGAAGGAGGGGTAATAGAGCGTTGGCGGGCTATCCGCTCTTTTTTAGAAAAGGGTTTGCAAAACTTTGAGCGAGGCAAAGCCCATGTCTCTATGACACGAGCACTCTTACAAACGAGAGGATGGCAAGAAGCGCAGAGCTACGCGCAATCGATCAACGAGCCAATTTGGCGGGCTCGCTCTTTGCTCGCTATTGCGGCGGTGCAGTTCAAGACTCGCAATGGTCGTAGTTTTGGCATAAAAAATTTAGAGGAGGCTTTCTCTATTTTGCGTAGCATACCTAGCGATAAGCTAGGTAAAGACGGCGAGCAGGGATTCCGCATTGTTGGCGAGATGTTTGCGCAACAAGGATTTTTTCAACGCGTTTCCTCGTACATACAAAGCGATAACAACATACGAGCTCGCGCTAGGTTTATCGAAGGCGCGCTACCCCACCTTCCTAGGGCGGCTGGATTGGCAAGAGAAGAGCAAGACAGTTTCATCAACAAACTACTTATACGAGCAACGCAACAAAGTGAGTTAGAAGATTTGCTTCGCCTCTCGGATTACTCGATTCGCAGTGGCAGGGTAAATGCGTCTAACCGTCTGCTTTTCGAGGCTTACCGCCGTGCGCTCCTGCTACCGCCTGGCGAGCAACGTAACAACAGCTTGGTGCAAGTTGCTACTCACATGCTCTCAAACGGCACTTTCCGCGATGCTCTTCGCGCGATTCGCCGAATCGAGAATCCTTATCTGCAAAGCGGTTTACTGGCAGAAACCGGCAGGAGAATGATCCAAGCAAAAATGAGTTTCGCCGGACAACCCCTGATGTCTCTTGCAAACGACATCGCATTAACACTAGATACAGAGCAAAAACGCAGTGCTTTGTTGCGCTTATCTATCGAATATGCCTTGTCTGGTGACTTTGCTGTCGCTTGGGATGTTTTGCAAGATATCGAAGACCTCTATCAACGTTCGCGCGGAATTCTCGCACTCTCATTTGTGTTGAGCGAGAGCGAGGATGTGGGGCGCGCGCTTGAGATACAGGAATTTATCCCAGATGCAAACCTACGCGCGAAATTTATTACGCATGCAGCAAGACAAATAGCAGAAGGTTTAGGACCTCAAGAACTAACCGACCTAATTATAAATTTAGTTGAATCAGATGACTTTGCACAAGGACAGGGCGATAATAGCCTATCGCCTGAAAATGTCGAAGGATTGTTAGAGGCTCAGCTCGCCTTTGGCAACGGTCGCAGGAACAAGATATTATTCGAACGCACCTTCGAGCGCACGATGGCACAGAACCAGTCTTTGTTTTCTCGTTTGCGAGCGGAACTACGCTTTTTGCGTATCGATGCTCGCCGCAGCGAACGCCAAGCGCAAGCAGCACAAGAGAGAATCGAGTCTCTACTAATAAGTATGTGGGTATATCATAACGAGCCAGAATATCCTCAAATAGTAGAAAGCGCGGTCGAATTTTTCATAACCCAAAATAACCTAACTCGCGCATTCACTATAGTAGAGTCTCTTGCCAAGGAAAAATATCTTAACCAACAGAGCATAGACGAAACCCACGACCGTCTACTATCGACCATCGCTTTTCAAGCAGCCCGCCGTGCAAATGAAGGTCTCGCATTACGCGCTATTGCAAGCGTAAAGCAAAAAAAAGAAAAATCTAACTCGTTTGCAAAAATAATTGACATAGCCGCCAACATACCGTAGGGGCTAGAACAAAATTACACTCAACCACAACGAACAAAGGAGTATCGAAAAATGTTAAGCCTTCGCAAACCATTCAGAGTGCAGATTAGCGGATCCATACTTATCGCTTTATTCTTCGCGCTAGGATTGCAGCTAAACTCACAAAACTCATTTACCGAAATATTTAGTCTAAGAAATGCGTCAGCCCAACAAGTATCTGCCCAACAAGCATCTGATAGAGTAGTAAACGTCTATAGCTACCGCTCTCGTTTTTTGACACAAGATGTTTTTGATAAATTTACAGAGCGCACGAAGATTAACGTCCGTTTGGTCTCCGCAAAAGAAGGGCTAGTCGAACGCATCGCGCAAGAGGGGCAAAACAGCCCCGCAGATGTCCTTATATCTAACGACTCGACCAGATTATACCAAGCAAAAGAGCAAAACATCACGAGTCCGATAGATGACAATAGCTTCGCTGGTAACAAACTTCCTAACCATCTTCGCGACAAGGCTCGCCATTGGTTTGCATTAACAAGGCGAGCTCGTATATTGTACGTCGCCCAAGAGCGTTTGGGTAATGAGAAAATTCGCCGCTACGAAGACCTAGCACTTCCTCAATGGAAAGGGCGCGTATGTACTAGGTCGTTCAACCACGACTATAATTTGGACTTACTCTCTGCAATA
This sequence comes from Alphaproteobacteria bacterium, assembly GCA_014238315.1. Taxonomy (GTDB): domain Bacteria; phylum Pseudomonadota; class Alphaproteobacteria; order JABAAW01; family JABAAW01; genus JABAAW01. Next base: position 33,607 of record JABABG010000021.1, read on the forward strand.
CTTGTCCACGATGGTCGTAACAAGACGAAGAAGTGGCTTTATGGTCTGCGCGACAACTTAGCTCGCAAGCCGCAAGGCAACGACAGAGCGCAAATCAGAGCCGTATCCGAGGGTATTTGCGATATTGCCATCGGCAATAGCTACTACTATGGCGTCATGCTGTCTGATCCGAAGCAAAGGAATTGGACTAAAGATGTCACGCCGATTTTTCCTAATCAGAACGACTACGGAACGCATATCAACATCACTGGCATGGCTTTGATCCTTAACGCGCCGAATAGGAACGAGGCTCTGGAGCTGATGTCGTTTTTGCTTTCGTTTGCAGCGCAGAGTATTTTTGCGCAAAAGAACTTCGAGTATCCTGCTTTAGACGGCGTTCCTCCAGCGGACTTGTTGCAGCAATGGGGAGTCTTCAAACAAGATGTTCTGAACCCTAGCCAGATTGCCAAATCGCGCCGCAAGTCAATCGAGCTAGTGCACGAGGTTGACTTCAACCGTTAAGCTAATATAAATATACTTTCTCCAACCTTTCCCTAACCTTGTCTGTGCCTATATCCGCGGCAGGGTTATGCCTTTTTGTTTATGGTATTTCCCTTCCCGCATTGCGTATGTTATCTCGCAGGGTTCAGAGCCTTGGAAGAATAGAAATTGGCATGCCCCTTCGTTTGCATAGATGCGCGCCGGCAAGGGAGTCGTGTTAGAAAACTCCAACGTTACATTACCCTCCCACTCTGGCTCTAGAGGCGTCACATTTACTATGATTCCGCATCTTGCGTAGGTAGACTTACCAACGCATACGACTAGGACATCTTTGGGGACTCGAAAGTATTCGACCGTGCGCGCGAGAACAAAAGAGTTTGGAGGTATCGTGCATTCCCCGCCTTTTTTACGCACGAATGCGCTTTCGTCGAATTTTTTAGGGTCGACCACCGCACTGTTGACATTTGTAAAAACCATAAACTCGTCTGATACGCGCGCATCGTATCCGTATGACGACAAGCCATACGATATTATGGAGTTACTTTTTTGCCGATCTGCGAACGGCGTGATCATATCGTTTTCTTCCGCTTGCGTTCGTATCCAATGGTCTGGCAGGATGCTCATATCTGTTTCCTATTTAGAAAATATTTACGCTACAGCCTACACGAATAGCCTAACTATTTCTTTAGGTATGCAAATATGTATAACTCTTTTGTGCATAACTATGTGGATAACGATAGTCACGCCCTCCCAACCGAAGGGCGATTTTTCCTATAGTTTCTACACTCTAGAGTAGACTCAAGCATAGTATGGACAATTGCTCGACACTAGGTTAGGGTTAGCGTTGTCTGCACTTGCCGATTAATCTTATATCTTTTTATTTATTTCGCCATCTCGTTCATTTGTCGAAGTTTCTTTATTTGAATTATTTTTAGCATGGACTTGTTACGCATAGGTACTCGTTGCTCGCCACTTTCGCTCCAGCAGACTCTGCAGGCAGAGTCTTTCTTGCGCCTAAAATCAGGCGATAGTTTTAGGCACTTTTCGTTAGTTAAAATAACGACAAGCGGCGACCGAATACTAGACAAACCTCTTTATGAGATAGGTGGCAAGAGTTTATTTACAAAAGAGCTCGACCTCGCGTTGCTCGATGAGCGCATTGACCTTGCTGTGCATTCTGCCAAAGACATTGAATCGGTTTTGCCCAAGGGACTAGTTATTGCTTGTTACCTTCCGCGCGGCGATAGACGCGATTGCTTGATAACTTCCAGCGGCACTGCCCAATCTAGCGCGAGTGATGATGGTGTTGCCGACTTGCTACGATTAGCGAAGAACGCTCGGCTTGGCACTGCATCACCGCGGCGTAGGGCTCTTGTTCAGCTACTGAGGAGCGACTTAGAGATAACCTTGCTTAGAGGCAATATAGAGAGGCGTTTAGAAAGCATTTTTTCTGGGACGAACGACGCTATCATACTGGCTAGCTGCGCTTTAGAACGACTAGGCTATGATATTACTAATGATATTCGCAAGGCTATCGCTATTAGCAAACTAGACGAGTATGAGTTTGTGCCGGCTGCTGCTCAGGGTGCTATCGCCATAGTAGTACGCGAGTCCGATAGCAGATTGTGGAGAAAGTTGCAGTCGATAAGCGACAGTAGTTGTCAAGTTGAGGTTTCCGCGGAGCGTGCTTTTTTGCGTCAAGTCGGTGGTTCTTGTCACGCAGCGTTAGGCGCATCGGCGCGCTTGAGACGAAATAGGCAAGATAAGCTTTTGGATGGCGGTTCGGATACCTCTCTTGAGCTAAACCTATGCGCTTTCGTTATCGAGGATGGTAAAAAGAAACAACTTCAGCTCAAGGAGATTGGCAAGCCCTCTTCTGCTACTATCTCTTTAGGTCAAGCAGAGTTACTCGGCGTAAGAATGGCAAAAGAGCTAGCGAGCCCCAAGCATGAGCCCAAACATAAGCCTAATTCCAGAACCGAACTTTCGCAAGAGACAACAATCGGTGGTAGAGGACAAAGCCAAATCAAGCAAGTGCTTGGCGATGAGGAAACCCCGCAAGTACCATTCTCCTAAGTAGCATTCTCCTAAGTAGCATTCTCTTAAATGTTTTGCCAAGCAAACTAGAAGGGCTTATAAATATCAATATATCCACTCGATGACAAGTTAGCCTATGAAGCAAATTTTGCTACTGGCGCGTATCTTTGAGGAATCCCACGCGAGCGCGGCGAGATTGCGTCGGCGTGGGTGGTCTGTATATCGCGCGCCTTTGTTGCGCTTACGCTCTATTCTTGCGCCTGATTTGCATAATGCGTTGTTACGAGCTCATGCTATCGCCCTGACTTCAAAAAGCGCACTGCATGCACTTCCGGCTTCTTTGCTTGAACTACAGGAGATTCGAGCATTGCGAGTATACGCGGTAGGTGAGGAAACGGCGGCTCTTGCTGATAGAAAGGGATTCCGAGACATACGTACAGCTGGCTCCAACGTTGATACGCTGTACGACTTGATCGAACAAGATGCGTGCAAAAAACATTCTATAATACACCTTTGCGGCAAGTATATTCATGGGAATCTTGTAGCAAAATTGCTTGATAACGGCTATTCTGCGGAAAGTATAACGCTTTACGAGGCAGTTTCGGCACGAAACCTGCCTATATCAATCGAGAGGTTGTTTAGACAAAACAGAGTGTACGCCTCCATCATATATTCTGCTCGATCAGCGGACATTTTTGCTAGGCTGTACGCTCAACAGATACAGGATGGAAAAAATCAAAGGCAAGTTATAGACAAACCATTACGGTTTTTTTGCCTATCGCAACGGATAGGCGAGCGCATCGCGCAGCACTTTCCGCCCGCGCTTATCGCCTGCGCTAAAGAACCGAGCGAAAAGAGCCTATTGCAAACCATCGATAATTTCAAATTACATTATGGCTAACGAAGAGAAGAAAAAAAACGTCAAAGCTACTAGCAGTGCTACTGGCAGCACTGCTAGCGGCGAGGTAGAACAGATCGACTTCGCGAGTAGCGAGGTTATGGAAGAGTTGATAGCGCGCTTTGGTGGTCTCCGCCCATTCGCCAATAGCCTAGGTCTTGCAGTCGGCACAGTGCAGGGCTGGAAGAAGCGCAACTCTGTTCCGATTGCGCATCAGCAACGGATTCGCGAGCTACTAGGCGAAAAGGGCATGGCGATAAGCAAGTTAGGAGATAAAGGCGGTAGCAAAGACAAGCCTATAGCCACCTCGGCCTTGCGATCCGATAGCCCATCTAAAATTCCTGCAGACACACCACCAGATACTTCTGCCAATACTTCAAACGATGAACGAGTTGCTATCGAAGAAAGCCTCGTTAGTGCCTTCACGGGCGAAGACAGCTCATCCAGCGATGAACAAGATAGCGGCTTGGACATATCCAAAGATGTATGGGAGCACGCCGCCCTACCTCGTAGTACCAGCGGGCATTGGGCAATGCTAATCTCCTTTATCGCTTTGATAGGTGTTTTAACTCGACCTTTATGGGCAGAGCGAATAGACGCAAAGCTAATGGCAACAATAGCAGGAGACAGCCACAGTACTGAATCGCATGCTGATGATACTGCGGATACCTCTACTGATAGTAAAACCAGTGCCCATCAAGGCGACGATGACGCGTCTCAAGTTGAACAAGATTTACTGGGACGATTGCTAGAACTGGAGAAGAAAGTTTCTTCGGTCGATGAGAGTCAAGGCGTGCTAGACGCTACCGAGATGCGCCGTCTGAAAAGCGAAAGTAGCGCGCTTGCGGCAGCATTTGACAGCCAAGCCGCGCGTCTAGACTCTTTGAGTAAGCTTTTGCAGGAACGAGAAGAGACTCTTGCGAGCTTAAGGAAAAAAGTAGAGCGTGTTGAGAAAAACAACGCAAGTGTAAGGCTCACGCAACGATTGAATGCTCTTTTCGAGCTCGAAAACATAGCTTACGAAATAGCGCAAAATACAGCTAGCGGGGGTTTTTCTCTACAATCGTTAAAGCAAGCTCTAGAGCAAGCCTTACCTTCGCACGAAAACGAATCGCTTTCCCGCACTTTGACGACACTAGGACAGGCAAATAGCATAGCTACTCCTAGGCAACTACTTTTGGACTATCGTTTGTTGTTGCCAGACCTGTTAACGATGCAAGCGCATTCAGGTGATGCGAGTTTAGGCGAGAGGTTCCGCGCACAACTATTTACGGTTTTTTCTATCAGACACCGCGGCGATGAAACTGACCGCAATCCCTTCTTGAAAATCGAGCAATTGCTGGAAGAGCATAGCAACGATAGAGCCGAGAAACTCCTACAGCAAACTACGGCACCTTGGCTAAGTGGTGATGCTCTGGAAGACGGAACAAAGATAAAACTAGGAGCAGAGACAGACCCTTCTTCGCTTAAGTCGCGGCTTGCATCTTTTCAGGCTAAACTCGCGGCACGCAACAGCGTATTTGCGGCTATGCGTGAGATAAGACAAAAACTCAGTAGCGATAGTAGCCTGAGCCAGGGATCCCTTGATGCGGACTCTAATCGTTAAAGGTAATTCGCCCTTTAGCCCCTTGCCATTTGGTCGGAACATATATTTGTAGCTATTTTAATTATGCCCTGGACAATCCTCCGATTTATGCTCTTGCTCTTGCCACTAGCGTGGCTTGCGAGCTTACCGGCTCCTATAGAAATAGCTTTTGGCTCGTGGCGTGTATCTTCTCGTATCGGAGCATTAATTTTTTTGATACTCGCGCTGATGTTAGTCTTATGGCTAGCGATGATAGCTTGGCGCGAGATTTTGTCATTACCACATAACATACAACTATGGCGAGAAACGCGCAGACAGCAAGCAGGCTACCAAGCATTACTATCCTCGTTAGGCGATAGCGGTAGTTCTCATGCTCTCAAGGATGCGATGTCAGCGCGTAAGTTATTAGGCAATAACCCGCTATCGACTTTAATCGCAGCGCAAGTAGCAGAGGCTACGAACGAAAGTAAGCAAGCTACTCGTCTATATGAAACTTTACGCGATGTTAAAGAAACTCGTTTTGTTGCGCTTTTGTCACTAGCTAGGCTTGCTCGCGCAAACGGAGACTTAACTAAAGCTCAAGTTTGTTTGGAACAAGCGCAGGATCTTCAGCCTCAATCCCAACAATTGCAGCAAGAGCAAATTGAGATTGCGCAACAGGAAGGCTCTCCGCAAGTGGTGCTTGCTATTCTCGATAAGATGCAACGACGCGGTAAAAAGCTTTCTGCGCCACTGCGGAAACTAGAAGCAATTTTACGCACAGATGCTATGCGCAAAGCTCTAGAGGCGAACGACCAGTCGGATGCTCTGATGCAAGCGGAACGAGCCTATAGGGCTGCTCCCGCGCATGCTATAGTTGACTACACCCAGAGGCTAGCAGATGGGAACGCTGTCGATAAAGCACTAGGTCGCAAAATTATAGTCGCCCGTTGGTCAGAGTTCGCAGGACGAGCACTAGCGGAAACTTTTTTCCGTCTAAACGATGCAACGAAACCTATCGAGCGTGTTCGACTATTTGAGAATCTAATCGGCAACAAGGCTTCCATGATGTCCCGCTTGCTACTATGCGAGCTACTAATAGATGCGCGTCTTTGGGCAAGGGCGGAGGATTTGTTAGACGAAGAGTCTATAGTTCTAGAAAAGCCTTGTGCGCCACACTACGAGCTATTGACCTATCTGCGCACCCGCGCGCGCTTAGCAAAAGAGGCACATAACGACCTAGACGCTCAGCAACATTGGCTTGAGCGCCTAGCAGAACAAGCTAGGCAAGAGGTATAGTAGCGCACGGCTACTTCTTCAAACAAGGTTAGCAATAACTAACTAATCTGACCATCGACTGGACTATACTGGTTGCGTTGTATGGTATGTTGGCTTGCTGGCTTGCTGGTAACCGGCTATGTTTCGGGTACCAGCAAAAGATACCCGCAAAGATACCCTCAAGGGCGACTAATCCCTATTCGTAGGATGCCTCTGTGGTGTAATCGCGGTCGTCGTCGCGCGGTGCCGTTCCACCCCCACCTTGCTCTGCAAAGTTATTACGATGTGTAGCACCGACAGGTACAGACGAGCGCCGTTCGACCTCTGCTTGTTGCCCTTCCTCATTCTCTGAGTTAGCGTCGCTATTTTCTTCGCTCGCTTTTCCTTCTGGCGCGACAGCCCAGCGTCGCCGCGAATGTCCTCGCGGAGTATAGGAGTAAGATGATTGACCGCGCTCATTTGCAGAGCCTTCACTCGCTTGGTTATTCTCGGTATTTTTTTCGCCACTGCGTTCGCTATTATTGCTATGCAAACGCAAGTAATGCTCTGCGTGCTGCAATAGGCCTTCTGTGAGTATTTTATCTCCGCTAGCGGCGGAGTCTCTTGCGAGCTGCACATACTTGTCGTGAATCTGTATGGGTTTCCCGCGCACTCTAAAGTTAGCCGGTCCATTTGATTCGAAGTTTCGCGCAGTAGAATTATTGTTGCGCCCGCGCTGAGAGAAACCATTCCGTTGTGGTCGAGAAGTTCTTCTCTGACTATGGTTATTGTACATAATATCCGTGGTTTTTAGGTAATTTGCACGCCAAGGATTTTGGCTATTAATGTTTAGATAGTCTGGCAGGATTAACCTGCTCCCCCATTCCCCTCTATTCCCTTGTTCCAGATCATAAGGCGGGACAAGAAAAGCTATTATCAACCCGCCCCCCTGCTCCCCCCATTTCCCTCTATTCCCCTACTTATCGAACGAGGTCAGTCTATAGAGAGCGGATCATTTAGTCAAGAGCTTTGTTGGAGGGTTTTCGTTTTAGTAAGGTTACGCGCTTGCGCCCGCTCAGATCGCGGTAAGTTTTTATTTTTGCGTATCCCTGTCTTTTGGCAAAGGCTGCTATGGCTGTGCTTTGCTCTGGCGCGTGTTCGAGTAGCAGCAGTCCGCCTATGCGCAATCTTTTGAGAGCCAGACTGCAAATCGCACGTAAGCTCGCGAGACCGTCGAATCCACCGTCGAGTGCGAGTGGCGGATCGAAGTTCTGAACTTCGCGTTGTAGATGGTATCTATCCTTGCGGCGCAAGTATGGCGGGTTGGCAAATATCAGGTCGAATCTATAGCGACGACTAGGCTGTTTATTGCTGAGCCAATCGCTATACGAGAAAAGTATCGAGTTATTTTTCGTGCTGGCTAAGTTTTTTCGCGCTGCTAGCAGAGCCTTGAGGGACTTATCGCTCGCGCTGAACTTTCGTAGTTTAGGTCTATTGCTAGCACATTTAAGGTTTTCTACGAGAGTTATTATCAGACAACCACTGCCACAACCTAGCTCGTGAATATGTGTGATAGGCGCGATAGGTCTCGCGATGATTTCCAGTAATGCATCTATTATGGTCTCGCTATCTGGACGCGGTATCAGGCAAGCGTTGTTCAAGCGAAAATCCTGCGAGTAAAACTCACGCGAGCCCAGAATCCTTGCTATCGGCTCGCCGTTTGCGCGTCTTTCGACATCGGCTTCGAGCTGTTTTCGCAGCTCTGTTGTTATGCTCGTGCGCGAGCTCAGCGGCATTGCATCACCGCTACGAGCGCGCCATAGAGCGGAGAGTTCTACTATGGGTTCTAGCAATCCTGCGCTGGCTAGTCTTTGCAACAGTTGCGCTCTCAGCAGTTGCGCTCTGATGGTGGCTGGGGGATTAATCGTCTGCCTTGTTTATATTCATTTGCTACTTCGCCTATTGCGTTGCACCGAGCTGTTCTTTGTTTTCGAGATTTTCCATATCTTCCATATTTTCCAAACGCTCGCTACGCCGCGCTGCCTCCAGCGGTAGCAGTAGCTCGTCCAAGCCTTCACCCTGCATTATGCGGTCGAGCTTATATATGGTGAGGGCAATCCTATGATCTGTGACTCTATTTTGCGGGAAGTTATATGTGCGTATTCTCTCCGAGCGATCACCGCTACCTATTTGACTTTTTCTTGTTAGAGCACGAGCGGCTTGTTCTTTTGCTTGTATATGCGCCTGTAGCCTAGCGCGTAGAACTTTCATGGCTTTTTCTCGGTTTCTATGCTGCGACTTTTCATCTTGGCACTGCACGACTATATTGCTGGGCTTATGGGTTATTCGCACGGCGGAGTCTGTTGTGTTGACATGCTGTCCTCCTGCACCTTGCGCACGAAAGGTTTCTACGCGTAGGTCTTGCTCGGCGATGTGGCATTCGTTTTGCGTCGCTTGAGGTAAGACTGCAACTGTGGCGGCTGATGTATGTATACGCCCGCTTGATTCTGTTTCTGGCACGCGTTGGACACGATGGACGCCCGATTCCGAGCATAATCTAGCGAACGCTCTATTCCCCTCAATTCCGAGTATTGCTTCGCGCACGCCACCTTGTTGGCTTTCGCTTATGGTTATGGCTTCGATTTTATATTTTTGCCCTTCTGCGAATCTTCGGTACATTTCCATCAGGTCTGCAGCGAATAGAGCGGCTTCTTCGCCGCCGGTGCCTGGTCTGATTTCTACTATCGCGCTGTTTGCTTCGGCTTCTTCGCCTTCGAGCATCGAGGCTTGTATTTCTTCGAGCGAGCTACTTGCGAGCTCTTCGAGACGGCTGAGTTCGCTAGTCGCGAGCTCTTTCATATCCGCGTCTTCTTCGAGCATTTTTTGCGCATCGAGTTGTTGCTGTTCGAGGCTTTGGTATTGGCGAATTTTACTGGCGAGCGGTGTTAGGCGCGATAGGGCGCGCGCTAGTTCGGCTCGCGCTTGCGGGGTCAGGGGAGGCGTTGCGGCTGTTTCGAGCGCGCGTTGCGTTTCCGCTTCGCGTTTGAGGGTTACGGCAAAACGCTTTTGCCACAACAACTTCTGCTTGCCGCCATCGCTACTCACGGCGTGCCATCCACTATCAATTTTATCAGGGCGAGCAACTCGTCTTCGCTCATATTATAGTCGGAGTTATATGCATCTTTTTTAGGATAGAGCCTCACTAGGGCCAACTTACCTATTTTTTCACTACCCTCTTCACTACACAGACTAATTCCATAATCGTAGCCCGCTCGCCCCGCTCCTGGAAAATTGAGGTTGGAAGAGAAAACAGCGCGATTATTATCCGATGGTAAGAACTCTTTATAAATTTTCCTTCTAATGTTGTAATACTTACCTGGAGTCCCGATGAAGCAAAATCTTACCTTTTGTTGCTGTTGCTTTGCGGCTAAATCGTCCACTTGCTCAGCCACTAAGTCTACCAATCTCTCTAAGCCCGCCGCCCAAC